>NZ_JBFAXQ010000020.1:0-158655 GCF_040680855.1 Kribbella sp. NPDC051952
CCGAGTACTTCTCCGGCAGCTCACCGGCGTACGCGTCGTCGCTGGCCCGTGGCTGGTCGATGCCGCCGATGCCGTTACCAGAGCCGTTGCCAGAGCGCCGCTGGCGATCGACGAGAAGCGCGCCTGGATGGTGCTGCCCGACGTCGGCAGTCCCTTGTTCGACGAGACGGATATCTCTGTCTGGGTCGACGCGCTGAGCGGGCACGCCAGATTGCAGCGAAGCTATGTCGATCAAACCGACCGGCTCTTCGAGTTCAGCTGCGTCGACCGCCGGCTCGCCGTACTTGCGGATGAGCTCGACCGGATCCTCGGTCCGAACCCGGCGACCGACCGACTCGAACCCGAGGAGCGAGCGGGGCTGCCGCGGCGGGCCGAACAGTTGCGTGAGGCAATCACCGAGCTGGCGGCGATCGGCGTACCCGAGACGTTGTTGCACGGCGATCTGCACCCGCGGAATGTCGCCGTACGGGATGGTCAGGTGCTCGCGTTCGATTGGACCGACGGGTCGGTGTCGCACCCGTTTCTGGACCTGATCACGTTCGTCGAGGAGCGTTCGCCGCACTCGATGGACCCGCGGGTGACGGACGCGTATCTGGCCGAGTGGGAGGAGTACGCCTCACCGGCGGATCTGCGCCGGGCGCTCGAGCTGGCCGAGGAACTCGGCGCACTCCACCAGGCAATGACCTCGCTGCACTTGCCGGATCACCTGTCCGGGCCGAGCCGGGAGTCGATGTATCGCGGTGCGGTGTGGTGGCTGCGGAAGGTGCTGGGCTAGCTACTTGTGCAGGATGGCCAGCTGGTTGCGCATGCCGCGGCGTACGGGTGGGTCCAGGTGGCGGTCCCAGTCCGGGCGGCGTTCGCCCCGAAGGAGGGCGTAGTACGCGAGTGCGTCGGACAGCGCCGCCTCGCGGAGGTACCCGCGGGCCAGCGGCTGCTTGCCGCGGCCGTTCGGTCGCGGGCGACGTTCGTACGCCGCGTTGGCGGTGAAGATCCCTAGTCCGTAGAACACGGTGAGCAGGTCGGTCAGCGGTTCGTGATCGGGCCGGCGGGCCAAGGAGATCCGGCCGCTGCCGAGCAGGAGTTCATGCCCGAGCTCGTGGGCGTAGATCGCGACCAGAGCCTCCGGGTCGGCGGCCAAGGCCGGAGCGAGCTGGATCTGGTTACGGTCGGCACCGCGCATCCAGCGGCCGGACTGCTCCTTCACCACGGACGTCGACCTTCGGTACGCCGGACGCCGGATACCTTCACCGACCAGCTCGAAGGTGAGTTCGCACTGGTCCGGGAGGAGGTCCATCCGGTCGGCGACGCGCGTACACAAGTCCTGCGCTGCCTCGAGGGTGCCGTCGTACCCGGCCGGGATGAGGTCCGTCGGCAGCACGATCGGCCGGAGCAGGATGTCGCGGCCGAACTCGATCACCAGCCAGTCCATCGACGCCCGGATCCACCGCCGCCGCCCACCCGGCAGTCGCTCCCGTGGCGCCTTCAGCTCGGCCCGAACCTGCTGACTGCGCCGCAACTGCCCGATCGGATTCCTCACCCGCCGAATCATCCCTGTCCGACGCCCTCGCAAACCTCCCAGTTCCCCACCGTCGCGACGACACTGCGTTAGGTGAGCGGCGCACCTTCCTGAATCGCCTTGGCCTCGGCCTCTTTCACCAGCATGCCGACCCCGCTGACGGTCCGGATCCGCACCGACAGATCGAGCTCCTTGCGCCAGAACGGGAAGAGTGACACGTTCGGCCACAGCCGATGCCGGTGGAAGCAGTACGACGACAGCGCGTCCGAGAAGCCGCTCTCCCCCAGGTAGCCGAAGGCCATGTACTTCCGCTTGCGACCCTTGATCCGCTCCGCGGCCTGGTTGGCCATGAAGATCCCGAATCCCTGGAACACGGCGAACAGATCGGTCAACGCCTCACCGTCGGCGCGTTCCCGCTTGATGATGCCGCCTCCCAGCAGCACCTCATGACCCAGTTCGTGGGCCAGCGCGGCCACCACGGTCGCCGGGTCGGCCAAGCAGTCGGCCGCCAGCAGAACCGCGGCTTTCTCGGGCGCGGCAGCCGGCCACTCCTGCCTACGGAGAGGAGACGGCGGTAGGCGCAGATCCAGGTAACAGCCATACGTACCCGTGCCTGCGGGAACGGCCCAGATTGCCTCGGCCTTCCGGAGCAACTCCGCCCGCCGATCCGGATCCTCCTCGTCAACGATCTCCTGGCATCGCGTGAGCTCGAACGCGAGCTCACGATCCGCGAGCCAGACAATCTCGGGCCCGAAACCGGTCCTCATCAGGGCGTCGATCTCGTCGTCCGTCATGTCTGCGTGGAGTCCCGAGACAGCGAGGATCTTGCGGGCCTGCTCCGCGTCCACGCTTTCCTGCAGCTGTTCGCGCAACTCACGCACCGCGAGGCCGCGGGCGGCAACGCGAACCTCGACCATCCGGAAACTGAACCGGATCGTGTCCGCGGGCACTCCCACCCGCTCGCAGACCTTGAGACACAGCGCCCGGGCCGCGTCCTCCGACCCGTCGTAGTCCGTGGGGACGAACGTGCTCGGCAACACCGTCTTCCGGCGCAACGGCTCGACCCCGAACTGGTCGATCAGCCAGTACATCGAGTCGTCGATCCACTGCTTCTGCCCGCCCGGCAGCTCGATCTTCGGCCCGAGGAACCGCGCTGTCGCCTCCTGCCGCGCGCGGCGCCGCTCCCGCCAGCCACTGATCAGTTTCACACCGAGACAGACGCCACCCACTCCACCCAGGTTCCCTTAGTTGCCGACGGCCCGCTATTTCAGCAGGAGGAGGCCCAGGCGCCGGGAGGCGACGTACATGCCGAGGGTGCCCATGGCTGCGAGGTAGGCGGCGTTGATCAGGAGGGGCCAGGCGATGGTGCCGGTGGTGAAGGCTCGTTCCAGTACGACGCCTTGGTAGAGCGGAGTGATCTCGACGAGCCAGCGGATCGCGGCCGGGTAGGTCTCGACCGGGTAGAAGGTGGCCGAGAACAGGAACATCGGGATGATCGCGAGCTGCACGAACTCGAAGTCCTGCCAGCTGCGCATGAACGTGGTCAGCGCCATCCCGGCGCCCGCGAAGGCGAACCCGATCAGCACCGAGGCCGGCAGCGCGAGCAGCGCCCACCACGACGACACCAGGCCCATGATCAGCATCACCACGATGAACATGGCCGAGTAGATCGCCCCGCGCAGCAGCGCCCAGGTCACCTCACCGGTCGCCACGTCCCACGGCTTCAGCGGCGTCGCCAGCATCGAATCGTAGAGCTTGGCGTACTTCATCCGGAAGAAGATGTTGTACGTCGAGTCGAAGATCGCACCGTTCATCGCCGAACTGGCCAGCATCGCCGGCGCGACGAAGGCGGCGTACGCGATCTTGGTGCCGTCGGCCAGTGTGAAGTCGCCGACCAACTGCGCGACGCCGACACCGATCGAGAGCAGGTAGAAGACCGGCTCGAAGAAGCCGGACAGGAAGACCACCCAGGACCGGCGGTAGACCAGGAAGTTGCGCTCGACGATGTGCCGCCCGCCGAGCCGGGTCGGGATCGGCAGCACCCGCACCGCCATCGTCGCCATCAGCCGACCAGCTTCCGGGAGAAGCCGCGGACGGCGAGCCGGGTGCCGACCACGCACCAGGCCAGCAAGTACACGATGTTGACGACGGCCAGCCACGGGTTGACCGTGCCGAGGCTCAGACTCCGGCAGAGGTCGACGCCGTGCCAGAGCGGACTGACGTAGGCCAGCCACTCGATCCAGTTCGGCAGCTGTGAGACCGGGAAGAACGCACCGGAGAACAAGAACGCCGGGACCACCCCGAACCGGAAGATCATCGCGAAGCCCGCGTCGTTGTCCAGCAGCGTCGCGTACGCCGCAACCGGCGCGGCCGCCGCCATCCCGACGAGCAGAGCCACCAGCAGCCCCAGCGCTCCGAGCGGCGACCGCATCCCACCGAACAGCGTGATCACCACCAGGAACACCGTGCAGGAGCTCAGCACCCGGAACGCGATGAACGCGAGCTGCCCGTAGACGACGTCGGCCGGACGCAGCGGTGACGCGATCATCGAGTGGTAGAACTTCTGCCACTTCAGCCCACTCATCACCGGGTACGTCGCCTCGCCCACAGCGATCTGCAACGCCGTCGAGGCGAGCAACCCCGGCGCGATGTACTGCAGGTAGCTCACCCCACCCAGCGCGCCGGTCCCGTTCTTGTCGACGAACGAGCCGAGCCCGACCCCCATCGAGGCCAGATAGAGCAGTGGCAGCAGGAAGCTGCTGACCAACGTGCCCTTCCAGGTCCGTTTGTAGACGGTGACCCAGTAGTCGAACTGGCGTCGCCCGTTCTCCAGTGCGAGCGCCATCAGTCGACCAACGTCCGGCCGGTCAGCCGGAGGAACACGTCCTCCAGCGTCGAGCGCCGTACGAGAACCGCGGCCGGCTCGAGGCCACGCTCGTGGACGCCGGCAACGGCACGCTCACCGTCGTCGGTATAGAGGAGGAGGCGGTCCGGCAGCACCTCGATCCGCTCGGCCAGGTCGGCGACCTTCTCCTCGAGCGCGTCGTGGTCGGACAGCATCACGTCCGGACCGAACCGCAGCTCGGTCACCTCGCGGGTCGAGTAGTCCCGGATCAGCTCGGCCGGCGACCCCTCGGCCGCGATCAGCCCGCCGTCCATCACGACGAGCCGGTCGCACAACTGCTCGGCCTCGTCCATGTAGTGAGTGGTGATGATCAGCGTGACGCCGGCCTGTTTGAGCCGGAACAGCTTGTCCCACAGCAGATGCCGGGCCTGCGGGTCGAGGCCCGTGGTCGGTTCGTCGAGCAGCAGCAGGTCCGGCTTGCTCACCAGCGAACGGGCGATCGTGAGCCGCCGCTTCATCCCGCCGGAGAGCTCGTCGACCTTGACGTTCGCCTTCTCGGTGAGCGCGACGAAGTCGAGCAGCTCGTCCGCCCGGCTGCGGCACTCGGCCCGGCTGAGACCGAAGTACCGCCCGTAGATCGTCAGGTTCTCCCGGACGGTCAGCTCGGTGTCGAGCGTGTCGTCCTGCGGGCAGACGCCGAGCCGGCCCCGGATCGCCGGGCCGTCGGCGGTCGGGTCCATCCCGAGGATGCGCAGGGTGCCTCCGCTGATCGGCGAGACCGCGCCGATCATCCGCATGGTCGAGGACTTGCCCGCACCGTTCGGCCCGAGGAAGCCGAAGGCCTCGCCCTTCCAGACGTCCAGGTCGATCCCGCGCACCGCCTCGAAGTCGCCGTACGACTTGCGCAGGTCGCGGACATGCACCAAGGACTCCCGCTGCTCACTCACGAGCCCGACCCTAGACGGGAGTCCCGACACTTTCTTGTCGTTATGGGCGGTTCCATTGCGTGACCGTAGAACCTCAAGACGGCTGGAGGTCAACCCCGCCCGACGTACGGCATCCCGGCCGCCATCACGGTCAGCGTCGGTACGGCGACAGCCGTCGGCAACTGCGCGATCTGTACGACGAAGTCCGCCACGATCTTGGGGTCGAACGTCGGCTCGACCGCGATCGACCCGTCCGGCTGGAGCACGCCTTGTCCCATCCGCTTGGTCATCGGGGTGGCGGCGTTGCCGATGTCGATCTGACAGGCCGTGATCCCGTGCGCCCGGCCCTCCAGTTCGAGGCCCTTGGTCAGCCCGGTGATCGCGTGCTTGCTCGCGGTGTAGGCGATCCCCTGCGGCCGCGGCACGTGCGCCGAGATCGACCCGTTGTTGATGATCCGCCCGCCCTTCGGGTCCTGCCGCAACATCAGCGCGAACGCCGCCTGCGCACACAGGAACGACCCGGTCAGGTTGGTATCCACCACCCGCCGCCAGTCCTCCTCCGCCAACTCCTCCACCCCCGCCGCCGGCGCCCCCGTCCCCGCGTTGTTGACCAACACATCAATCCGCTCCAACCCCCCGAAGAACCCCCGCACAGCCTCCCCATCAGCCACATCGAGCACCGCGAGCCGCACCTGGCCGCCCCCGTCAGCCACGGTCTGCTGGAGCTTCTCTTCCGTGCGACCCGTCACCCAGACGTCGAAGCCCGCCGCCGCGAGTGCGAGCGCCATCTCCCGCCCCAGCCCAGACCCGCCACCGGTCACCACAGCTGTTCGCGTCACAAAATCCACCCTTCCGCCGTCTCATGCCTGTCCGCTGATTCTCCTGCACTGCGGACAGTGACCGACCAGCGACGGCGAGTTAATGAGTGGCGACTCACTTGGCAATCTCGGAAACTCATTTGCGTGTATCACGCAAGCATGTATATGCTTGCAGCATGCAAGTAAACGACGGGTACATCCCGCAGACCCCCATCGAGGGCGTCATGCACGCGTTTACCCGGATCGGACGCCGGCTGAAAGCCAAACAGCCCGGCGACACGATCGACCACAGCGCGCACGTGGCGCTGTTCGTGCTGCGGTGCAGTGGCGCACTGCGGCTGTCCGACCTGGCCGTGCGGATGGAGCTCGATGCTTCGACCGCGAGCCGGCACGTCCGGGCGCTGGAGCAGCTGGGCCTGGTCCGCCGCTCCCCCGACCCCGACGACGGCCGCGCCTTCCGGGTCGAGCTGACCGAGCAGGGCATCGAGCAGTGGGAGTCCGGCGCGCGACGCCGGATGGAACTGCTCAGTGCGGCGATGGACGGCTGGTCCGAGGACGACGTGGAGACCTTCGAGCGGCTGATGACCCGGTTCGCCGACGGGGTCGCCAGCCTGACCGACACCCCGGCCGACGCCCGCTGGGCGGACAAGGGCTGGGCCGCCGTCGCCCCGCGACTGCGATCCCCGGCGCCAGAGCGCCGTACCGAAGAAGACTTCGCGCCCGGTAGTGACCCTGCCGCCCGCGAGAACACCGAAGAGAACCTGGAGAGCACCAGATGAGTACCACAGAGCCCGCCACCGCCGGCGGAGCTTCAGCATCCTCCGACGGCGGCCCGAACTATCTGTCACACAAGCAGATCCTGGTCGTCCTCGGCGGTCTGATGGCCGGCATGTTCCTGGCCGCGCTGGACCAGAGCATCGTCGGTACGGCGCTGCCCCGGATCGTCAGCGAGTTCAACAGCCTGGACAAGTTGTCCTGGGTGGTCACGGCGTACCTGCTGACCTCGACCGCCTCCACTCCGCTGTGGGGCAAGGTTTCCGACCTCTACGGCCGTCGCCCGCTGTTCATCGCGGCGATCGTCACCTTCCTGGCCGGCTCCGTGCTGGCCGCGCTGTCGCAGAACATCGAGATGCTGATCGGCTTCCGGGCCGTCCAGGGTCTCGGCGCCGGCGGCCTGATGTCCCTGGCCTTCGCCACCATCGGTGACGTGATCCCGCCGCGCGAGCGCGGTAAGTACATGGGGTACTTCGGCGCCGTCTTCGGCCTGTCCTCGGTGGCCGGTCCGCTGCTCGGCGGTGTCCTCACCGACGGTCCCGGCTGGCGCTGGATCTTCTGGATCAACCTGCCGATCGGCCTGGTTGCCCTGGGCATCGTCGGCGCCGTCCTGAAGCTGCCGCACGTGAAGCGTTCGCACAAGATCGACTACCTCGGCGCCGGCACGGTCGCCGCGGCCGTCACCTCGCTGCTGCTGGCCGTCTCCTGGAGCGGACCGACCAACGGCTGGGGCACCGGCACCACGATCGCCCTGCTGGTCGCGGCCGTCGTACTGGCCGTCGCCTTCGTCCTGATCGAGCTGCGGGTGGCCGAGCCGATCATCCCGATGGACCTGTTCAAGGGCCGGATCTTCTCCGGGTACGCCGGTTACGCGTTCCTGCTCGGGTTCGCGATGTTCGGTGCGCTGATCTTCCTGCCGCTGTACCTGCAGGCGGTCAAGGACATGTCGCCGACCCGCTCCGGCCTGGCGCTGCTGCCGATGATCGTCGGTATCTTCTCCGCGTCGATCCCGAGCGGTCAGCTGATGAGCAAGAGCGGCCGGTACAAGATGTTCCCGATCATCTCCGCGGTCCTGGTCGGCGGTGCGATGGTGATGCTGTCCACGCTGAGCCTGAGCACGCCGTACTGGCAGCTGGCGATCTACATGTTCGTGATGGGCGCCGGCCTGGGCCTGTCGATGCAGATCACCGTCACCGCCGCGCAGAACAGCGTGCCCCGCAAGCACATGGGTACCGCGACCTCGTCGATGACCTTCTTCCGCTCGATGGGTGGAGCGATCGGTACGGCGGTCTACGGTGCGGTGCTGACCAGCCGGCTGCAGGACCACCTGACCACGATCGTCCCGCAGACCATGCAGGGGATCGTCGGCCAGCTGGCCAAGGCGGCGAACAGCGTGCAGGCACTGCATGCCCTCAAGCCGCCGATGAAGGGCTGGGCCCTGCAGGGTCTGGTCGACGCGATGGGCGACGTGTTCCTGGTCTCCCTGCCGTTCCTGGCCATCGCTCTGGTGATCGCGATCATCACTCCGGAGCAGCGGCTGGCCGGTCGCTCCGACGGCCCGAAGCCGGAGGGCGAGGCGGAGTCGATCGAGGCCTCCGCGGCCGCGGCGATGCACTGAGGTAGCACTGACACAGCACTGAAGGCAGCCGCCCTGGGATGTTCCCGGGGCGGCTGCTCTGTGTGTGAGACAAATGCCCGCGCTGACCCCGCGGACCTCTAGTTTCAGTAGCAAAGTGCCCTGAGGATCGGACAGGAAAAGCCTGGATGAAGACATTGGACCGGCCGCTGAACGACGACGACCGCGCGATGGCAGATCTCGCCGACGTCCGGGACTGGCGGCGCCTCGGCGGACCGCATACCGGTGAGACCGGACCGGTCCCCGTGCGCAAGCTCATCAAGCGGGTCAAGTCCGGCACCAACTGGAAGCCGTGGCCGGTGAACCGCAAGACCGTCATCGACGACCAGCTCGACGGCTGGGGATTCCTGACCAGGCGCAAGACCGAGCTGGCTGTGTACGACGACCAGATCCTTCCGCACAGCCCGTTCAGTGGCTGGGTCGCGTTCGCGATCGAGCCCTGGGACGTGGACGCCGCGGCGGCGGGCCTGGACGAGCACTGGCCGGCCAAGTTCGACCTGGCCCGGCGGCACTGGGGAAATCCGGCGTACGTCGGAACCGAAAGCACCTCGGGCTTCGTCAACGAGTGGGCACCCGGTGCGGGCACGGACCGCCGCCACCTCGCGGTCTGGAACCCACCGGGCGCCGAGATCCACCTGTACAGCAACAAACCGACGGTCCGGCCGTTGTCGGTGTCCGTCGGCATCAATTATGTGGTCTACCTCAACGAGGAGGGGTCATGACGCCAAGATCAGCAGCGCAGATGCACCGCGAGGCGGTGCGCGATGCCGGAGCCAACTCCGACGTACCGCCCCAGACCGGGGACAACAGTGGCGTCTCGGAGGCGGCGATGACCGCGCGCGCCCAGGGGACCGCGGCGGCGCTCCAGAACGCCGGCCCGGCGACCTCGAGCGGCCTGTCCCCCGACCTGCAGCGGACGATGAACGCGGCGACACAACCGCAGACCGGGCAGACCCGGACCGGCGGCAGCGGGGACGGTGCAGCCCCCAAAACCGGTCAGACCGGGAAAGCCAGGGACAAGGGCGCCGGCCCCCGCTCGGTGTAGACCATTTCGTTGCATCCGGGCCGTCGACGTGACCCTGACCGCGCCCTACTGTTCCCGTCAGCAGCAAGCCGAACGACGATAGGGGATGCACCCCGCATGAAAACCAAGGACAGGCCGCTCGACCTGGACGCCGTCGCGATGAAGGACCTCGACGAGGTCGAGGACTGGGCGAAGGTCGCCGGTCCGGACACCGACGAGACCGGGTACGACGTCGTCAAGGCGCTGGTGCACCGGGTCTCCGCCGCGACCGGCTGGAAGCCGTGGCAGGACGAGCCGGGCACGAACTACGACACCATGCAGTCGTGGGGGTTCGAGACCTCGCGGGGCACCAACATGATCGTGTTCCCCGGGCTGGTCTTCGCCGACGTCCAGGACAGCGGCTGGTCGGCGTACGACCTCGAGGTCGAGGACATCCCGGCCGCGGAGGCCGGTCTGGACGCGCACTGGCCGGACGCCTTCTCGCTCGGCGTGAAGACGTGGGGACCGCCGATCTGGGCCAGTGACTACCGCAACCCGAACTTCGTCGACGAGTTCTGGCCGGGGGCCGGCTTCGACCGGCGCCACCTGGCGATCTGGCTGGCGCCTGGCGCGAAGTTCTTCCTGTACAGCGACCGGCCGACCGTGGACCCGTTGTCCCCGTCCGTCGGGATCAACTACACGGTCTACCTCGACTAGGAGCCATCGTGACCAACACCCCCTCTGAAGGATCGTCGTCCTCGGGCCTGGCCGGCTTCAGCACCGAGCAGCGGGCCACCATCCAACTCATCGTCGACGAGGCCCTGACCGCCCAGCGCCGGCAGCTGCTCGCGCAGGCGCCGTCGCGCGGGCGGCGGATCGCCGGCCGCGCCGTGCCGGTCGCAGCCGTGGCGGGCGTCGCGGCCATGACGGACCCGGGCCAAGAGGCCGTCAGCGCGATCGGGCACGCCGGCCGCGACGCCGGCGTCGCGATCGGGCACGCCGGTGAGTACGTCGCCGGCGAAGCCGTTGACGCCTACAACTCGACCATCGAAGGCGCGCAGAACCTGGGCCACGAGATCGCCCAGGAGTGGAACCAAGGTGTCGATGCCGCCCAGCGATTGGCCACCGACGTCGGCCATGACATCGCCAATCAGTGGGACAACTTCACCGGTTGGGCGACCGAGGCGGCTGCCAAGGCCTGGGGTGTCACTCAGGACACCTACAACGCGATCGCCGAGCCGGTTGGCAACGCAGCCCAGCACGTTGCGACGTACGCCGCACAGTTCGCCCACGACGTCACCCACAACCCTTCCACCATGGCGGTGGCCGGCGTTGCGGTGGCGGCGCTGGCCACGAACCCGAAGGTCCGGGAGACGGTTGGGAAGGCGGCCAGCGCTGTCGGCCGCTGGGGCGTCGAGGCCGGCAAGAGCATCGGCAGGGGCGTTGCCGGGGTTGCCTCCGGCCCGCTGGAGTCCCTCCACAACGGGTACCTGAACGCGAAGGTCGGCTTCGACAGCATTCGGTCGAACCCCCGGGTCCAGTCGGCCTTGAAGGCCGTCGGGCTCGGGTCGAAGGCGACCCACGGGGCTGTCTCCGAGGCCAACGCGATCACGAGTGGCGAGCAGGCCTCGCTGCCGAAGGCCGAAGAGGTCAAGGCGCTGCTGCCGCCGGGGCAGGACCCGGCAATGTCGGCGCGCGACAACAAGGGGGCCGCAGTATCGGCAGAGCAGCCCGGACAGGGCACTGGCACTGGCACGGGCACGCAGAATCTCGGCGAGACCCAGCGCACCGGTGCGGCCACGGATCCCAACAAGGGCAAGAACGGTCCGACGCAAGGCAAGTGAACTCGAACCATCCCGACCGGCCGTCCTCCACTGTGGAGGGCGGCCGGTCGGCTGTCAGGTCTCGCTTTCCGGGACCACGCGTGCCCTGCGTCTGGGCAACGGCGGTAACGGTCTGGGCGGTTCGGGGTCGGTGTCGTTGCCGGCCAGATGGTTGACGATCGTATTGATGACCGCGGCAGTCGGTACGGCGACCAGCGCCCCGACGATGCCCGCGATGACCACACCGGTGGCGATCGAGAGAATCACCGCGAGCGGGTGCACGCTGACCGCGCGACCGAGCAGGAACGGCTGCAGCACATGCGCCTCGAGCTGCTGTACACCGATCACCACCGCGAGCATGATGATCGCGATGACGGGGCCTTTGGCAACCAAGGCGACCAGGACGGCGACGATGCCGCTGACCAGTGCACCGACCACCGGCACGAACGCGCCGACGAAGACCAGGATGCCGATCGCGCTCACCAGCGGGAGGCCGAGAACCGCCGCGCCCAAAGAGATGCCGATCGCGTCGACCGCGGCCACGATGATGGTCGCCCGGACGAACGCGGTCAGCGAGACCCACGCCTTCCGGCCGGACGAGTCCGCCCTGTCCCGGGCCCGCCGCGGGAACAGCCGGACCAGCCAGGCCCAGATCTGCTCACCCTGGTAGAGGAAGAAGAACAAGCAGAACAGCGAGATGAACAATCCGGCGACGACGTGGGTGGCCGTCGTACCGACTGCTGCTGCCTGCTGACCGATCGCGCCGCCGGAGGTGATCTGCTCGCGCAGGGTCTTGATCGCGTTGGTGACGTCGGCGTCGGTGAGCCCGAAGTTGATCCGGCCCAGCTCACGGAGCTTCTGGACGCCCTCGCCGACCTGCGTGGACAGGCTGTCGAACTGGCTGGCGATCTGCGTCCCGACCAACGTGAGGAGGCCGGCGACCACCACGATGGTGGCCACCACGGTGATACCGGCGGCGGGTCCGCGTGGCAGACGCAGTCGCTGCAGGCCGTTCGTGATCGGGACGAGGAGTGCGGTCAGCAGTACGCCGACTGTGATGGGGACGACCACCTCGGACAGGTACCGCATGCCGAAGCCGATCACCACGACGGCGGCGACGATCACCAGGAACCGCCAGGACCACGCGCTGGCGATGTGCATGCCGCGCGTCACCCCGGCGTCGTACGGGCCACGGTCGGCCACGTCCAACTGGTGTTCGCCCGCTCCCTGCGCGGCCGTTGGGTGTTCGGCCGTTCTGTCGTCGACCGGTACAGACTCGCTGGACTCGTCCAGCACCTGATTGTCTGCCACCGGACTCGACTCGTCCCGCCCCGTCTCGCTCATCACACCTCCGCAGCTAGCTTGCTGAGGACACTAGTGCCCGGCGGTGGCCGTTCTATGAATCTGCGCGGCCAGCCCTTCGGCGGCCTTCGGGTTCTCGTCGGCCAGCAGACCGACGCCGGCGAGCACATAGTCCTTGTCCACGCAGACCTCCGCCCGCTGCGGCACCAGCCAGCCTTCCTCCTGCGCGTTCCTGCCGACCGCGCCGAGGATCCGCGCAGCAACGTCCGGGCCGTTGTGACGCAACACTCCCCCGGACCCGACCAGCAGATCCACTTCGCGCAGATCCTTCCCGGACCGCTCGATCACGCGCCCGCCCGGCCCGAAGACGATCCGCTGCCGGCCCGCGTGCCGTCGGAGTGCGACCGTCGCGGCCACTGTCGCCAGAGTCTCGTCGTACGACGCCTCGATCGGGCTGTCGGGGAGGTACGACGGATCCCGGTGGCGGCGGGCGGCCGCCGTACTGATCGGGTCGTCGGCCGCGACCAAGCCTGCCTCGATGGCGGCCGCAACGACCGGTACAGCGCTCCACCGCATGCCGAGGTCGCCTTCGACGGTCCGGGTCACCGGGTGGGTTGCGACCACCTCGCGGCCGAGGTTCGCATCCTCGGGGTCGAGCTCGATCACCGAGTGCACGTCGGTCGTCGCGCCGCCGATGTCCACGACCGCGACGTCGCCGTGCAATCCGGCCAGCACCTCGACACCGCGCAGTACGACGTCCGGCGTGGCGGCCCGAACCATCTGGGCGAACGCGGGATCACGGGACAGGTTCTTCCCACCGATCACGTGCGCGAGGAACATCTCCCGGATCGCGGCCCGCGCACTGTCCGGCGCGAACACCCCGATCTCCGGTACGACGTTGTCCGCCAGCACATGCGGTACGCCGCCGGCCGTCAGGATCTCGCCCACCTCGGCCCGGGCGTCGACGTTGCCCGCGACAACGACAGGACGACGCCACTTGTACTTCGCCAGCGTCTCGGTTGCCTTGAGCAACACCGCCGAGTTGCCACCGTCGGTGCCACCCAACAGCAGCACCACATCCGGCCGCTCGGCGCGGAGTGCCTTCTGACTGGTTGCCGTCAGCCCACCGTTGACTACGGCAACGACCCTGCCGCCGCTGGACAACGCGACCCGCCGGCCGGCCTCGGCCGTCACCAGCTCTTCGTTGCCGACGACCCCGATCCGCAGCCCACCACCCGCGCTGGAACACGCGAGCACATCAGCGTCGGCGACGCGACGGTCGGCGTCCAGCAGCACAGCGCGACACGCGTGCCATCCGTCCATCACATCGGTGTCGATGGTGGTCCGGTGCTCGGCCCGGGCGATCAGCTCGCCCGAGCCGGAGTCCACCGCGATCGCCTTCGTGAAGGTCGACCCGAAGTCGACCGCAACAACCAGGGTCACGGACTACGCCATCGCGCGGTCGAGGTCCTGGAGCAGATCGTCGATCGTCTCGATGCCGACCGAGAGCCGGATCAGGTCGGCGGGGACCTCGAGAGGCGTGCCGGCCACCGAGGCGTGGGTCATCTTGCCGGGGTGCTCGATCAGCGACTCGACGCCGCCGAGGGACTCGCCCAGGGTGAAGACCTCGGCCTTGTTGCAGATGTCCAGCGCCTGCTGCTCGCCGCCCACCACGCGGAACGACACGATCCCGCCGTACCGCTTCATCTGCTTCGCGGCGGTCTCGTGACCGGGGTGGCCATCGAGGCCCGGGTACAGCACCTGGCTGACGGACTTGTGCCGCTGCAGGAACTCGACGATCTTCTCCGCGTTGTCGCTGTGCCGGTCCATCCGGACCCCGAGGGTCTTGATGCCACGCAGCACCAGCCAGGAGTCGAACGGTCCGGCGACCGCGCCGATCGCGTTCTGGTGGAAGGCGATCTTCTCAGTCAGTTCGGTGTCCCGGACGATCAGTGCACCGCCGACGACGTCGGAGTGCCCACCCATGTACTTCGTGGTCGAGTGCACCACCACGTCCGCACCGAGCTCCAGCGGCTGCTGCAGGTACGGCGAGGCGAACGTGTTGTCGACCACCAGCAGGGCGCCGGCGTCGTGCGCGATCTGGGCAACCAGGGCGATGTCGGCAACGTTCAGCAGCGGGTTCGTCGGCGTCTCCAGCCAGACGATCTTGGTCTTGCCCGGGCGGATCGCGGCCCGGATCGCTTCCGGGTGGGTGATCGCGACGGGCGTCATCTCGACACCCCAGTTGCCGAGGACCCGGGAGAACAGGCGGAACGTGCCGCCGTACGCGTCGTCGGGGAACACCATGTGGTCACCCGGGACGCAGAGCGCGCGGATCAGCGTGTCCTCCGCGGCCAGGCCGCTGGCGAACGCGAACCCGCGGTTGCCCGCCTCGATCGCGGCCAGACACTCCTCCAGCGCCGTGCGGGTCGGGTTCGCCGACCGGGAGTACTCGTAGCCGTTGCGCAGCCCGCCGACGCCGTCCTGCTTGTAGGTGCTCGTGGCATAGATCGGCGGGACCACCGAACCGGTGGTGGGGTCAGGCTCGTTTCCGGCGTGGATGGCGAGCGTCTCGAAGCCGTAGTGGTGTTCCGTGTTCACCGGACCAGCGTACGGCCTGGTCTGATCGCGTCCCGCACGCCATCCACAGCTGAGACAATTCGGCGGATCCGGGTTGTCCACAGCCACGTCGTACTGGGTGGCGAATGACCCGCAGCGCCGCCTACGGTTGCGCACAGTGGTTGCGCTCGGTTGGTTTCCACGCGATACAGAGCAGAGAGGACGACGCGGCCGGATGAAGACGCAGGACAGGCCACTCGACCAGGACGACCTGGCGATGGCGGATCTCGCCGAGATTCGGGACTGGAGTGTGATCGCCGGCCCGGACGGTGACGAGTCGGGTCCGGAGGTTGTCCGTGCCCTGGTCCACCGGGTGATGGGCCAGACCCCCTGGCGGCCGTGGCCGCTGGAGCCCGGTGAGGTGATCGACGCCGAGATGGTCTCCTGGGGATTCACCACCCCGCGCGGTACGACGATGATCGTGTTCGACGGCCTGGCCTTCCCGGACTGCCCGGACAGCGGCTGGTCGGCGTACGAGATCGGCGTGGACGACATCGCCGCGGCCGAGGCCGGGCTGGACGAGCACTGGCCGATCCACCTCGCCCTCGCCACCCGGCACTGGGGACAACCGGACTACCTCGGCGACGAGACCGACGCGGGCTTCGTGGACGACTGGGAGCTCGGCGCCGGCACCGGACGGCGACACCTGGCCGTCTGGGTGCGACCGGGCGCTGAGTTCCACCTGTACAGCACCAAGCCCAGCAAGGACCCGCTGACGACCTCGGTCGGCGTCAACTACGCCGTATACATCGACTAGGAGACCCGATGAGCGAGCCTCAGGCAGAACCGCAGAGCCGCCGCGAGCGGAACGCCCAGCGGAAGGCAGCGCGGCAGGCCCAGAAGGCGCAGGGCAAGGCCGAGCGCCGCGGTGTGAAGGTGCTGAAGGGCACGTTCGCGCTCCTCCGCAAGGACGCCAAGCGGGCCAACCCGGAGACGCGCCGACTGATCGGTGCCGCCAACATCACCAAGGCCGAGCTGCAGCAACTCGCGCACCTCACCCTCGCCGCGCAGTACCAGCCGAATCTGTACGGCGAGCAGGCCCGACAGGCGCAGGCGTTGATCGAGGGTCGGCTGCGGCAGGCCCGGATGGCCCCCAGCGGGCGGATCTCGCGTTGGCGGGACACGAGACAAGGCACGAAGACACTCAAGTCGGCCTATGCCCAGGTCGGGCGGGACGTGAAGAACCGTGATCCCCGGCTGCATCGCGCCGTCGGCGGCCAGAAGTTCGGCAAGCACGACCTGCGGGACCTCGTGCGCCAGGACATGAACGCGATGATCCGGCGGGGAGATCAGATCATCGCACCGCAGGCCGGGCAGCCACAGCCCCAGCAGGTGGTGCAGCCGCAGCAGGTGGTGCAGCCGCAGCAGACGGTGCAGTCGCAGCCGGTCGGCGAGCGGCCGACACCGGCCCAGACAGGTCAGGGGCTGGGGCAGAGTCAGACCCCGAGTCAAGCACCGCAGCAGCAGGTGAACGGGGAGCTGGAGCGGCTTCAGCAGCACAACCAGGAATACATCCAGATCAACGATCAACTGGCTCAGCAGGTCGCTGAGCTCCAGGCCCAGGTCCAGCAGCTCACCGCCGAGCGGGACGCCCTCACGCAGCTCCTGGCCGAGCAGCAGGCCCAGCGCGCCGCGGAGAACGCCCCACAGGCCGCAGCCGAGGGCCCGGCCGTCGCGGAACCCGCAGCCGAGGCACCAGCCGTTGGCGAGCCCGCCGCTGAAGGACCCGCCGTTGCAGAGCCTGCCGCTGAAGGGCCTGCCGTCGCAGAGCCTGCCGCTGAGGGGCCCGCTGTCGCGGAACCTGCAGCCGAGGCACCAGCCGTTGGCGAGCCTGCCGCTGAAGGACCCTCCGTTGCGGAGCCCGCAGCTGAAGGACCCGCCGTCGCCGAACCTGCTGCGGAGGGTCCGGCTGTCGCGGAGCCGGCAGCTGAGGGGCCCGCTGTCGCGGAACCTGCAGCCGAGGCACCAGCCGTTGGCGAGCGTGCCGCTGAAGGACCCGCCGTTGCGGAGCCCGCAGCTAAAGGACCCGCCGTCGCCGAACCTGCTGCGGAGGGTCCGGCTGTCGCGGAGCCGGCAGCTGAGGGGCCCGCTGTCGCAGAGCCTGCCGCCGAGGCACCGGCTGTTGGTGAGCCTGCTGCTGAGGGGCCGGCTGTCGCGGAGCCTGCGACTCAGGCGCCGGAGCCTGTGCAGGCTGTGGCGGGACAGGAAGGCGCCAAGCAGGAGACCACAAATGCCTGGGTTGACTCAGCCCACGGAAACTCCCCTCAGGCCGCACCCGCTCCCGGTCAGCAGACCGAGACCGGCCAGGGCCAGGGACCGAACCGGGCCGACAAGGCCGCCGAACTGGCCCGTGCGGCCAGTGCCGCCGCCGACGTGGCACCTGTGACGCGGGACAGCCTCAAGAAGGCGAGCGAAGCGGGAGCCGCCCAGTCCGGCAACGACGGTCAGAAGGCCCCGACGCACGGCACCAACCGCACCGCGGGCAAGAACGGTCCCAACCAGGTCGGCGGCGACTAGTCCGCCTCGCAACCTCAACCATCGAACGCCGCCGGTCCACACCGGCGGCGTTCGTCTGTCCGCCGTACCCACCGGGGGTTCGTGTGTTCGCCGTACCCACCGAGGGTTCGTGTGTCCGCCCGTACCCACCGGGCGGCGTCCGCGATGCCGTCTGGCGACGGGCTCTCCGGGTGGGCTACAGGTCGAGGAGGGTCAGGTGGGTCTCGACCGGGGCGCCTTCGGCCAGGTCTTCGGCGAGGCGGACGGGCTTCTTCACCGGCAGGACGTAGCTGCCGGACTTGCTGGGAAACACAGACGTCTGCCACGTCGTGCCGCCGACGGTGACGCTGACCCGAACCGACCCGAAGCCCTTACCCCGACCGCCGGCGACCGCGGCGATGTCGTCGCTGATCTCGGGCGGCACGGTGACGAAGTACCAGCTGCCCTCCCCGTGCAGCCACAGCGGCGCCGAGAACTCGAACCTCAGGTGATCGGGCTGCACCCCACCACCTTCTCACTCCGCTCGCTGCACGCGCCTGCGAGATGTCAGGTGGAGGGCGTTGGCTGATCGAGCTTCAGACGGACCGTGAAGATCGGCAGCAGGTAGTGGACCAAGGGCCCGATCGACAGGGCGTAGACGACGGTGCCGACTCCGATCGAGCCGCCGAGAAGGACGCCCGTGGCGAGGACGGTCAGCTCGATCGTGGTCCGGACGAGACGGACACTGAGACCGGTACGGCGTACCAGGCCGGTCATCAGTCCGTCGCGCGGACCGGGACCGAACTGGGCGCCGATGTAGAGGGCGCCGGCCAGCGCGTTGACCACGACCCCGGCGACCATGAAGACGATCCGGAGCCAGAGCGCATCCGGTTTGCCGACCGTCGACAGCGTCAGGTCCGTGACCAGCCCGATGACGATCGCGTTGCTGATCGTCCCGAGCCCCGGCCACTGCCGCAGCGGGATCCACGCCAGCAGTACGACGAAGCTCACCGCGATCACCACGGTGCCGAAGCTCAGCGACACGTGCTTGGTGAGGCCGGAGTGGAACACGTCCCACGGGTCCAGGCCGAGGTTCCCCTGGATCATCAGGCCCATGGAGGCGCCGTACAGGATCAGGCCGACGTACAGCTGGACCAGGCGGCGCGGGAGGTGGCCTGCTTTGAGCTGCTGGATCGGGTTCAGGGGTGCGAGCCGACGCGGCGGCTCGGTCGAAGTGGCGGTCACTACTCCAGTTTGCGGAGTAAGTGGCCTGGTAATCGATAGCCAATTACGCAATAGTGGACTGCATGAAAGGGCAATATCTCCCCGCCAGTACGCTCGCCGGCCTGCTCGGCGCCTGGGCCGGCGACAGCGGTCCGGCGTACCGGGTGCTCGCGGAGCGGCTCCGATTGCTGATCGCCGACGGCCGGATCATGCCCGGTTCCCGGCTGCCGAGTGAGCGCGAGCTGACCGATGCGCTCGGAGTCAGCCGTACGACGGTGGCTTCGGCGTACCGGGAATTGCGCGACAGCGGGTACCTGATCAGCCGGCGCGGATCCGGGAGCGTCACCGCGCTCCCGTCCCGCGTCGAGCCTGAACTCGGCCGGCATCACGCGCCGGGGATCGACACCGACGGTCTGTACGACTTCACCTGCGCGGCGCCGTCCGCGGTGCCAGGGATCAGTACGGCGGTTGCCGAGGCGGCCGATGAGCTACCGGCGCAGTTGGCGACGCCCGGGTACCACCCGCAGGGGTTGCCGATGCTGCGGCAGGAGATCGCGGCGGCGTACGAGGAGCGCGGGCTGCCGACGTCTCCGGATCAGATCATCGTGACGGCCGGGGCGTTGGCGGCGACGTCGATCGCGGTGCGGGCGATCACGCAGATCGGTGACCGGGTGCTGACGGAGAGCCCGACGCATCCGAACTCGGTGGACGCGATCCGGCGGAGCGGTTGCCGGGTGGTCGCCGTACCGACGTCGCCCGGCGGCTGGGACCTGCCGTTGCTGGAGGCAACGATTCGGCAGACGGCGCCGCGGGCTGCCTGGATGGTGGTGGATTTCCAGAACCCGACCGGGTGGTTGATGTCGGCGGCGGACCGGGAGCGGTTGGCGCTGGCGTTCGCGCGGAGCCGGACGACGGCGATCATCGACGAGACGTTGTTCGAGCTGTCGCTCGATGGTCAGGAGGTGCCGCCGCCGTTCGCGTCGTACGACCCGAGTGGGGTGATCACGGTGGGGTCGGTGAGCAAGTCGTTCTGGGGTGGGCTGCGGATCGGGTGGATGCGGGTGCCTGAAGGGCTGGTCGCGCGAGTGCTCGATGCGCGGGCTTCGATGGATCTTGGTGCGCCGGTGCTGGAGCAGTTGGTGGTGGCTCGGTTGTTGCGGCAGCGGTCGACGCTTCTGCCGGAGCGCCGGGCGGAGCTGGCTCGGCGGAGGGATGCGTTGGCGGCCGCGGTGTCGGCGGAGCTGCCGTCGTGGCGGTTCCGGTTGCCGTCCGGTGGGTTGTCGCTGTGGTGCGAACTGCCGGAGCCGGTGGGGTCTTCGCTGGTCGGGTTCGCTCAGCGCAACGGCGTACTGCTGGTGGCCGGCTCCAGGTTCTCCCCCGACGGCGGGCTCGAGTCCTTCATCCGCCTGCCCTTCACCCTCGACGTCCACGCCCTCCGCGAAGGCGTCCAAGCCCTGGCCTCCGCCTACGCCGCCCTCACCACCGCCCCAACCCCCACCCGCCGAACCACCACCATGATCGCCTGATCCTCGTCCGGCGGGATGGATCACCTTGCCCCTCCCCACCACGGCCGCACGTCATCGTGCCGTAAGGGGTGGTGGGAAGGATCGTCTTACATCGGGTGTTGAGAGACTATGAGAGTCACACTGCGAGAGGCGTGAGATGTCGTTCTTCAAGCGCAACACAGCCCTGGTCGAGCCCGAGGCCGCACTGCCCGGCCGGCCCACTCCCGGCTTCGCCGTACCGGACGAGAACATCGTTCTCCACACGCCGCAGACCGCTGCGGCGCCGGAGGGGTTCGAGGAGGTCTGGTTCGGCACCGGATGCTTCTGGGGGACCGAGGAGATCTTCTGGCAGCAGCCCGGCGTGTACACCACGGCCGTCGGCTACGCGGGCGGTTACACCCCGAACCCGACGTACGAAGAGGTCTGCACCGGTCAGACCGGCCAGGTCGAGGCCGTCCGGGTCGTCTACGACCCGACCAAGACCACCTTCACCGATCTGCTGAAGGTCTTCTGGGAGACCCACGACCCGACGCAGGGCATGCGTCAGGGCAACGACCTGGGCTCCCAGTACCGCTCGGCCATCTACTACACCACCGACGCCCAGCGCGCCGAGGCCGAGCGCACCCGAGACCTGTACGCCCCCGTCATCAAGCCCCTCGGCTACGGCGACATCACCACCGAAATAGCCCCCGCCACCACCTTCTACTACGCCGAGCCCTACCACCAGCAGTACCTCCACAAGAACCCCAACGGCTACCGCTGCCACAGCAACACCGGCGCACCGTTCCCGGAGTAGACGGCGAAGTAGACCGGGGCTCGTGACTGAGCCCCGGTTTGCTTAAGGGAAGGCATGGGCTGACTTTGACGGCTGAGGAACGGGAAGCGAACCTGTGGGTTCCCCTCGACGTGCGCGACACCGATGAGGCCGCAACGTACGGTGCCCTGGTGGACGGCGTCCCCGAGTGGCTCGAACGGTCACTATGGCGCTGGCTGACGGATCGGTCAGCTGAGGGAGGCGAAGAGCTGGTCTATGACGTCGAGCGTCGGCTGCGCATCCGATTGCCTGGAACATGGGGGGCTGCTCCAGCCGTCCGACCACGGCAGTCAGTGCTCTTCGTCGCCGTCCCGGTCGGCCTCGTTCGGATCGGTGTCCAGACCTTGCGAGGACTCCACGCGGTCGCTCGACGTCGGTTCAGGTCCAGCTCCGGCGTCGGAAAGTTCGGAGTCGGGGTCTGCCGCTGTACGTGAAGAGTGCGGGCCTTCTTTCGACTCGGCCACGCCGGGTGGATCGTCCGTCGGCGCCCCATCTGGGTCCTGTGCCGAAGGGGTCTTCATTAGCGTCCCCAACAGCTCCGGATCGACCTTTGACAGCATCGATTCGTACAGCTTCGTCGACGGCAGCAGCCCCTCGTACAACTTCATCGCCGGCAGCAGATTCTCGAACATCTTCGGATCCACCTTCGGCAGCATCGACTCGTACAACTTCATCGCCGGCACCAGATTCTCGAACATCTTCGGATCCACCTTCGGCAGCATCGACTCGTACAACTTCATCGCCGGCACCAGATTCTCCAAGACCCTCGGACCGACACCAATCGCGTGTGACGAGGAACGTCGCAGCTCCTCTCGTGCATCCTTCTCCTGCCAGGGAATACGGCCGGGATCATCTGCGGTACTCGAGATACGCCTGATCTCGCCCGCAAGCGGCTTGCCGATCGAATTTGTCGTCAAGTACCCGCGGTACACAAGTGTCTTCGAAACCTGGATCTCCACACCAGATCCGTCAGGCAACCGCGAGACCGCTGGATCGTCTGCAAACGTCGGGGGAAGTGTCATCGCGACGCCCGACTCGCCAGATACGCTGAAATCTACTACCGCAGCATCATTCCCGGCTCCACCTCTAATCTCAGCGTGAAACTCGGTGAGCCGACCTACAGCGAGGAGTTGGGCACTAGCGGTCTCGACCGGCAATGCGCAGCGCCGAGGGTCCAGGGAGGTCGGCGCGATACCAGGAAGCACTGATTGAGCAACGAACTGACTCAGGACTTGCGACTGTAGGTGGTCTTTTAGGTAGCGCATTTCTTGCGGAAGATTTGGCGCGAGCCTTGCCGCCAGGTCCGAGACGACATCTCTCAGCTCCGCGGCATATGTCAGGCGACCTGCGAATCCAGCCGCCTCCAATTCATCTAGCAAGTCCTTATGTAAACAAAGCACGCCGGACTCAGCTTCGACATCAGATCCGAAGTCCTTTGTGTTATTCGAGACGAAAATTACATCGCCGGCGTGGTCCTTGAGGATCTGCATGATCGTCAACCAGATCAACGTGTCCCGATACCCGTCTCCGTGCGTATCACACGGCTTTCTGCGGGACACTGCTCGTTCAACTAGAACCGAGTGCGGCACATCGGGGAGAGGTAGAATCTTCGCGTCGAAATCCAACAAGATTTGCTTCAGTCGATCCGAATACATCTCCGATGCTTCATGAATCGCCATCTGCATGTCTTCGACGCCGGACAATAATCCCATTGCACGAAAACGCTTCTTGTCAGCAAACCCGTCGAATGCAATGCTCAGTTCGGCGAGGCGCCGCTGAAAACCTCCGATTGCCTCCAGGAGCACCACACCCGGAACGAAAACTTCCAGATCCCACGCTTCGGCTGCGTGCGCCAAGACTCCCCATGCGTCACCAGAACACATCGGATCACCGAGAATTACATTCGTATCCAGGACTATTATCAAAGTCGCCCCCAAATCACCCAGCCTGACGACCATCTTTTGAGCCGTCACTCGATTGGCTCAACTTCCGCAGCCTGTACACGTGCCAGGTCATATAGCCAAACAACACAACTACTGCAGCCAGGAAGAGAGCTACTATGCCGACGCCTCCGCCATAACTGAGAGTCGCGGGCGTCGGAGCCAAAAAGAGAATAGGTACTACGACGGTTGCCAAAGTGAGTAGTGCCAAGACCACGAGACCAGCCGCCAGACCAGGCGGCCTACTGATTCGCGCCCTTGCTTCGCGAGCCATACTGGTTTCCACGCGTTGCCTATCAGTTTGCGCACGCGCGACATCGACAAATCCCCGCAGCCGCTCAATCTCCTTCGCCATTTGCACCCCATTGCTGCCGATAATCCCACGCATTGACGTTGGGGTAAGATAGGAAACGTGCGAACGCGCGCGCTCTTCTAACTCATCTGCGATTAGGTTGTATAGGGCCTCCCAGATGATTTCTACGGAAACCGGCAGTTGCTTCCCGCGCCTAAACTCCGACCACGAGTCCAGTTGCACCTTGTCTGTTGGAATAGAGTTCCATAGATTGGGATGCCCTACGGCCTTCGCCATTTCGTCACGCCAGGCTTTTAGAGTCGACAACAAATCTTCGTCCGAGAACTCCGTGACACTTGCTAAATTCCGGACTTTCGACACTTCAACCTGTCCGTCATTTACAACGACGGATTGGAGATATTTGTAGACATCGTTTTCATCCAGTACATATTCAACTTCGGCTCGACGGAGTTCATCCTTTGCCGACCTCAGGTCGTCCTCTGCCTCGGCCAACCTCGCTTCTTCGCTTTTCAGGCGGTCCTGCGATGCTTGCAGCTCACTCTCTAGCGTGATGTAACGCGTTACGAGGAGACCACCAATGATCGCAACCAAGGTGGCGCCTGCGCCCATGCAGGCCTCAAGGAGAGGCCCCGAGTCTGGGGGTGGAGGACTGACGACCATGATCAGCATCGTACTGGGCGCCGCACCTCAGGATTTCTATCGCCTCGGCGGTATTGCTACCACCAGCAGTACCTTTACAAGAATCCCAACGGCTACCGCTGCCACAGCAACACGGGCGCCAAGTTTCCTGCCGAGAGCTGACAGTAAGTAGAAGGACAAGAGGAGCGGCCGGCCGGCTGCTCCTCTTTCTACGTCGGAGGGTGGGCAGCGAAGTTGTAGGTTTGGAGGAGTTGTTCGAGGAGCTCGTCGGGGAGATCGGTGATCTGGTCGACGAACGCGTCCGCGAGGGTGAGGCGTCGCAACGCCTCGTCCCGGACGGATTGCTCGTTGCTTCTCACCAGACCACCAAGGATTTCGGCGCTCTGAGCCCAGAGCAGGTCGGGACTCACCGCCTGCCGCAGCAGTGTCTGGGCGACCTGTTGCGCGTACTGGAGATGGTTTCCCCGCACCAGGTGGACGAGCACGTCGACAGCGCCCTGGTACCAGTCACGAAAGAAGAGATCGCGCGCCGGGACGTCGACGGTGACGATCTCGGCCGCGGCGGCCGCGAGAACAACCGGACCGTGGATGCTTTTCTGCGCGAAGTGGCCGGCCACCTCACGGCGCAGGTTGTCGTTGTCGGTCGGGTCGGCGGCGAGGATCGTGACCAGCCGGGCGGCGTCGGTCAACGCGCCGGTCGCTTCGAGAGCCTCGAGTGTGTCCGCGTAGAACGCCGAGTCGAGGAACTCCCGGTGGCTCAGGAACTCGATCATCCCTGCCACGTGCTCGCGAGCGGCATCTAGCTCCGACAGCGCAACGCGGGCCTCGACCAGACGGCGTTCGGCCTTGAACCACTGGTACGGGAAGGGCTGAAGCACTCTGTCGACCAGGACCTGGATCTGCGGCAGCCGCACCGCTGCCCCGGCCGCATCGACCTGGGCGTACTCGCGGACCATCTCAGCGAGCCTCATCGCCGTCTCTCGTTGCTGATAAGGCTCCTCGGAATCGAACAGCACGATCGCCGTGTCCAGGTTCCATCCCGTCACCGATGGCGCTGGGAAGGAATCTTTCTCCGGCTCGTCACCGAGGTGGAGCACGATCTGTTCGCGAGCGGTGGCGAGTTGCGCGGTGCGCTGCTCGGCGACCATCGTGGTGAACTCGGCCTCAACCGTGGCGCGGGCAACCTCGCCGTACTCGTCCCAATCACCCGTACGTCGTTTCGCCAGCGCTACCGCGCCCACGATCTCGGTGGTCGACGTACGTTCTCTCATCCGCTCGAGCTTCACCTGATGCGCACGCGCCTCGGCTTCCAAACCCATCGCGGCGAGGTGACGCACAAGGAGAGTCCGGATCTGCTCCTGCCACTCATCCCGCGCGATTGCCGTGATGACCGGGGCGTCGAGATCGGCGTCCAGGAGTACGGCGGCGAGCTTGTCGGCGGTCGAGCCGACCCAGGCGGCCTCGTCGTCGTGCGGCTCGGATTGGGTCACGGAGATCTTCACCGCTTTGTCTGCGAGCGTCCGGGCAATGTCGCAGCTGTGCAGCTGGTTGATGACGGCGGCGACATTCGCCATGTTCCACGCCTGCCGCGTACTCAGCGCATACGTCGGCGAGGTGAGCCAGTCGTTCACCGCGGACTCCCCGGCGAACGCGGCCAGATCGTCGTCACCACCGACCGCAGCGGCCGCGGCCATCGTCCGCCATCGTGCGGTGCGCACGACGGTCTGCGCCCAGTCGTGATACTTGAACTCGTTCGCGAACCGCGCCGAGGCCGTCAATTCCTCGGCCGTCACAAGACACTCGTCGGAACGTTTGAGATCGCCCAGTATCGCGAAGGCCTCCGCGAGGATGCCCATGGGGCGATGGCCTTCGGTGTCGGGTTCGAGCGCTAGAGCCGTCACGACTTCGGCCAGCCTGTGGGTTGTCTGCGCCTGCCCGGCGCGCGCGGCACAGAGTGCCACGTCGGCGAGGCACTTGGCCTTCTTCTCGAGTCGGGAGATCCGCAGCGCCACCTGCTCGGCCTCGTCGAAGCGGCCGATCTTGGTCAGTTGCAGAGCCAGGTCGGCCTGGACCGCGGCCTGGTACGGGCCGGCGTCGGCCTCGGCGGTCTGTTCCAGGCTCAGCGCGCGATGCATCAATTCGCTGTCGCCGGCGACCGACGCAGCGACGCCCACCTCACCCAGGGCGTACGCGCGGCCGTCCGGCTCGCGGATCATGCCTGCCAGCCGGAGTGCCTTCTCACCATCGCCGAGAAGCGTCCAGACCACGGCGACCCCGGTGGCCGGATAGGTAAGCGAGCCACGCACCGGACTCCGGGACAGGCCGAGGACCGCCAGCCTCAGCTCCAGATCCGGCTTGGCCAGCAATCCGTTCTCGTAGGCCGTGAGGTGGGCCGCTTGTGTCCGGATGATCTCATCGTCCGGAAGGCCAGGACTCCCGTCGGCGAGGAACAGCGCCATCCATCGGCCCGGTGACGACGCAGTCTCGTAGAGGCGATCCACGTTGTCCTTGGAGACCTGAGAGCTGAGCATCGCTGTGTATGAGTACAACAGGTATTGCGGGGTCTCGGCCCAGCCCTTCTCCGCGTACGAACGAGCCCAGTCATGGAGCTGCGTGCGGTAGTCGGGCAGACGGTCGGCGTACCGGGTCTGGGCCTTGGCGCGCAGTTGTTCGTGGGCGAAGCCGAAACCACTGGCCGATCCCGGTGCGGGTGTGATGGTGCGGGCCAGGTGGAGTTTCCAGGTCGTCTTGATCTGGTCCGCGTACACAGGTCGATTGAGCTGCAGGCGGATCAGCTCGGCCAGCTCCGCGTGGGTCAGGTGCCCTTCGGCGGCGGCGTGGAAGCCCAGGATCTCGTGAGTCAGCCCGTTCGGATCAGCCAAAGCCGCCTGCTCGACCTCGGCGTCGGCGAGAACCAGGATCCGTGCGGCGGTCTCCGACCGCTCCAACGGGTGCACGTGATCGTGGAGCGGATGCCCGTCCGGGATGCCGCTCGGTGAACCCGATCGGCTTGTCACGAGAAGCGCCGCACCGGGCGGCAGGTTTGTAGCCTTAGGCAACCATTCGGCGCACGGGATCTGCCCGGCGACGTGGTATTCGTCCAGGCCGTCGATCACCACCACGAGGCGACGTCCTTCGGCGACGCACCGCGCGGCGGCCTTCTGCAGCAGATCTTTGAAGGTGTGGATCGCGGCGTCTCCGGTGAGCAAGCCCAGCTGTGCCTGCTCCTGATCGGACAGCTGCGCGATCGCTGCCAACTGCAGCGACAGCGAGCGCATCACGTAGTCCGCCGTGTTCAGATTGCTGACACTGCGCAGGAAACACGAAGCCAACGCGGCCTGCGCAGGGTGCCGGTAGTTCGACACCCACCAGGCGGTCAACGCGGTCTTGCCCGCGAACGCATCCGCTTCGTACCACCACCAGCGATCGGACCCGGCGGCGTACTCGTCCAGGCAGGCGAGATCGCCGGCCCGCCCGGTCAGCAGCTCAGGTGCCAGGTCGGCCGCAACACCCAGGTAAGTGGCAGGTACGAGATCACTCAGCGCCAGCGGAGTCGCGTCGATGGCGGGCCCCAGAACAGCCCAGGAGTCGAGCGGCCAGACGGTCAACGCGCTGGCACCTTCATGCGCGTGGTGCTTCACGACAACGCCGATCAGATGACCGGCCGCCCAAACCGCCGCTCCGGACATGCTGTCCCAGACCGACCCGCCCTTCTGGGTGGCGACATCCGGCCCGCCGGTGACCGCCATCGCCAACGTGCCGAGATTCGTGTCGGCGGCCGGAATGACAGTCCCTCCGACTGCAGCCAGCTCACGGACCTGCAGGCCGTCGTCGGCGTCCCGCACCTTGTACCAGGGCAGGCCGAGCGCCGTCACGGAAACAGCCGCGATGGACTTCCGATCGAGCGTGCCGCGGACAGCCGGAAGAAACCCCGCCGGCAAGCCGTGCCCGGTGATCGGCACCAAGGCGACGTCCCCCACGCCGTACTGGATCCGGGAGCTGTCGACCTCAGCCTCACCCTCGAGCGTCGGCGTCGCCCCCGGCGCGACCCACACACGCACCGACGTGGCGTCGCGGACGACATGTGCAGCGGTCAGGACCCAGCCGTCCGCGACCAGATAACCGGAGCCCAACAGGTGCACGCCATCGGCCGAGGTAGTCCGGAGCTCGGCCACACAGAGTGGTGTGGGGTGCACCTCGTCAGTCCGATGCCGGCGCCGGCGGTTGGTACTCACGGGGGCCGACCGCCCCGGTCACCTCGAAGTCGGCTCGTTCACCCGTCTGCATCTCGAGCTGCGGCTTGAGGGTCAGAGTCAATGTCTGAGTGCCGGTGCGGCCGCGCTGCACGCCGGCCGTGGCACCGGCCTCGGCCGAGCCGAACACCCAGAACTTCCCCGTCACCTTGCCGCTCGCCTCGCCGGTCAGCGTGCGCTCGTGCGCGACCTCGAGAGTCACCGTGATCTCGTCCACGGTCAGCCGCAAGGCGTCCGCTGTCCCCGGCGGACTCGCGGCGAGTGCTCTCGCCTGCGCCTCCTGTAAGTCGGCCCGCAGGTCCCCCAGGAACTCCACCAGGCCCAGTCCTGTTTCGTCGTCCACCCCTCGCGCCCCCTTCACCACACCCCTGGTGCAGAGCGTGCCGCACAGCTCGTACGGGCGCCAGGGTCAGCCCATGGTTTTTTGGCCGTCGATGGATTCTCGGATGATGTCGGCGTGGCCGGCGTGCTGGGCGGTTTCGGCTGCTACGTGGAGGAAGATGCGGCGGACGGACCAGAAGACGCCGGGTGGCTGCCAGGGGGCGGCGGGGAGTTCGTAGCTGGTGTCGAGGTCGAGGGTGCGGACCAGCTCCTCGGTCTCGGCGGCGACCTTTTCGTACGCCGCCAGTACGCCGGCCAGCGTCTCGCCCTCGGCGAGGCGGAACTGGTTCTCCCACCGGGCGATCAGCTCCGGCGTGTACTCCGTCGGCGTCTCCTCACCGGTGCCGGTACGGGCGAACTCGGCCCAGTGCTGCTCGACCTCGGTCACGTGCTTGATCAGCCCGCCGATCGTCAGCTCGCTGACCGTACTGCGGGTGTTCGCCTGCTCGTCGATGAGTCCCTGCGCGGTGTGCCGCAGGAAGTAGCGATGCTTCGCCAGAAACTCGAGAATGTCGGCCCGCTCACCGGTCACGATCTGCTGGTTCGTAGTCATGCTTCGAGCCTAGGAACAGTAGCGGTCAGTTCATGACCTCTACTCGATCGGGTGTTATCTTTCTGGAAGTCGCTCAGGCCCGCCTTGGTCTAGCCGTGATTGTTCCGCCCCGGTGGCGCCGGCGACTCTGCGTGGTCCGCACCGCCAGTGGCGACGAGGGACCTGCAGATGTCGTCTTCCGGCTACCGTCCTCTGCTGCGCACGCCTGGTGCTGCAGCCTTCTTCCTCACTGCAGCGGTCGGGCGGGTGGGAATCGCCATGACCGGACTCGGTCTCGTCTGGCTCCTGCACGCTCGTACTGGCTCCTATGCCACCGCTGGTCTGGCCACCGCGGGCTTCGCGCTCGCTGAGGCTTTGATCGGGCCGCAGGTGGCGCGTTTGATCGATCGGCGCGGGCAGTCGCGCGTACTCCCGTTCGCGTTGCTCGCCCACGCTGCCGCTATCGCCGTCGTACTAACGTCATCCACACCGGCCGTGGCGATCACAGCCGCGACGTGTGCCGGTGCGGCCGTCCCTCAACTCGGAGCGCTGTCCGGTGCGCGCTGGGCACATCTACTCCGAGAGCAACGAGCAGACGAGCTGCCCAGCGCCTTCTCACTGGAGTCGCTGGCCAACGCCACTGCTTTCCTCCTCGGCCCGGTCCTGGTCACCACCCTCGGCGCACTCGGCGACACCACCCTGGCGAGCCTCATCGCCGTCGGCCTGATCACCGGCGGAGGAGGTGCACTGGCGGCACAGCGCCGTACCGAACCAGCACCGGCGAGTGCGTACGCCGGAGGCACCGAGCGGACTCTCCTTCGGCCTAGCTTCCTGCGACTTGCGGCCCTCAACCTGGCCATCGGGCTGTACTTCGGCACCATCGGGATCTCCGTGAGTGCGTTCGCCGTCGGGCACGGCGTACCGGGTGCTGCCGCGGGGATCATGGCCGCGTCCAGCATCAGCGGGTTGTTGTCCGGCTGGCTCTACGGACTGCGGCCGCGCCGGTTCCCGGCGTACCGGCAGCTCGTGGTGACGACCGGCTGGCTGACGATTGCCGGCCTGATGCTGCCGATCGCACCTGGGCCGATCTGGTTGGGTGCGGCCATTGTGGTGACGGAGCTGGCGGTGCCGCCGACGCTGGTGCTGCTCAACGTGCTCACGCAGAAGACGGTTCATCCGGCGGCGCTCACCCAGGCGTTCACCTGGAACAACTCGACAAGCGCGGCCAGCTCGGCCCTTGCGGCGTCACTCGCGGGTCGAGCCGCCGACGGGTTCGGTGCGTCCGCGGCTCTTGCGTTGGCTCCGGCGGCCGGCCTCATCCTCCTCGTCCTCGCCGTTTGGGGACTCCTCAGATCAGCGGCCGAGGGTTAAGGTGACCTGGGGTGGCGAGGCCACCAAACCTGTTGCTGACAAAGGGTTTCGCGTTCATCGCGGGACCGAGGGCCTGGGGCCGTGGGGAGCCTGTTCGGTCTGTTCGAGTCATGCCCGGATGCGCTTTCTGAGGGGGCACCAACAGTGGGAACGATCACGACCAGCGACGGCACCGAGATCTACTACAAGGACTGGGGCGAGGGACAACCGATCGTCTTCAGTCACGGATGGCCGCTGTCGGCCGACGACTGGGACAACCAGATGTTGTTCTTCCTGCAGCACGGATACCGGGTCGTCGCACATGACCGCCGTGGGCACGGCCGGTCCACTCAGACCAGTGGCGGTCACGACATGGACCACTACGCCGACGACCTCGCCGCGGTCGTCGAACACCTTGATCTGCACGACGCGTTCCACGTCGGGCATTCGACCGGTGGTGGCGAGGTCGTGCACTACCTGGCCCGGCACGGCGAGGCTCGCGCCGCCAAGGCCGCACTGCTCTGCGCGGTGCCGCCGCTGATGGTGAAGACCGACGCCAACCCGGAGGGTCTGCCCAAGGAGGTCTTCGACGACCTGCAGGCACAACTGGCCGCGAACCGGTCCGAGTTCTACCGCGCGCTGCCGACCGGCCCGTTCTACGGCTACAACCGGCCGGGCGCGGAGCCGTCCGAAGCGGTCATCGCCAACTGGTGGCGCCAGGGCATGATGGGCGGCGCGAAAGCCCACTACGACGGCATCGTCGCCTTCTCGCAGACCGACTTCACCGGGGATCTGCGGCAGATCACGATCCCGGTGCTGGTCGCGCACAGCGAAGACGACCAGATCGTCCCGTACGCCGATGCCGGCCCGAAGTCGGCCGCCCTGCTCAAGAACGGCGTACTCAAGACCTATCAGGGCCTACCGCACGGTCTGCCGACGACGCACGCCGACGTGGTCAACGCCGACCTGCTCGAGTTCCTGCAGTCCTAGCGCAAAGGAGCCTCGATGAAACGCTCACGCGTTCTGACCCTGCTGATCGCGTTCCTCGCCGTACTCGTGGCCGCGGCATCGCCCGCGGCCGCGTCCCACCCGAACAAGCCCAAGCCGACGATCGTCCTGGTGCACGGCGCCTGGGCTGACGGCTCCAGCTGGACCGACATCACCCGTCGTCTTCAAGGCGACGGCTACACGGTCCGCGTCCCACCGAACCCGCTGCGCAGCCTCAGCAGCGACTCCGCCACGATCCGCAACTTCATCTCCACCCTGTCCGGCCCGATCATCCTCGTCGGTCATTCGTACGGCGGTGCCGTCATCACCAACGCGGCGACGGGCAACCCGAACGTCAAGGGACTCGTGTACGTCGACGCCTTCGCGCCCGCAGCGGGTGAGGCGATCTTCCCGCTGGCCGGCGCGGACTCCGCACTGGCCGTCGATCCGACCACAGTCTTCGACTTCGTCCCGTACCCGGGCGCGCCGGCCGGCGACATCGACCTCTACCTCAAGCACGACACCTTCGTGACCTCGTTCGCGTCCGGGGTGCCGCGCCGCGAGGCCGAGCTGCTGTACCCGTCCCAGCGCCCACTCACGCTCAGCGCCGGAAACGAGCTGTCGGGTACGCCGGCGTACGACACGATCCGGTCCTGGTACGTCCTCGGGACCCGCGATCTGATCATCACCCCGACCGCCCAGCTCATCATGGCGCAACGGGCCCACTCCACCATCACCCGCGTCAAAGCGGGCCACCTGAGCCTCATCACCGAGCCAGGTGCGATCACCAAGGTCATCGAACAAGCCGCACGAGCCAACTGATCTCCGACCTTTGCGCTCGTGCACCCCGAGCTGATCCCAGAGGGCGCCACCACCAGGGTGGCGCCCTCCTTCGGGTCAGTTCGGGATGTTGGTGAGGTTGAAGGCGAAGCGGGCGGTGGCGTCCGCGATCGCGTCCGAGTTGATGTCCAGGGCGGTTGCGTTGACGTTGGCGAGAGTGTCACAGGCCTGGTGGTAGCAGACGTCGTACGCGACTCCCGCCGTACCGCCGAACTGGGCTGCCTCGGCCGGAGTCTTGATGCCTTCGGCTCCGGTGAAGATACCGCCGGCGGGGATGCCGGCCGCGATGAACGGGCCGTAGTCGGAGCGGCCGTCGAAGTCGGTGCCGACGTGGGCCAGACCCCGGCTGTCGAAGAACGACGAGAGCCGTTGCTCGATCGCGTCCGAACCGGGCGGGCCGGCCGGTGCACCTGTCGCGTCGGAGTCGTCACCGTCGTACAACTTGAAGGCGTAGTTGGGCGACGCGATCATGTCGAAGTTGAGGTAGAGCCGGATCCGGTCGCGTTCGGCCGCTGACAGACCCTCGACGTACTGGTCGGAGCCGAGCAGGCCGATCTCCTCGGCCGCCCAGAACCCGAAGCGGACCTTGTTCTTCACCGGGACGTTCGCGAGCTGCAACGCGGTCTCGAGGATCGCGGCGGCACCGGAGCCGTTGTCGTTGATGCCCGGTCCCGCGGTGACGCTGTCGAGGTGCGCGCCGACCATGACGACGTTGTTCGCGTCACCCTTCTTGGTCTCGGCGATGACGTTGTAGTTGGTGCCGAGCGTCAGGGTGGAGTCGACCTTCAGGTGTACGGTCGCGCCCGGTGTCGCGGCCAGCTCGGACCCGACGTCGAAGCCCGCGAACACCATCGGGATGTTCGCGCGCCACTCGCCGATGTCGAGCGGGAACGCGTCGGTGCGCCCTGGCTGACCCTCGTTGAAGATGATGATTCCGGACGCGCCCGCGAACCCGGCGTTGCGCACCTTGGTCGCGAACCCACACGTACCGCGCTGGATCAACGCGATGTTGCCGGGCACGAAGCCGGCGAAGTCGGACGTTTCGCAACCGCTGGTCGAGGACGGGACGGGGGTCGGCGGCAGGGTCAGGTCGACCCCCTGCACGGGCGCGGTCACGTCACCTGCGGGCGACGGCTGGAAGGTGAACAACTGGCCGTTCGGCGTGTAGGTCTTCGCATTCGGCGCCGTCTGCGCCAGCGTTGGCGGACTGTTCTCGACCCAGCCTTTGACGTAGTTGATCGGGTCGAGGGTGACCTTGTAGCCGGCCAGCTTCAGGCGAAGGGCGACGTACGCGACCGAGAGGTCATAGCCCTGCGTGCCGGCTGCGCGGGTGCCGTTCGAGGCGTTCGCGATCGCTTGCAGGGCGACGAGATGCTTCTTGACGTTCTTACCGTCCACCTTCTTCACGAGCTGCTTGGCGTACTGCTCGTCCGGTGGAACGGCACTGGCCGGCACCTGCTGTGCGGCGACGAGGGCGAGGGCCAGCGTGAGTGTGATGGCGACTTGACGACGGAAAACGCGCATGCTTCCCCCACAGAGCGGATCGACCAATTCCCCCAGGTCTTACGCTGCCCGCAAATCTATCGGGGTGACGAACACGCGGCCAGACCTCAGCTCGCGTGGAGTCACACGAAGGCCAGGCGCTGGTTGAGCGCGGCGGCGCAGCGACACTCGGGGTTGTCGGTGCAGAGAAGAGCCGCCGGGTTGTCCAGGACCAGGCGGGTGGTGGCCGCGAGTACGGCGTCCTTCGGGATGCGGCGTACCCGGGAACGCCCGATGTGAACCTCTTTCGTCACCGATCGAAGTGCGGGCTCGATGGCGTCGAAGCGGTGGCTCTCACCGGAGATGTTGGGCAGCTCCATCCAGGTGTTGTCGGGACCCTTGGCGTAGCGGTAGAAGCGCGACATGCCGAGGAGTTGCTCGGCGAGGTGGATGGTCGTGTTCGAGGTGTGGTCGACGCCGATCAGGAGGACGTCACCGTCGAGCGCCTCGATCGGGCCGAGCGGCCAGTCCAGGCGCTGCGCCGCGAGGAGTCGCTCGGCGTCTGGGCCGATGGCCTGGTAGGAGAAGAGTGGGTGTGCGGTCCGCAGCGGTGAACGGGTGCGGCGGAAGGTCTCCGGGATCACGCCCAGCCAGCGGTCGACCGGCAGGTCCATCCGGAAGCTGGTTGCCTGCGACAACTTCTTGTCGAACTCCGCCCAGCAGGCGGCCGGTTCGTAGGCGTTGTTCGGTCGCGCGATCCCTGGCGGCGCCGGGATCCCGGTGAGGTCCCAACTCCCGCCCGGCAGCAGAAGGGTGCCGCACACGGACGTCAGGGCCTGACACACCGCCTCCGCGCCACCATCGACGTACCCGAAGGAACTCAGCGACGAGTGCACGATCACAGTCGACGTTTTGTCCAACCCGAGCCGCCGCAACCCGTCCGCGATCTCCTCCGCCGTCACTCGCACCCGGGCAATATCTCACCTCACCCCGTTGGTCCGCCTTGCATTAATCAGTTGCGGGGGTGGAGAGGGTTGGTTCGTGACCTATTCCGACGCTGACGCGGCTGCGCTGTACGACGTAATCAACACGTGGGGGTCGAGCGACGACTTCTATCTGTCGCACGTGATGGGCGCGAGCAGTGTGCTGGATGTGGGGTGTGGGACAGGGTTGCTGCTGGAGCGGGCTCGGGCCGACGGGCACACCGGGCGGCTGGCCGGGATCGATCCGGATGTGGCGATGTTGGAGCGGGCTCGGCGGCGCGTGCCGGACGCGGAGTGGGTCGAGGGAAAGGCCGTGGACATCGCCTGGTTCGACGAGTCGACGTCGCGGTGATGGCGAGCAACGCGTTCCAGTTCCTCGTCGACGATCTCGAGGAGTCACTCACAAAGATCCGTACGGCGCTCACCACCGGCGGACGGTTCGTCTTCGGCACCCGGAATCCGGAAGTCCGCGAGTGGGAGAGCTGGAATCCCGACAATCCGTTCGATGTCGTCGATCACAACGGGCGCGAGCTCCGGATGATCTACCACGTAGAGCAGGTCGCGGGCAACGTAGTCACCGTCACCGAAACCACCGCACTCCGGGACGACGTCCCACTCCGCACCGACCGCGCCGTCTTCAACTTCCTCGGCGTCGACACCCTGAACGCCGTGCTCACCAAGGCCGGCTTCGACGTAGAAGCCCAGTACGGCGACTGGTCCCGCGGTCCCCTGACCTCCACCAGCGAAGACATCATCACCATCGCCCGCCGCGCCTAACGAGCCTGAAACAACCCAGAGGCCCGATAAGCGTCGTACAACGACAACACCACCCGCGTCGGCGGATGCAACTCCCCCGGCGGTCCAACGTCAGCACCTCGGCTCCCGACGCGACCCCAGCTGTTGGCGGAGGTGCCATAGGTGTGAGTGTTTGTGGGGCATCGGATGAGAGGGTAGGGGGTGTGGAGTGGGTGAGGCGTAGGGCGGGGTCTTGGTTGGCGTTGGGGTTGGTGCTTGGGCTGGGGTGGACGGGTGCGGTGACGAGCTCGCAGCCGAACTGGTTCGACCCGAGTGAGGCTTGTGCGAAGAAGGTCGGTAGTTACGACGACCTCGGCAACAGTGCGGAGGTCCACACGTCCTGGTTCCCGCCGTCCGCGACGTGTGACTTCGGGCATGGTGCGGTGCAGTACATGTCCACGACCCGATCCGTGCTGCTGTCGATCATCGGCGTGGTCAGTCTCGTCGTACTCGTGACCGGACTCGTCCTGACCGTACGACGCTTCTCCGGCGAACCCGGCCCGCTTCGCCCGGCCGACAAGGACCTGAAACGCCGCAGGCGCAACCAACTCACCTTCGGCGCCCTCGACGTCGGCCTAGCCGTCGCGCCGCTCACGTTCTTCAACGCCGTCGCGATCGTCCTCGGCGGCCTCCCCGGCGGCGTCCTCTGCATCCTGGCGTCACTCGCCGGCCTCAGCGCACTGGGCGTCGTACTCGACCGCCACATGGGTCCACTCCCGAGCACCGAGCTCGACAGCCGGCGCCGAGGCACGATCGCCGGGATCACCGTGTACGGCGTGATCTTCGCGGCGACCGCGCTCAGCGGCCAACTCCCGTTCCTCCGGCTCTGGGCCGTCCCCCTCGGCGCCGTTGCGTACGCCGCAATCGTCGCGTTCCAGTGGTCGCGTCAGAGCACTAGCGAGGCCAGCCAGGCTCAATATTCTGGTTGAGGTGGAACACGTTCTCGGGGTCGTACTCACACTTGACCCGGGACAGCCGTTGGTAGTTCTCCTCGCCGAACCCCGCGATCACCCGGTTCTGCCCCTCGTTCCCGATGAAGTTCAGGTACACGTACCCGGTCGACCACGCCTCGACATCCGAGCACACGTCCCGCGCCCACCGAATCCCACGGGCATCGTCGGCCGGATCCGACCACAGCCCGAACGGGTGCACCACCCACGCCGCCTGCCGGTGCGGCTGCGGCCACTTCTCGGCACCACGCCGTACGGCGCCACCCCACGGCACGACCATCTGCTGCGACGGTGACGGCGAGATCATCTCCGCCGCCCGGCCGGTGAACGCCTTCACGGCCGGATCGGGCAGCGACGACAGGTGCTCGGCCGACCAGTAGTTGCGGTACCCCGGCGGATCGTCGAGTGCCGACTGGATATCGGCGTACGGCATCTCCGCGACCATCTCCCCCTCCGGCGAGAGCGCGAACAGCGGCGCGAACACCTCCCGCAGCTCGGCCTCGGACCCTGCGTAGACCGCCGCCGCACCCACGACCCGCTCCCCGTGCAGGTGCGCGGGTACGAACTCCTCCGGCGGCCCGGTCAGGAACAGCACGCCCCCACCCAGTTCCTCGGGCGCATCCTGCTCGATCAGATCCCGATACGTGCTGACTACCTCGGCCCCCGCCGAGGCCGGCCAGAGCAGCAACGCCAACGTTGTCGTCGGCAACTGCTGGAGGTGGAACGTCAGCGAGGTCGCGACCCCAAAGTTGCCGCCACCGCCGTGCAAGGCCCAGAACAGCTCGGTGTTCTTCGTCTCGTCCGCGATCAGCAACCGCCCGTCCGCGGTGACGAGCTCCACCGAGACCAGCGCGTCACTGGCGAGACCGAACTTCCGTTCCAGCCACCCCGAGCCCCCACCGAGCGTCAGCCCGGCCACCCCGGTCGTCGAGACGCGGCCCCCGGTCGTCGCCAGCAGGTACTTCTGACCCGCCCGGTCGAGATCACCCCAGGTCGCGCCGCCCCCGACGCGTGCGATCCGGGCGAACGGATCGATCTGCACGCTGTTCATCCGGCGCAGGTCGACGACCAGGCCACCGTCGGTCAGCGCGGTCCCGGCCACCCCATGACCACCGCCACGCACCGCGACCTCGAGCTCACGCTCGACGCCGTACCGCACCGCCGCCTGGACGTCGGCCGCTGACTCGCACTGCGCGATCATCGCCGGCCGCTTGTCGATCATCCCGTTGAAGACGGTCCGGGACTCGTCGTACGCCGGATCCCCGTCCCGCAGCAGCACTCCCCCGAAACCCTTGGGTCTCGACCATTCGATCGTCTCGGACATGGTGAATCTCCCCCTTGATCACTCCCCCAGGCGATCCACCGATAGTCCACCGGCGCCCCGACCCGGTCAACCGTTCGATGCTTACCCCGCAATGACGCGATCCCACGCCTACCAAGGGTTTTCGGGTGGTCACAGCTGGTCCGGGCGGACCCACATCGGTAGGGTCGAGGCTGTGACTACAGCGGCGGTGATCGGTGGTGCGGGGCAGGTCCTGACCGATGACGAGGTGACGGCCTTCATCGGCGATCAACTGGCCGGTGCGGGGCTGGACGGACGCAGCGTCTGCGTGATCGTCCCGGACGCCACTCGCAGCTGCCCGCTCCCGCTGCTTCTGCAGGCCGTCCACCAGGCCCTCGACGGGCGCGTCTCCAAGCTCACCATCTTGGTTGCCCTGGGCACTCATGCCGAGATGACCGCCTCGCAGCTCAAGGAGCATCTCGGCGGCGACTACCCGAACGTGCTCAACCACGAGTGGTGGAAGCCGGAGACGTTCGCCGATCTCGGCACGATCAGCCCGGACCGCGTCGGCGAGATCTCCGACGAGAGGCTGCGCGACGAGGTCCCGGTCCGGCTCAACCGAGCCGTGGTCGAACACGATGTCGCACTCGTCGTCGGCCCGGTCTTCCCGCACGAGGTGGTCGGCTTCTCCGGCGGCAACAAGTACTTCTTCCCCGGTGTGGCCGGCCAGGAGGTCATCGACCTGTCGCACTGGCTCGGCGCCCTGATCACCAGCTCGAGCATCATCGGTACGCCGGGCACCACACCGGTGCGCGCACTCATCGACGAGGCCGCCTCGATGATCCCCGCGGACAAGCTCGCGCTCTCCGTCGTCGCGCAGTCCGGCACCGACTCGCTGCACGCGATCGCCTTCGGTGACACGATCTCGTCCTGGCAGGCGGCCGCCGAGATCTCCGCCCAGACCCACGTCCGGTATCTCGATCACCCGGTCCAGCGCGTGGTCTCGGTGATGCCACCCAGGTACGCCGACATCTGGACCGCGGCCAAGGGGTTCTACAAGGTCGAGCCGATCGTGGCCGACGGCGGCGAGGTCATCCTCTACGCCCCGCACGTCACCCAGCTGGCCGCGATGCACCCCGAGATCGAGGAGATCGGCTACCACTGCCGCGACTACTTCATCGGCCAGTGGGAGCGGTTCCGCGACCTGCACTGGGGCGTGCTCGCGCACTCGACCCACCTCCGCGGCGCCGGCAGTTGGGATCCCGCGACCGGCGAGCATCTCCGCGTCCAGGTGACGCTCGCGACCGGCATCCCGGAGGACGTCGTACGCCGGGCCAACCTCGGCTACCTGAATCCGGCCGCAGTGGATCTGGCGGTCTACGAGGACGACCCGGACACTCTCGTCGTACCCAATGCCGGCGAGATCCTGCACCGGCTGAAATAGGCAGTTCCTACCGAGGCGGCGTACCGGCCCGCCGCCTTAGAACGGATGGCACCGATCCAACGACCATCCGGAGAACCTCACCATGCTGCCCTCAGTACGACGGTACGGCGCAGTCCTGCTGACCGTCGGCACCCTGCTCGCCGGCGTCGCACCCGCGACCGCCGCGCCCACCGTTCCGAAGCTCACCTGGACACCTTGCGACGGCGGGTTCGAGTGCGCGACCGCCAAGGTTCCGCTCGACTACCGCAAGCCCAACGGGACCAAGATCGACCTCGCGTTGATCCGCAAACCCGCCACCGACCAGGCCCACCGGATCGGCTCGATCTTCGCGCTGCCGGGTGGTCCGGGGCAGAGCGGCCTCGACATCATCAAGACCCAGCCGCCCCAGATGCTGCAGCTGTTCGCGAAGTTCGACGTCGTCGGGTTCGACCCGCGTGGGATCGGAGCCAGCCGGCCCATGCTCGACTGCGGACCCGTCGATCCCGCACCGGTCCGGCATGACCGCGCCGACACTGTGGACAGAGCGGCGTACGAGAAGAAGGTGCGGGCTTATCAGCAGGCGTGCCTGAAGCGGAATCCCGCGCTGCTGCCACACATGAGTACGGCGAACACCGCGCGCGATCTCGACCTGCTCAGGCAGGCCGTGGGCGATCAGAAACTGACGGCGCTCGGGATCTCGTACGGGACGAACATCGGGGCGACGTACCTGAGCATGTTCCCCGGCAAGACGCGGGCGATGGTGCTCGGGAGTGCCGAGGACGTCCGTGGCACGAACACCCGGCCGGTCGAGGCCTGGCGGGTCCAGACCGCGTCGTTCGAGAACGAGCTGGACCGGTTCTTCTCCGCCTGCGCTGCGGCCGGTTCGCGCTGCAGCTTCGGTGGTCGCGATCCGGAGACGGCGTTCGACGCACTCGTTGCCAAGCTCAACAAAACCCCGTTGCCGACGAACGATCCCGAGGCACCTCCCGTGACCGGTGACGAGGTCCTGGCCGCGGCGGTCTCCGCGATGTACACGATCAGGTTCTGGCCGGTCTTCGCGGACGCGCTCGCCAAGGCGACGGCCGGTGACGCCAACCCGCTGGCCGATTTCGCCCGCAGCGACGACGGCTTCGGATCCGGCGACGTGTTCAACGCCGTGACCGCGGTCGACGCGCACTGGCCGGAAGGTCCCCGCGAGCGCTTCTACACCGACGGGCTCGACAACCTCGGGATGTTCGAGCACTTCTTCTGGCTCGGCGGCGGTCTGGACGACATGTACTACGGCACCTGGCCGGTCGAGGACCGCGACGCTTACCACGGCCCGATCCGCAACCCCGACTGGGCGCCGCCGGTCCTCGTGGTCAGCAACACCCACGACCCGGCCACGCCGTACATCGGTGCCAAGCGGCTGACCGCCGACCTCGGCAACGCCCGCCTGCTCACGTTCGAGTCCGACGGCCACAACTCGATCACCAGCGGAGACCCCTGCCTGATCGGCCCGGTCGTGACGTATCTGCACGACGGCAAGACGCTCCCGCCGGCCGGAACCGTGTGCGTGAACCACACAGAACCATTCCCAGCGGAGTGACCCACGGGTAACCTCAGCAAGCATGAGTGAGGTCGTGATCATCGGGTCCGGGTTCGCCGGACTGTGCATGGGGATCAAGCTGAAGCAGGCCGGGTGTGAGGACTTCGTCATCCTCGAGAAGGCGGACGATCTCGGTGGCACCTGGCGGGACAACACATATCCCGGCTGCGCCTGCGACATCCCGTCGTACCTCTACTCGTTCTCGTTCGAGCAGAACCCGCGCTGGACCCGGATGTTTGCGCCGTGGGACGAGATCCTCGCCTACCTGCGGTACTGCGCGGAGAAGTACGGCATCGCGGACAAGATCCGGTACGGCGCGGAGGTCACCGAGGCGGCCTTCGACGAGACGACCGGCCGGTGGACCGTGACCGTGAACGGCACCGAGACGATCGAGACCCAGGCCCTGGTCACGGGCGTCGGCAACCTGGAACAGCCGAAGCTGCCCGACATCCCGGGCCTGGACTCGTTCGGGGGTACGGCGTTCCACTCGGCGCAATGGGATCACTCCCAGGACCTGCGCGGGCGGAACGTCGCCGTGATCGGGACCGGTGCGTCGGCGATCCAGTTCGTGCCCGAACTGGCCAAGGAGGTCGCGCAGCTGGACGTTTACCAGCGGACGCCACCGTGGATCACCCCGAAGCCGGACCGCGCGATCGGCCCGCGGGAACGCCGGCTGCACGAGCGGTTCCCGGCCGGTCAGCGAGCGATCCGCAACATCGTCTACTGGGGACTCGAGGGTCGCGGTCTCGGCTTCGCGGGCAACCCGAAACTGATGAAAGGCCTTGAATTACAGGCGAAACGGCATCTGCACAAGCAGGTCACCGACCCCGAGCTGCGGACCAAGCTCACCCCGGACTACCAGATCGGCTGCAAGCGGATCCTGCTCTCGAACGACTACTACCCCGCGCTCGCCCGGCCGAACGTGGACCTCGTCACAAGCCCGATCGCACGTATCACCCCGACCGGCGTGGTCACCGAGAACGGAACCGAGCGGTCCTGCGACACGATCGTGCTCGGCACCGGGTTCGAGGTGTCGGCCGGGCTGACCCGGATGCCGATCCTGGGCAAGGACGGCGTCGAGCTGGCCGACCATTGGAAGCGCAACGGCATTGGTGCCCACCTCGGCATCACGGTCGCCGGCTACCCGAACCTGTTCCTGCTCGTCGGCCCGAACACGGCTCTCGGCCACTCGTCGATGGTGTTCATGATCGAGGCCCAGGTCCGGTACGTGATGCAGGCCCTGCACCTGGTCCGGCGCCGGGGAGCGTCGTACGTCGAGGTCCGCGAGGAGGTCCAGGAGCGGTTCGTCGACGGCGTCCAGGGCGAGCTCGACGAGACGGTCTGGCAGTCCGGGTGCAGCAGTTGGTACATGGACGCATCCGGGCGGAACTCGACCATCTGGCCGGAGTTCACCGTGTCGTACTGGCGTCGTACCCGGCGGCTCGATCCGAGCGACTTCGTCCTGGTCCGCTAGGTGCCGTGGTCCCCTAAGTGATGGCCCGGACTCCTGAAGTAGGAGACTCAGGGTTCGGGAGTACGACCTTGGGATGAAGCAAGACCGGCCCTCGGACCGATGTCCCGACGGCCGCTCTGAAGGATTCTTGAGGTATGGAAATCCTTCAGATCGCTGGAGCGGCAGTCATCGTGATCGGCATCGTGATCACGGCACTGATCGCCATCGTGCCTTCGGTCGTAGACCGATAAGTCTCCCGCTGACGGAGCCTCGCGGCTCCGTACACGGGAGTCAGTCGGCGGACAGATGGACCAGTAGGTCCTGCCGGGTCAGAACGCCCACCGGCTTGCCGTCGTCCAGCACCATCAGGGCGTCGCGACCCTCGAGCAGCTCGACCGCCTTCGTCACCGGTTCGCCGGCGCCGAGCGACGGCAGGGCCGGGTCCATGTGCTGCTCGACCATGTCGGCCAGCCGCGCCTTGCCGGAGTACAGGGCGTCCATCAACGTCCGCTCCGACACCGCGCCGGCCACCTCGGCCGCCATCACCGGCGGCTCGGCCCGGACGACCGGCATCTGCGATACGCCGTACTCGCGCAGGATCTCGACCGCCTCGGCGATCGTCTCGTGCGGGTGCGTGTGCACGAGCGGCGGCAGGCCGCCGTCCTTGCGGGACAGGATCTCACCAAGCGTGACGCCCTGGCGGGTGTGCGCGAGGAAGCCGTACTGCGCCAGCCAGTCGTCGTTGAAGACCTTGGTCAGGTAGCCGCGGCCGCCGTCCGGCAGCAGTACGACGATCACTGCGTCCGGGTCGTCGAGTTCGTGTGCCAGTCGGATCGCGGCTGCGGCAGCCATCCCAGCGGAGCCACCGACCAGCATGGCCTCCTCGCGGGCGAGCCGGCGGGTGAGCGCGAACGAATCCGCGTCCGAGACCTCGATGATCCGGTCGCAGATGTTCCGGTCGTACGTCTCCGGCCAGAAGTCCTCGCCGACCCCCTCGACCAGGTACGGCCGGCCGGTGCCGCCGGAGTACACCGAGCCCTCCGGGTCGGCGCCGACGATCTGCACCTTCCCGCCGGAGACCTCCTTGAGGTACTTCCCGGTGCCGGTGATCGTGCCGCCGGTCCCGACGCCCGCGACGAAGTGGGTGATCTTGCCCTCGGTCTGCTCCCACAGCTCCGGACCGGTGGTCTCGTAGTGCGAGCGCGGGTTGTTCTGGTTGGCGTACTGGTTCGGCTTCCAGGCGCCGTCGATCTCACGGACCAGGCGGTCGGAGACGTTGTAATAAGAGTCCGGGTGCTCCGGGGCGACGGCGGTCGGGCAGACGACCACCTCGGCGCCGTACGCCTTGAGCACGTTGCGCTTGTCCTCGCTGACCTTGTCCGGGCACACGAAGACGCACTTGTACCCCTTCTGCTGGGCAACCATCGCCAGCCCGACTCCGGTGTTGCCGGAGGTCGGCTCGACGATCGTCCCGCCGGGCTTGAGCTCGCCGGAGGCCTCCGCGGCCTCGATCATCCGGACCGCGATCCGGTCCTTCACCGAGCCACCGGGGTTGAAGTACTCGACCTTGGCCAGCACGAGGGGCTTGGCACCGTCGGTGGTCTTGGACAGCCTCACCAGCGGGGTGTTGCCGACGAGGTCCAGGAGAGAGTTTGCGTAGCGCACAGTGTCACTGTAGTGCTGTGCGCTTCTGAAGAGCGCGGGCGTGCCGTTTGCCCTATTTCACTTGCTTGTATGTGACAGCGTGTAATCCTTGACTCATGAGTAAAGCTGGGGCAGCGAAGCGCCTGGCCCAGGCCGCAGCTCTGGGAGGCGGGGGACTCGGACTCATCGGTGCGACGCTGTACGGCGTACTGACCGCAGAGGCCGAGTATGCGAAACGCGTGATCGGTCCGACGCGGTACTACCCGACTCCGGGCGACGGTCTGTACGGCCGGTTTCCAGGACATCCGATCACGTTCGCCATGCTCGGCGACTCCAGTGCGGCCGGTTACGGCACCGAGTCGCCGGAGGAGACACCCGGAGTGATGCTCGCCTCCGGCCTGTCCGAGCTGGCCAAACGGTCGGTGCGGTTGGTCGACGCGTCGAAGACCGGAGCGAAGTCGACCGACCTCGCCGCCCAGGTCGACGCCGCACTACAGGCCGGGCCGCATGTCGCGGTGATCCTGATCGGCGTGAACGACGTCAAGGCGCAGATGTCGCCCTCGACCTCGGTCCGGCTGCTGTCGACCGCCGTCCGCCGGCTGCGTGCCGCGAACTGCGAGGTCATCGTCGGCACCTGCCCCGACCTCGGCGTGATCCGCACGATCATGCCGCCGCTGCGGCAGGTCGCCCGAGCCTGGAGCCAGCGGCTGGCCGCTGCCCAGACGATCACGGTCGTCGAGGCCGGCGGCCGGACCGTCTCGCTCGGGTCACTCCTCGGACCGGTGTTCTGGACCAACCCGAGCATGTGGGGACGCGACAACTTCCACCCCTCGGCCATCGGGTACGCCGCGGCGTCCGCGGCGCTACTGCCGTCCGTCGCGGCCGCGATGGGGGTCGGGCCGGAGTCGTTCGTACCGCCGGAGACGTTCCGGGGCGAGGCGATCCTGCCGATCGCGGAGGCTGCTGTGCAGGCCGCGCGGACGGCCGGTACTGAGGTCGCGGCGACCGAGGTGGCCGGGCGCGAACGTGGTCCGCGCGGTCGGTGGGCTGCCCTCCGCCACCGCCGCCGTCACCCGAAGGCAGACGTCGACCGGGTCGAAGAGCACGACACCTCCGAGTCGGACGCCGTACCGGTCGGGAGTTAGCTCCGGGAAAGTGCCCGGAAATCGTGCCCTGGTTGAGGTCGCGACGTAGTTGTGCGTCCGCTGAGCGGGGAGATTCATGACGAAAGTCTTGCCTGTGAGCGTCATCGTGGTGCACAGTCGATAACTACGCGGTACCCCGATGACGGGAGGCGAAGATGGGCTTGAGCCACTCCGAGGAGACGCATCAGCGTCTGGTGGAGAGGGTGCCCAGGTGCACCGGACGTGAGATGACCGAGTGGTTCCAGCTGATGAACGACGGACCGTCGTTCCTGCGCTTCGATGACAGAGTGAGATGGCTCTCCAGCGAGTACGCCCTCGCGCACGGGCACGCGACCGCCATCGTCCACGAATACGATCTCGTCAAGGCGCACCGGCGAATGAGCTGACACCCGAACAGGAGACTCTCACCGAAGACCTGCCCTTTCAGGTGGAAGGGCGGGTCTTCGCGTATGTGAGGGTCAGCGCAGGGGTTCGAGGGCTTTGGCCAGGGGCTCCAGCACCGCGGGGGTGTGGGGCGGCGGGAGGTAGACGATGGCCAGGTCCAGGCCGGCGTCGCCCATAGCCTCGGCTTCGGCGGCGACCTTGGCGTAGTCGAGGTCGGGGCCCAGACGGACGTGCGACGAGAGGGTGATCTCGCTCGGGTCGCGGCCGATGTCGGCGCAGTGGCGGTAGAGGACGTCGCGTTTGTGGGTGAACTCCTCGGGCGTGCCGCCGGCGAAGTTCCAGTGCTGGGCGTACTTGGCCGTCGTACGCAAAGTCCGCTTCTCGCCGCTGCCGCCGATACAGATCGGCGGGTGCGGCGTCTGCACACCCTTCGGCTCGCAGCGGGCGTCGGTCAGTTGGTAGTACTTGCCCTGGAACGTCGTGGTTTCCTGGCTCATCAGGCCGACGAGGACCTCACACGCTTCCTCGAACCGGTCGCTGCGCTCCTTGAGTGAGCCGAGTTCCATGCCGTAGGCGCCGGACTCCTCTTCGTTCCAGCCGGCACCGATGCCGACCTCCAGGCGGCCGCCGGAGACGATGTCGAGGGTCGTGGCCATGTTCGCGAGCAGCGCGGGGTGGCGGTAGTGGATCCCGCTCACCAGCGTGCCGATCCGCAGCCGGTTGGTGGCCTGCGCGAGCGCGGTGAGCGTCACCCACCCTTCCAGGCACGGCCCGCTCGAGTCGGAGTGGATGGGATAGAAGTGATCGAAGGTCCAAGCGGATTCGAACAGTTCGATGTCGTCCGCGGCCTGCCAGACGGCGAGCATGTCGGCCCATTGAGTGTTCTGAGGCGAGGTCTTGATCGCGAATCGCATGATCGCCATCGTATGCCTGCCGCTTCCTACGGACGGGCGACGATCTCCACCTCGTTGCCCTCCGGGTCAGCAACGCGGGAGCCCTCCAAAAGCCGACCGCCGGCCGCGATCGCCGTGCTGATCCGGGCCTCGACCTGGTCTTCGGGTACGGCGAGTTCGAGCCGGATCCGCGCGCGCTCGTGGCGACGGGGATCCGCCGGATCCAGGGTCTGGAAGAAGAGAACCGGGTTGAGCCGACGAGGGTCGTTGAGGTCACTCAGGAACTCGCGCGGATCGGGCTCGTAGCCGAGCAGCGTGGCCCAGAACGCCCGTACGGCGGGAATGTCCACGGCGTCGATGCCGAACTGCATGAACCGGACGTTGCTGGGATCTGCGGTGAGGCCCAGCGACCGGGCCGCGGCCTGGATCTCGGTCGCCAAGGCAACGAACTCTGGCCTGGGCGCGCCCTCGTCGTTCTCCCACAGGTCCTTGCCGCTGTCGAGCGTCACGCCGGACGGGCGGAGGTCGACGAGGATCGGCACCCCCGCGTCGTCGGACAGGCCGGCAACCGCGGTGGCGAGTTGGCTGGCCTGGGCCGCCGACGTGGTGGGGTAGAAGGTCATCGCACTGAAGACAGTCCACCAGTCGGAGGCGTCCGCGAACTCATCGCCGGGGACCAGGTCGATCTCGTTGCCTTCGTCATCCGCGATCCCGACTCCGTACGGGCCGATGGGCTCACGCTTGAGCGCCGCCATGGCATCCTGCACGGCCGCAGAGTTGCGTACGACGTCGACGTGGATCCGGTTCCGCAGCGGCTGCGGCTCACTCAGCGGGTGAATCGCGAGCGCGGGATCTCGTCGGAGCGGGTCCGCGAGGCCGTCGTCCCCGGCCGGCTGATAGGCGAGCGCCGTACGCCAGAAGTCCCGCACCGAGGCAGGATCAGCGGCGGCGATGACGAGCCGAAGCTCTTGCAGGGCGGCAGGATTCGCGGTCAGCCCGAGGTCCTGGGCCGCCTCGGATGTGGTCCGGGCGAGCTCGGCATCCGAGCCGATCCGGATCCGCAGCCCGCTCGCGCGGAGGTCGATATCCGGCAGTTGGCCGGCCTCGGCGATGCGAGTGATCAACGCAGCGCCGGCTGCCTGCGATGGGGCGTCGTACCAGACGCTGGCCCCATCCTCGAACTCGCGCCAATCTCCTACCTGGTTCGTCATGAGCTCACCCTAGGACCACATCCGGACGATCTCCGTCCGGAAAGGCCGAAGGGCCGGTCCACCTGGGCCGGCCCTTCGGGTGATCACTGCGGTAGGTCAGTCGCCACCGCGGAGGATGGCGAGGATGCGGAGCAGGTTCCAGTAGAGCCAGACGAGGGTGACGGTCAGGCCGAAGGCGGCCCGCCAGGCCTCGTTCTGCGGGGCTCCGGCGCGGACGCCCTGCTCGATCATGTCGAAGTCGAGGATCAGGTTGAACACCGCCAGACCGGCGCCGAGCGCGGCGAACAGCAGGCCCATCGGTCCCATGCCGCTGATGCCGGAGTTGAAGCCGAACAGGCTGCCGACGAAGTTCAGCAGGATGACGCCGGCGAAGCCCATCGTCGCGATGATCACCATCTTGGTGAACCGCGGCGTCACCTTGATCGCGAAGTACTTGTACGTCGCCAACGTCAGGCCGGCCGTCACCATCGTGGCGAGCACCGCCTGAACGATGATGCCGGAGTCACCGACCCAGTTCGCGATGAACTTGCTGCCGATGCCCAGGAACACACCCTCGGCGGCGGCGTACACCATCACCAGCGCCGGGTTGATCTTGCGGGAGAACGACAGCACCATCGCGATCACGAACGCCAGCAGGGCGCCCGCGAGGAAGATCGGCTTGACCAGGTCGTCCGGCGTACGCCACCAGGCGAGGGCGGCGGCCACGACGACCACACCGAGGGTGAGGCTGGTCTTGACGATGACGTCGTCCAACGTCATCGGGCGGCTGCCGGCCGGTGCACCCTGGTACTGCTGCGGGGGCTGTCCGGGCCCGCCATAGCCGTACGGGCCAGGCTGGCCGCTCGGAGCGGCGCCCGGATAAGCCTGGCCGTGGCCAGGCGCAAACGCACTCGACCGGTTCAGGACCGGGTTACTGCTCTGCATGTCATTCCTCCTGGTGACCCACATCCGGGGCCGTATCAAGATCGTACGGTCCCACCCTTAACAACATCTGAGAATCCCCCCGATGTTCCCCAACCGAAATCCCAACCACACAAGCAGTTGCGGAAACCAATCACTCAGCAATAGGTAGTCCAGGATTCCGCGCCTTCAGATACCGCATCCGCTCCCCAGGAACCATCCAGGCCCCAGCAGCCAACCAACGCAGCGTGTTAGCCACGGTGAACGGCCATCGATAATGCTCGAGCCCTTCGTACATCGCGTCGACGCCCAGGATCTCGACCATCAGGTCATCGACCCTCCGTGTCATCCATCGCGAGTAGATCGCCGTGATGGCGATGAACAGCAGCCACAGGCACAACCCACCGGCCAGCATGCGCGGCACGTTGTAGCCCGTGACCACGCCGACCAGGAAACCGCCCACCCACGGTAGGCCCCAGCGGATCCACTGAAAGTGCCGTCGCAGGCCGAGCCGAGCTGCGAGAAGAGCCTCTGCGATCAGCACGTCGCGAAGGGGCGCGCTCATCGTGGCGAACAGCTGGGTGTTACGGAACCGGTCTGGCGGCGTCGTGGCTGTATGGGCAGTCACGACGCCGGGACCGGCGGCCACCCGGGACGTCTTGCTCCCGCAGGCCGGTCAGAGGTGAGGATGTAGGGCCTCATGGGTGGAGAGGGCGGCGCCGACCTGATCGGCCAGGGCGACGGCGACCAGGCGCTGTTCGAGGTCGGGGCGGGCGATCCGCGCAGCCGCGATCAGGAGGAAGCGGCCGCGGGTCTCGCCGGCGTGCTGGACGGCCAGCTCGATCTCGGAGTTCGTCGGCAGACCGTCGCGTTCGACCTTGAGCAGGTAGCTCCCCCGCGTCACCGATCCGTCCGGGTTCAGCCGCGGCGCCTTCGTCTGCTTGTCCCCGGCAACGAACTTGACCGCGTCGATCCCCAGTACGGCGGTCAGTTCCATCCGCACCTGATCGATCAGGTCATCCGTCGACCCACCGGCCGCGACCGCCTGCGAGGTGGTGATCACGCCGTCCAGGTACCCGCGATGCCGCGACGCCCTCGCTTGTTGCCTCCGGCCCCAGATCGCGATCTCGGTGACCGCGGCGCCGATCAGGACCAGCAGGATGGTCAGTTCGACGTCGTCGCTGCTGTTGATCGTGAACGTGTTGTAAGGCACGGTCAGGAAGAAGTCGAACCACACCGCGCTCGAGACTGCCGCGAGTACGCCGGCCAGCCGGATGCCGAACGCTGCCACGGCAACGATCACGACAACCAGCAACAGCGCCGCGTTCGCGTTGTCGAAATTGTCCCGGAACGGGGTCAGCAGTGCACAAACGATCGGGGGCACGAGCAGCGAACCCACCAGCACCGGATTGCGGTAACTCTCCACACCTCTATTCACCCTCGCCAGGCACCGCCGATCAACACTTCTCACAAAGGTCTATCGCGCTCTACCGTGAGCGGATGCCCGAGATCACCCGCATCCGGCCCCCCGAGGACGCCGACGAACGCGGCACGATGACCGGCCTGCTCGACTTTCTCCGGTCCACCGTCGAGCTGAAATTCACCGGCCTGACGGAGGCGCAGGCATTCGCGCAACCCGTCCACCCGTCCGCCCTGACCCCGGCCGGAATCGTCAAGCACCTCACCGGGGTGGAACGATTCTGGTTCGCGATCGACTTCGCCGGTCTCAAGGTGGAGTGGCCGTGGACCGAGGAAGATCCACACGGGTGCTTTCCGCTGGCTCCCGACGACACGGTCGAGGGCCTACTTACGGCGTACCGGGCCGAATGTGCCCGCTCGCGCGAGATCACCGCGGCGGCCGCACTCGACGACCGCGCCCGATCTGACGGCATGACCTTCAAGCTTCGCTACGCGATCGCCCACCTGATCGAGGAGACCGCCCGCCACCTCGGCCACCTCGACCTTCTCCGGGAGGCCACCGACGGTCAGGTCGGCGAGTAGAAAACCCGTAGCCGTCGGCGACTCCGGCGCATAGCTTGAAGTGCCATGTACCGGATTCGCCGAGCGGTGGAAGCTGATGTCCCGTTCCTGAGCAGGTGGGACGGGAATGCGCTCGCCCACATCCAGAACCCGGCGACAGAGCTGAACGTGATCGAGCTCGACGGGCAACCGGTCGGACGCCTCCGGCTCACCCGGACCGCGGAAGCGCTCGAGCTCAACGGGATCCAACTCCTGCCGGACGTCCAGAATCGCGGCATCGGTACGGCGATCATCACGCAACTCCAGTCCGAGGCCGCGAGTACCGGCGTACCGCTCGAACTCGAAGTCGCTAAGGACAACCCCAACGCCCGGCGGCTCTACGACCGGCTCGGCTTCCGGTTGGCCGGCGAGGACGACCACGACTTCAGGCTCCGCTGGCTCTCACCGGCCGCGGCGCGGCAGAACGAGATCTGGAACGCCGACACCGCGCAGCGGTACGACACTCCCGGGTCCGGCATGTTCGCCGCCGAGGTGCTGCGACCGACGGTCGACCGGCTGGCGGAGCTCGCGGGTGACGGGCGCGCGCTCGAGTTCGCGATCGGCACCGGGCGGGTCGCCGTACCTCTCGCGGAACGCGGCGTACCGGTCAGCGGGATCGAGTTCTCCACCGCGATGCTCGAACAGTTGCGGACGAAGACCGACCTTCCGGTGGCGGTCGGCGACATGTCCGCTGTCCGCGTCCCGGGCGAGTTCAGCCTCGTCTATCTGGTCTTCAACACGATCTCCAACCTGCTCACCCAGGAGGAACAGGTCGCCTGCTTCCGGAACGCGGCCCGGCACCTCTCCCCCGGCGGCCGGTTCGTGATCGAGCTCTGGGTGCCCGAACTCCGCCGTCTCCCTCCCGGCATCCCGGCCACCGTCGGGACCGCCGACCCCGGCTACATCCTGCTGGACACCTACGACGTACTGAAGCAGCACGTCGTCTCGCATCACTTCCATTTCGGCGAAGGCACCCGGGCAGAGCTCTTCCGGAGTCCGCACCGCTACATCTGGCCCGCCGAGCTCGACCTGATGGCCCAGCTCGCCGGCTTCACCCTCGAGTCCCGCCACGCCGACTGGACCGGCACTCCCTTCACCGCCGACTCCCCCTCGCACGTGTCGGTCTACCAACTCTGAGCGCCTCGCCTGAACCTCGGCCGGCTTGCGGTTCTGTGACGGGTGGAGTGAGTGCTGGCGGGGGGCGGGTGCGGGGCTCACCATGAGGGTGTGGAGTCCCCCGGGAGAGGGAGTGTTCGGTGGGTGAGATCACTCGCCAGAGGGTTTGTGAAAGTTTTCACGAGCGGATAACCTGAAGTAGACATGAAGTCAGAGAGCCACTCAGGGAGAGTGAACCGCATGACAGCCCAGGTGCCGCACATCCTCATCGTCGGAGGCGGTTACGTCGGGATGTACACCGCGTACGGCCTGCGCCGCGCGGCCCGCAAGGGCCGGATCCGGGTGACCGTGGTCGACCCGCGTTCGGTGATGACCTACCAGCCGTTCCTGCCGGAAGCGGCGGCCGGCTCGGTGGAACCGCGGCACGTGGTAGTGCCGCTGCGCAAGACCCTCAAGGGCTGCCGCGTGGTGACCGGTCGGGTGACCGGGATCGACCACGCGAACAAGGTCGCGAAGGTGATGCCCGAGGAAGGCCCGGAGTACGAGCTGGCCTACGACCAGGTCGTGGTCGCGCTCGGCTCGATCGCCCGGACGCTGCCGATCCCCGGCCTGGCCGAGGAGGCCACCGGGTTCAAGAACGTCGAAGAGGCGATCGCCCTGCGCAACAAGGTGCTCGACCGCCTGGACGTCGCGTCGTCCCAGCCCGACCCCACGCTGCGCAAGTCCGCGCTGACCTTCGTCTTCATCGGCGGTGGGTACGCCGGTGTCGAGGCGTTCGCGGAGCTCGAGGACATGGCCCGCTACGCCACCCGGTACTACGACAACATCAAGCCCGAGGACATGCGCTGGGTGCTGGTCGAGGCGACCGGCCGGATCCTGCCCGAGGTCGGTCCGGATCTCGGCAAGTACACCGTGGACCAGCTGCGCAAGCGGAACATGGACATCCGGCTGGAGACCCGGCTGGAGTCCTGCGAGAAGGGCCACGTCATCCTCAGCGACGGCGAGGAGTTCGACGCGGACACGATCGTCTGGACCGCCGGTGTGAAGGCGAACCCGGCGCTCGCCGCGACCGACTTCCCGCTGGACGAGAAGGGCCGGCTCAAGTGCCTCGCGAACCTGCGGATCGAGGGTGTCGCCGACGCCTGGTCCGCCGGTGACAACGCCGCCGTACCCGACCTGACCTCGGAGACCGGTGCGTACTGCGCTCCGAACGCCCAGCACGCGGTCCGTCAGGCGCACCGGCTCGCCGCGAACATCCTCCGGGTCGTCGACGGCCAGCCGCCGCAGGACTACGAGCACAAGTACGTCGGTTCGGTCGCGAGCCTCGGCCTGCACAAGGGTGTCGCCCAGCTGTACGGCGTGAAGGTCAAGGGCTGGCCGGCCTGGTTCCTGCACCGGACCTATCACGTGTCCCGCGTGCCCACCTTCAACCGGAAGGCGCGCGTGATCCTGGACTGGACGCTGGCACTGTTCTTCCGCCGCGAGGTCACCAGCCTCGGTAGCCTCCAGACCCCGAACGAGGAGTTCCACCGCGCGACGCGGTCCTAACGGTCGACCGGAGCGGTGCCCCAATCTGTGGGCGCCGCTCCGAGTCGTACGGCGATCCGCCCGCCGTGCGTCACGAACGACTCCGGCAACCACGACTCGGCCCGATTGCGGCCGTTCAGCTGGAGAGACTGCACGTACTGGTTGGCGTCTGACGTCCCCGGCGCCTCAACAGTGATGCGTACGCCGTTACTCCGCCGCAGCTCGACCTTCGGGAACAACGGGCTGCCAACCAGCAGTTCAGCCCGACCAGGCGTCTGCGGGAACAGTCCGATCGCCGCGAACACGTACCACGCGGACAGCGTGCCCAGATCGTCGTTCCCCGGAAGCCCTGACGGACCCACGCCGTACACGGTGTCAACAATCTCCCGTGTGGTCGCCTGCGTCTTCCAGGCGACGCCGAGTCCGTTGTAGAGCCACGGCGCGTGCAGCCCGGGCTCGTTGGTCGGGTCGTAGCGCAGCGCGCTGCCGCCCTTGACCGCCCAGTTCCCGTTCTCGTCGTGGAAGAACCCGTCCAGCCGCTGCACCGTGGTGGGCCCGATTGCAGCCGCGAGCCCGGACACGTCCTGCGGGACCATCCAGGTGTACGTCGCACTCGAACCCTGCGCGAATCCGACATCGGTGGACGGGGTGAACCCGGGCTGCCACGTACCGTCTGCCAGTCGGGCCCGCTGGTACCCGGCCTCCGGGTCGAAGGTGTTCTTCCACCAGCTGCCGCGATCCTTCAGGTCCGTGACATTCTTGCCGAGCCGAGTGCCCCACTGGGCCAGGGAGAAGTCGGCGAGCGAGTTCTCGAGTGTTTCGGCGGCACCGCCCCAGCAGTGGCAGGCGTCCTGCGGCGCGTAGTGCTTGGCCAGGTAGGTGTTCAGAGCGGGTCGTTGCCCGGTGCATTGTCCGGGGCAACCACCGTCGTTCTCGGCGTCGGCGTTCTGCACTGTTGCCTGATGCACCAAGGACGCATAGGCGCCCTGGGCATCGAAGTTCCGTACGCCCATCGCGGCGAAGGTCGCGAGCGTCGGCGCGGCCGGGTCGCCGGTCATCACGTGAGTCGCTCCGTTGACGTGGAGCCAACGATCCCAGATGCCCTTGTTCTGCTGAGCAAATTGATACATCGACTGCGCGAAGTCACCTGCGATGTCTGACTTCAGCAGGGCGAGGAGCTGGATGTGGGCGCGGTACTGATCCCAGCCGGAGAACGTTCCGTACTGCGCTCGCTGACCTGGCGCGAGTCGGTGGACCTGGAAGTCGCTGCCTAGGTAGCGCCCGTCGACGTCGTTCGAGATGTTCGGCTGCAGCATCGAGTGGTACAGCGCGGTGTAGAACGTGGTCCGCTGCGCATCCGTCCCGCCAGTAACTTTCACGGCGTCCAGCTCGCGCCGCCAGTCCCGGTATCCCTCACCGGCCAGGTGATCCACGGTCGTCTGCGGTTTGATCTCACTGCGTAGGTTGAGCTCGGCGCCGAGCAGGCTGACGTACGAGATGCCGATCCGCATCCGCACTTTCGCGCCCGGCGCGAAGCTCACATACCCACCGGAGCCGCGGCCCGCCCGGTCCGCACCCGTCGCATATCCCTCGCCTCCCGTGGTGTGGCTGCTGCCGGGTGTGAGCGCGCTGTCCTTCCAGGTGCCGTTGGCAACGACTGGCTGGTCGAAGGACGCCGTGAAGTAGAGGCGGTAGTACGACTTCCGGTTGTTCGTTCCGCCGTTCGCACGACGGCCGCAGAACGCGCCGGTCAGCACCGATCCGGTGACCTTGCGGCCGGTGCGGTCGATCGAGATCTCCGCATCCTCGCTGCCGTTGAGGGAGTTCGACGTACGGAAGAGCAGGTTGGCGGCCTGATCGGCCGGGAAGGTGAACTCGCCGACGCCGGCCCGGGTGGTGACGGCCAGGTCGGTTTTGATGCCGGAGGCAAGGGTGACGGTGTAGCGGCCGGGCTTGGCCGTCTCGTTGGCGTGGCTGAAGTTGCTGGCGTACTTGGCGTCCGTGGTGTCGGCGGTCGGCGAGGAGTCGACGGTTCCGGCGTACGGCATGATCGGTACGTCGCCGGCCGCGCCCGGGTTGCAGCCCGCGCCGTTCACGTGGGTCAGGCTGAAGCCACGCACGCGCGTGGTGTCGTACTGATAGCCGTTCGCCGCGCCGGTGCTGGTCTGGTCGCCGCGCGTACTGGTCGGGCTCCACGAAATCATCCCGAACGGGCGGACCGCACCCGGCCAGGTGTTCCCGTCGCGGGCGGACCCGATGAGTGGATCGACGTACGACGCGAGATCTTGCGATGCCTGCGCCGGGACGGCGGGCACGAGCAGGGCGACGGTCAGGCCGGCAGCGACCAGGCGCATGGTGAAACCTTCCGGGGGCGGACGGACGATTCAACGTTAGAACGCCAAGGTTGCCACGCGGTGTTGCTGGAGTGTCTAGTGCCTCGCGCTAGTGCAGGAGGCCGGCGTCGTGGACCAGGAGGGCGATCTGGACCCGGTTGTTCAGGTCGAGTTTGGTCAGGATGCGCGAGACGTGGGTCTTCACGGTCGGGACGCTGAGGTAGAGCGTGGTGCTGATCTCGGCGTTCGACTTGCCTTCACCGACCGCGACGGCGATCTCGCGCTCACGGTCGTTCAGGCCGGCGAGCCGGGCGTGGGCCTTGGCCTTGCGGTCGTCCTGACCGGACTCGGCGACGCGGGTGATCAGGCGCTTGGTGACGGTCGGCGAGAGTACGGGCTGTCCGCCGGCAACTCGCCGTACCGACTCGACGATCTCGGCCGGCGGGGTGTCCTTGAGCACGAACCCGGCCGCCCCGGCGCGGAGCGCGCGCAGGACGTGCTCGTCGGCGTCGAACGTGGTCAACATGACGACCTCGGGCGCGTTCGGGCGCCGCCGTACAGCCTCCGTCGCGGTCAGGCCGTCGGTGCCGGGCATCCGGATGTCCATCAGGATCACGTCCGGCGCGAGCCGCTCGATCAGCCCCTGTACGCCGCTGCCGTCGCTCGCCTCGCCGACCACGCGGATGTCCTGCGCGCCGCCGAGCATCAGCTTCAACCCGGCCCGCAGCAACGGGTCGTCGTCGACAATCAGCACCCGAATCGTCATGCCGGCCACGGTAGCCAGGCGAAGAGGCGGAAGTCGCCCTCGGGGGTGCGGCCGTGCTCCAACCGGCCGTCCACGAGCGTGGCCCGCTCGGTCAATCCCTTCAAACCCTGCCCATCTCCTCGTCTGCGGTTCGGCGCGGCGTTGCGGACCTCAACCTCCAAGCCGTTGCCGGGGGCACCCGTCACGCTGATCGTCACCTTCTCGCCCGGCGCGTGCTTCATCGCGTTGGTGAGACCCTCTTGCACAATCCGGTACGCCGTACGACCGACGTGGTCCGGCAGGGTACCGGGCGCATCGAGCGTGAGATCGACCGGGAACCCCGCCTCGCGGGAGGCCTCGACCAACTGCGGCAGGTCGGCGAAGGTCGGCTGCGGGAGTTCCTCGACTGGAGCCCGCAGTACGCCGATCACCTCGCGCAGGTCCTGCAATGCCTGGTGCGCACTGGCCCGGATGATCTCGGCGGCACCCGCCACCTCCTCGGTAGAGGCGTCCGGGCGATACGCCAGCGCCCCGGCATGCACGCTCAGCAGCGACAACCGATGCCCGAGTACGTCGTGCATCTCCCGGGCGATCTCCTCGCGGGCCCGCAGCTGGGATTGCTCGGCCTGGAGCCTGGCGAGGCTCTCGGCACGGTCGGCACGATCGCGCAGCGTCTGCAGGAGCTGGCGGCGGGAACGGATGTAGAGGCCCCAACCGGCCAAGGCGATGTAGATCGCCACGGCTGCTACGGCCAGGGCCGCGGGGTCGTCGGGCTTGTTCCGGACCTCGATGTAAATGGCCAGGCTCACCGCATTCAGGCCGAAGACGACAAGTGTGGTCCGCAGCGGCCGGTAGACGGCCACCGTCAGGATCAGGATCAGGGTCGCTGCGCCCGCCGCGTCCGAGAACGTCGACACGGCCGCCGCGAGTACCGCCAGCTGTACCGGCCAGCGGCGCCGGAACCACAGGGTCAGGCAGAGCGCCATCCCGGCGTAGAAGTCCAGCGCAAGGAGCTCGCCGCTGATCGGGTCGCGCTGCCCCTCGTCGTACAGAATGAGCGCGCCCAGCACCGCGACCACGAACACCAGCGAGTCGACCAGCCAGTCGCGCGTACTGCGGCGACGGCGGGTGGACTCGGTCATGTCTCGAATCTAGCGCTGCGTAAGCGCTCTCCGGGTCTTTCGCGGCTGTCCGGATACCGAAGTCGCTTTCTTGAGCTACTTAGGTCAACGGTAGGTTGCCGGGCATGAGTCAGCTCGCTGTCACCGTCATCGGCCCGGATCGCCCGGGCATCATCGCGGACGTCACCGGAGCCCTCGCCGGGACCGGGGTCAACCTCGAAGACACCACCATGACGCTGCTGCGCGGCCATTTCGCGATGATGATCGTCTGCTCCGGACCGTTCGACGAGGTCAAGTCCGCGCTCGAGCCGCTGCGCGGTGAGCTGGTCATCACGGTGCGGCAGATGGGTCCCGAACACGAGCACGCGCCGATCGGAGCGCCGTACATGCTGAGCGTGCACGGCGCGGACCGGCCCGGGATCGTGGCGGCGGTGACCCGGATGATCGCGTCGGTCGGTGGGACGATCACGGACCTCGCCACGCGGCTGAGCGGGGAGCTGTACGTCCTGACCGCGGAGGTCGAGCTGCCGCCGGCCGCCGAGGTCGGGTACCTCAACAGGGCGCTGGAGATCACCGCCGAAGAGCTCGGCGTCGGCGTCACCCTGCGCCCGGCCGAGAGCGACGACCTGTGACCGTGATTGCTGCTTGGAGTCCTGCACAGCTTTCGTTCGTGGGTGATGTTCTCGAAGTGGTCCGGGCCCCGCATCCGGTACTGGCCACCGAGGGCGCGATCGTAGACCCGCTCGACCCAGCCATGATCAAGCTCGCCGCCGACCTGGTCGCGACGATGCGGGTCTCCCCCGGCTGCGTCGGGCTGGCCGCGCCCCAGGTCGGCGTGGCGGCGCAGATGTTCTCGCTCGACGTGACCGATCACCCGAAGACGCGCACGTGCCACGGGGTTTTCGTGCTCTGCAACGCGGTCGTCCTCGAGGCTTCCCGGCAGGAGAAGGGCCGCGAGGGCTGCATGTCCGTCCCCGACCTCACCGGCGACGTCAAACGAGCCACGCGGCTGACCGTGACCGGCGTACTGCCTGGTACGACGGAACAGGTCACGATCACCACCGACGCCTTCGAAGCCCGAGCGTTGCAACACGAGATCGACCACTGCAACGGCCAACTCTTCCTCGACCGCGCAGCCGGCGCCCACGCCATCTACCCCCGCAAGGTCTACAAGTAGCCCTCCTTACCAGCCTGCTGCCCACCGGGCGCTCGGACGAGTACCCTCATCCCCGAGCCGTGGTTGCCACGGGATGTCGCGATCATGCGACGTGGCAGTCGGCCCGGGTGGCGGAACGGCAGACGCAGCGAGCTTAAACCTCGCAGCCGAAAGGCATACGGGTTCGAATCCCGTCCCGGGCACAAACGTTGGACGAGTGTCGTGGGGGTCCAGCCCACGCGTGCTACGCAGGCGCTCTCTCGTCGCTCCGCTCCTCATCGCACCCGCTACGCGCGCTCCCACCCACCCCCGGCTGTCGCCGGACGCGCGCTGCCGCGCGGTCGACAGCTCTGTGATTCGGCCGACCGTTCGTCTCCAGCCCGCCCGCCCATTCGTCTCCAGCCCGTGTGTCCGTCGTCCCCGGCCTGCCTGTCCGTCTCCGGCCTGCCTGTCCGTCTCCGGCCTGCTTGTCCGTCTCCGGCCTGCCTGTCCGTCTCCGGCCTGCCTGTCCGTCTCCGGCCTGCCTGTCCGTCTCCGGCCTGCTTGTCGGGGTCGGGAGGCTGGGGGCGCCATGTTGCTTCGGAGGGGATCAGCTCGGTGGGGCATCGATTCCGGTCGGCTGACGGGTTTCTCCGCGTCTTCACGACGGTCCTTCCGGGCGGAAAAGCGGGCGACTGGTGTAGTCGGTTGCTTTACGTTGGCGGGGTGAGTCTTGAGATTCCGGAGCAGGTTCGGCGGACGGTTTTGGCTGAGGGGGATGGGGCCTGGCTGGAGGAGTTGCCGGGGGTGGTTGGGGCGTTGGCTCGGGAGTGGGGGCTGGTGGTTGGTGCCAGCTTTGAGGGTGGGCATGCTGCGGTGGCTCTTGAAGTGACGTTGGTTGATGGGGCTTCGGCGGTGCTTAAGGTTGGGGTGCCGGGGCGGGATGTTGGGCCGGAGGCTGTGGCGTTGCGGCTGGCGGATGGGGTGGGGTGCGCCAAGCTTTTGGGCGAAGACTTGGGTCGGCAAGCTCTGCTGCTGGAGCGGCTTGGGGCTCCGATGTACGACCTTGTGGCCGACCCAGTCAGTCGCCACAGCTTGTTGTGCGACGTGGCGGTTCGACTGTGGCGTCCGATCGGTCCCGACGTCGACCTCCCAACCGGCGCGGACTTAGCTGCGCAGTACGCCGACCGGCTGCCGAAACTATGGGAGCAGGCGGGGCGGCCCTGCTCGCCGGCCACTGTGGCGGATGCGCTGGATTGCATGGATCGTCGTCGGCTTGCCCACGATGATCGGTCGGCGGTGCTCGTCCACGGTGATATCCACGAGATGAACGCACTGCAGGCAAGTGACGGCAGCTACAAGCTCATCGATCCAGCCGGGCTGCGAGCCGAACCGGCCTGCGATCTCGGCACCATCGTGCGTTGCAACCCGGACCTCGGCGATGACCTCCGGGCGAGGACCGAGCGGCTGGCTTCTCGCACGGGCGTCGATGCCACCGCCATCTGGGAATGGGGGACCATCCACCGGGTCGTCAGCGGCGTCTACGCCTGCAGTATCGGCTTCCAGCCCTTCGGCGATCTGCTGCTGGCCGAAGCAGACCGCCTCACGGCGTAGTCAAAGGACCCCTGCCCGCCGGTAGTCGAAGGGCCTTGCCAGCCGATCGCGGTCGGCACGATCATCGGCCAGGCGCTCGGGGCGGACGATCACGCCTTCAGGTTGAGGATGAGTACGAGCACTTCAGCTCAGGGCTTCAGGTAGCGGTCGACCTCGGGTAGGACTTCGGCCAGTGGGCGGTGCATGTCCAGCTGGAGGTAGTTGTCCGAGGGACGTTGAACGCGGTCCTTCGCATCGCGGAACATTGCCGCGCCGTCCACCAGTTCGTCGCCGAGATCCACGGGCGGATGGTCGACGCCGCGGCGGTGGGTTCTCAGCCGCGGCCGCCGGCGGAGCCTCTCGTCGAGGAGCTTCAGATCGTCAATCCAACACTCGATATACCTGTAGCTCGCGTCGTACGACCTGGCGATTTCCATGCCCTCGCTCAGGATCCTGGGCCAGAAGCAGGGGCTGTCCATGACCACATTGTGGCCCTGAGCAAGTACGTGACGCGCCTGCGCGTACATGACCTCGTACGCCGCCTTGGTACTCGCGGCGAGGTCGAACCCCGCGTCGAGTACAGCCGACTTGATGACGTCGTAGTCAACGGCAACCGCACCATGCGTGGCTACGACATGCGCGGCGACGGTGGACTTCCCAGCACCCGGAACGCCCGACATCTGAAGCAGAAACATTAACCCTCCATTCGTTGACCAGGCGGCCTAATCCCTCGATTGAGGCAGGTTGAGGACGGCGGTTGCCAGGGACTCGAGGGCTGCGGGGTTGGGGGTGGACCAGTAGGTGGCTTCTAGGGCTTGGATTTCGGGGGTCATGGCGAAGCGGTCGTACCAGCGGGGTAGGTACTTCGGGAAGGGTGGGTGGTGGCCCTCGGAGAGGAACCAGGCGGTGTAGATGAGCTTGTGGAGTTGAACCGCGAGGTCGGCGTGGAGCCAGCGGTTGTCGCGATCGGCTGCCTTGCGTAGCTCGTTGACGAAGGCCGGCAGCGCGGATTCGAGCTGGTGGCGCACCGCCGCAACGAGTGGGGCCGGCGGATTCTGGACTCGCGCGCGGTACTCGGCTCCCAGGCCGGCTGGATCCAGCAACAGCTCGGACTCGGCCAGGCCAGCGGCGACGTAGATCGGCAGCGGCCAGGCTGGACCCATCCAGCCGTCGCCTCGGTCGAGTTCGCTCAGCCAAGTGTCGAGCGTACGGCGAGGCACGTGCATGAGGTCGACGTCGTACCCATCGATGCTCGACTGCTCGAGCGCCAACTGCCCGTGCACCGTGAAATTCGACTGGGCCGGCAATGTCGGCGTACTGGGCGCATCCGTAGCCCAGATGAGGATCAGGTCGAGATCGGAATCCTCGGTCAGGCCGGTGATCACCGATCCCTGGCCGTACATCCAACTGAGATCGCGGGCGCTGCGGTAGTGGTCGACCAGGCCTTCCATGACCAACGCGGCCGGAGGGGCTCCTCGCATGGGCAGAGGATACGGCGTACGTCCGACATCCGCAGGGACTGCCGACATACTCGCTCGCTCGGGCGCGGAAGGTCAGGTTGACTGGCTTCGTGTCGGAGATTACGCGGAAGAACGGGCGCTACTGGGAAGCCATGGCCGGCCATCGGCGTGGGGAGACGGTGGAGCATCTCCGGTCGGGCGGCGAGGTCATCAGTCCAGAGGAGCTGGCCGTAATCGGCCCTGTGGCTGGGCGACGGTTTCTTCAGGTTGCGGCTTCGGTGGGGGACGCTGCGCTGAGTGTGGCGTTGCAGGGCGCGCAGGCGGTGGCGGTGGATATTGCGCCTAGCCATGTCGCGACGGGCAGGGCTAAGGCTGCGGAACTGGGTGTCGAGGTCGACTTCCGCGTCGGGGATATGACGGCTCTGCCCGAGGACCTCACTGGGTTCGACACGATCTACATCTCGTGGGGTGGGCTGTGCTGGGTGCCCGATCTTCCTGTGTGGGTTGCGGATATGGCGACGCGGCTCAGTCCTGGAGGACGCTTGGTGATCGCCGAGCATCATCCCGTGTGGGAGGTGCTGTCAGTCGCCGGGCCAGATCTGCTGGCGCTGTCTGCGAGCTACTTCGAGCAGACGTGGATCGGCGAGCGCGACCTGGCCAAGGAACCTCAGGTCGTCAAGGAGCTTGGGCTGGAGTGGCAGCCGCACCGGGCGTTCGTTTGGAACCTAGGGGACGTTATTTCGGCGTTCCTTCGAGCTGGGCTCGTTGTGGTGGCGCTCCAGGAATTCGGTGATCGGGAGATGTATCCCGGTTTCGCGCACGGGCAGCACCTACCCTCCACCTACATCGCCGCGGGCGAACGCCCGAAGTGTGACTGACGAACTGTCGGATCCGGGTCGTAGCGTTCGTGGAGTAGGTAGAGGCGGCCGATCGAGGACGCCCAGGTTGACTCGGGAGGTGTTGTGAAGCTTCTTCTTACATCCGGTGGCATCACCAACGGGAGCATTCGCGAGGCGATGGTCGAGCTGCTCGGGAAGCCGATCTCGGAGTGCCGTGCGCTGTGCATTCCTACGGCGCAGTGGGGGCATCCGGCCTGTGGGCCGGCCTCGGTGCGGGGATTCGTCAGCGGTGTCTCGCCCTGGGACATGTCCGGCTTGGGCTGGGAGTCCGTCGGGGTCCTCGAGCTCACTGCGCTGCCCAGCATCAGTAAGGAGCGCTGGGAGCCTTGGGTCCGCGAGGTCGATGTGCTGCTGGTGGACGGCGGCGACGCGACGTACCTGTATCACTGGATGCGGGAGTCAGGGTTGTCGGAGCTTGTGTCGTCGCTACCCGAGCTGGTCTGGGTCGGGGTGAGTGCCGGCAGCATGGTGATGACGCCGCGGATCGGTGCGGACTTCGTCGCGTGGGCGTCGGCGCCGGACGACCGCACGCTGGGGGTCGTCGACTTCTCGATCTTCCCGCATCTGGACCACGAGTCGATGCCGGAGAACACGCTGGTCGAGGCGGAGAAATGGGCCGCCGGGATCGGAGTTCCGTCGTACGCGATGGACGACCAGACCGCTCTCAAGGTGATCGACGGGACGGTCGAGGTCATCTCCGAAGGGCACTGGAAGGCCTTCCCTGCCTAGAGATCGGCGAGGATTTTGGCTCTTGTGAGTACGGCGTCCAGCATCGGCTCGGTCAGTTTGCCGGTGAACGTGTTCTGCTGACTGGGGTGGTAGCAGCCTAGGACGGTGACATCGCCGTGTGGCGTGGTGATTTGGTGCTCTACGGCGTGCCCGAAGGGCGGGCGGGGGCGCGGGATGGTGCCGCCTGCTGCGGCCAGGCCGGCCAGGAGGGCGTCGTACCCGAACTTGCCCAGGCAGATGATCGCCTGGGTAGTGGGGAGGCAGAGTTCTAGCTCCTGGCGGAACCAAGGGGCGCAGGTGTCGCGTTCCTCCGGGGTTGGTTTGTTGGCGGGTGGGGCGCAGCGGACGGCGGCGATCATGCGGGCGCCGGTCAACTGGAGGCCGTCGCCCGCGTGTTCGCTGGTGGGTTGATTGGCGAGGCCGACGCGATGGAGGGCGGCGAACAGCCAGTCGCCGGAGCGGTCGCCGGTGAACACGCGGCCGGTGCGATTGCCGCCGTTCGCCGCTGGAGCGAGGCCGGCGATCAGGATCCGCGGCTCGGCCGCACCCCAGCCGGGGATCGGCCGACCCCAGTACGGCTGATCCGCGAAGGACTTCCGCTTGCCGACAGCAACCTCTTCGCGCCACTCGACCAACCGGCTGCACGCCCGGCAGACCGAGACCCGAGCCTCCAGTTCGTGCAAGTCCTCGGTCGCCGCCAGCCGCACCACGTCCGCAGCACCGCCAGCCACCGGAGTCCGTCGTACGGCGGGATCCTCCGGCCACCCCGATCCCGGTGGGACCGGGCTGTCGAACAACTCCCCCGTCAACGGGTGCGGAAGCTTCATGCGGCCAGCCTAGAGACGGTCAGACCAGGAGCCGACATCGGCGCGTTCACGTCGGCCGGGAGGGCGCTCGGTCGGCGACCGGATCCGGCCACCGCAGAGGGTTGACCTGGATTTAGATCGATCTCATGCTGATTTAGATCGATCTAAGTGAGGAGATCCGATGCCAACGAGCCCGCTGCCGGCCCAGTCGGTCGACGACCGGCCGTCCCGCCTCCCGGTCCGCCGGACCGTTCTCGCCTGCATGGCCGACTACATCGACGCCGGCTCGATCGTGGCCGCGTCGTCGGGACTCGCGCTGTGGTCGGCCGAGTTCGGCATGAGCAAGTCGACGGTCGGCCTCCTCGGCGCACTCGGCACGAACGCCGCGTCGTACGCCGTCGGCGCACTGATCGGAGGCCGGCTCGGCGACGTGTTCGGCCGCAAGCGGATCTATCAGTACGACCTGCTGATCTACGTGCTCGGCGGGCTGCTCGTGGTCGCAGCGTTCAACAGCGCCAGCCTGTTCATCGGCCTGATCATCATGGGTCTCGCGGTCGGCGCCGACGTACCGACGTCCTGGGCGCTCGTCGGCGAGATCGCGCCGGAACGAGCTCGCGGCCGGGCGATCGGATTGACCTCGTTGTTCTGGAACCTCGGGCCGGTCGTGAGCCTGCTGCTCGCGCTCGCGGTCGCCGATCTCGGCGTACTCGGCATCCGGATCGTGTTCGGACAGCTGGTGGTCGTTGCCCTGGTCACCTGGTTCCTGCGGCGGCGGATGGGTGAGTCCGAGATCTGGGTCGACGCGCAGGCGGACCGGGCGCAGGTCAGCGCGGCCCGGCTGCGCGCCCTGCTCCGGCCGGATCTCGCCAAGCCGCTCGTCTTCGTGTTCCTGGTCCATCTGCTCGGCAGCGTTGCCGCGGGCACCTTCGGGTTCTTCCTGCCGTACATCCTGAAGACGGTCGGCGGCCACGGCCAGGCGGCGAGCGTCGGTCTGAACGCACTGAACTTCACCCTCCTCGGGCTGGGCGTCGCGTTCGTCTTCATGCCGCTGATCGATCGGGTGAACCGGCGCCGGTTCTACGGCATCGCCGGTGTCTTCTCGGTCCTCGCGGCCCTGATCCTCATCGTCTTCCCGGTCACGAGTACGGGCGCCATCGTGGCGTTCATCGTGATCAACGCGATCGCGTCGTCGTGCGGGCAGGAGCAGTTCTATCGGGTCTGGTGCCAGGAGCTGTTCCCGACGATGCTCCGCTCCACCGCGCAGGGTGTGATCATCTTCGCCCAGAAGATGCTGCTCGCGGGCTGGAGCCTGCTGGTCCCGCTCATCGTCGCGCGCAGCTTCACCACCTTCGCCTGGATCCTCGCGATCGCGACGTTCCTCAGCGTGCTGATCGGGACCGTCTACATGCCGCGCCGCCCGCAGTCGCTGGCGACGGTCCGATGAGCCGGCCCAACATCTGGCTGATCCTCTGCGACCAGCTCCGCGCGGACGCGCTGGGCTGCTACGGGAACCCGATCGTCGAGACCCCGGCCATCGACGAACTCGCAGCCACGGGGGCGCTTTACACCTCGGCGTACACGCCCTCGCCGGTCTGCGTGCCGGCCCGCGCCTCGCTGATCAGCGGTCGCGAACCGCACGTCAACGAGTGCTACGACAACGGATCGCCGATGCCGGACGGTCCGACTTTGATGAGCGAACTGACGGCCGCGGGCTATCGCACCCACGGCGTCGGGAAGATGCATTTCACCCCGGACGGCGACGCGTTGCGCGGCTTCCAGAGTCGCGACAGCGAGGAGGAGTTCGGTACGGCGGACTCCGACGACTACCTCGCCTGGGTCGAAAAGGAGGGCTACGGCCACGTCGAGTATCCGCACGGGCTGCGCGACGAGATGTACTACGTGCCCCAGCTGTCGCAGCTGCCCGCCGAGCTGCACCCGACGACCTGGGTCGCGGACCGGTCGATCACCTTCCTGCACGAACAGAACGAGGACGAGCCGTTCTTCCTCTGGTCGAGCTTCATCGCGCCGCACCCGCCCTTCACCCCGCCGTCGCCGTGGCACCGGCGCTACCCGGCCTCGCTGATGCCGGATCCGCATCTCCCGGTGTCCGGCGACGGCCTGTTGACGGCGTACAACCGGCTGCAGAACCGGTACAAGTATCGCGACGGCGGCCGGGATCGGCGCCTTGAGCAACTAATCCGCTCGTACTACTACGCGTCGGTGACGTACGTCGACCACCAGATCGGTCGGGTGGTCACGGAGTTGAAGCGGCGCGGGCAGTTCGAGAACACGGTCATCGTGCTGACCGCAGATCATGGCGAGTTCCTCGGGGACTACGGGTGCTTCGGGAAGCGGTCGTTCCTGGATGCGGCGGCCCGGGTCCCGATGATCTGCCGCGGGCCTGGGTTCGGGCCGGCCGAGATCGATGGGCCGGTGAGTCTGGTAGACGTACTGCCGACGTTGCTGACGGCGGCGGACACCATGATCCCGGCGACTGACGGCGTACCGCTGCAGTCGGCTCGATCGGACCGGGTCGTGTTCGGTCAGTTCCAGCAGGGTGAGCTGGGGTTGTATGCGGTGATCACGGAGCGGTGGAAGTACATCTGGTCGGCGCCGGATGGGAAGGAGTACCTGATCGATCGGCGCTGGGACCGGGGTGAGACGAGCAATCGGGCTTACAACGTGCGGCTTCGGGACGTGCTGCTCGAGCTGCGGGCGCAGGCTGCCGGGCATTTCCCGGATCTTGCCGGGACCGACTTCGACGTGGCGAATCGGCCGCTGAAGGTTGGCGCCGCGCCGGGTGATGGAGGTGGGGACGGGCTGGCTGCGCTGGAGCGGGACGCCGACGCTGCGACAATCGTCGTCCAGTGGGAGTGAAGGGAGCCGCATGATCAACGATGCCCGCCGCGTGCGGATGCTCGACGTGGCGAACTCGCTCGGCGTCTCCCGGGCCACCGTTTCGCTGGTGATGCGCGGCAGTCCGCTGGTGTCGGCGACGACGCGCGAGTCGGTACTCGCGGAGGCCGACCGGCTCGGGTACGTGTACAACCAGGCCGCGGCTAGTCTGCGGACCCAGCGCAACGATGTGGTCGGGCTGGTCATGCCGGACATCGTCAACCCACTGGTGGCCGAGATCTCGCTGGGTGCGCAGGAGGTGCTGAACGAGCTCGGGTACTTCGCCGCGATCGTGAACACCGCCGAGAACGTCGAGACCCAGCAGCGGCTGTTCCGAACGCTCGTGCAGCAGCGGGTCGCTGGGGTCATCGTCATTCCGGTACTGCGCACCGCGTCGGCGGACGTGGCCGAGTTGGCCCGCAGCCAGGTGCCGTTGGTCGTGCTGACGCGAGCCTTTCCCGACTCCGGCGTACCGTTCGTCGGGACCGATGACACGCTGATCGGGCGGATGGGCGGCGAGCATCTGGTCGAGGTGCACGGTTGTCGGGAGGTCGCGTACTTCGGTGGCAATGCGCTGGCGACTCCCCGGGTCAGCCGGGAGGGCAGCTTCCGGGAGACGGTCGTCGCGGCGGGAGCGTCGTACGACAAGATGTGGTCGCAGCCGTTCGACGCCGGGATTGTGGACGCGTATCGAGCCGCGTCCGCCCTGCTGGAGAAGGGACCACCGCCGCGCGGGATCCTCTGCCACAGCGACAACGTGGCCTTCGGATTGCTCAAAGCCCTGCAATTGAAGGGCTATACGCCCCAGGACTGCGCGGTCGTCGGCATCGACGACCTACTCCAATCCCAACTCTGGACCCCGTCGGTCAGCAGCATCGCCGTACAACCCACCGAGATCGGCCGCGTCTGCGCCCGCGTCCTCCTCACCGAAATAGGCACCCCACCCAACGGCCCCACCACCCCACCCCCACCAACCCTCCACCCCCGAACCTCCTGCGGCTGCAACCCCACCAACCCATCCCTCTGACAGCAGTCGGCCCGCGCGAGCTGTCTCGCGCGGGCCAAGGGTTCAGCTGACCAGTTCTTCCAGGAGTGGATCTGGGGCGGTTGGCCGGGTGAGGCGACGGGTGGTCGGGATGGCTAGGGCGAGTACGACGGCGGCGGCGGCGAAGGTGGATAGGAGGAGGAAGGTGTCGGTGAAGCCGGATTCGGCGGGGAGGCCGTTGGGTTGCAGGTGGCCGGTGATGATCGAGCTGGCCAGGGCTGTGCCGATCGAACCGCCGATGGTGCGGATGTTGGCGTTCATGCCGGTGGCGGCGCCGGTCTGCTCACGCGGCACGTTCTGGACGATCAGGCTGGTCATCGAGGCGTAGGCCATGCCCAGCCCGATGCCGAAGACCGCGGTCGACAGCGCGACCTGCCACGGCTCGTCGTGGAACTCGGTGAACGCGAGCGACGCGACCAGAATCAACGCCGAACCCCAGACCACCTGAGACTTCACACTGAACCACGGCGCCAGCGGCCCACTCAGCGAACCGGTGATGGCCATCGTGATCAGCATCGGCAGCATCAACAGACCGGCCTGCGTGACACTCGAGCCGAAGCCAAACCCCGCGGCCTTCGGGATCTGCATGAACTGCGGCACGAACGCGTAGATCGCGAACATCGCCGCACCGAACAGCAGCGCCACGAGGTTCGTCGTCCACACCGCCGGCAGCCGCATCATGCGCATGTCGATCAGCGGGTTGCGCGAACGCAACTCCACGGTGATCCAGCCGATCAGCAGTACGACGGCAACCGCGAACAATCCGATTGTCGGCAATGAGGCCCAGCCCCACGACCGACCCGCGCTCAGCGGGAGCAGCAGTGCGACCAGCCAGCCGGACAGGAATGCGGCAGCCAGCCAGTCGATCCGGCCGGGCACCTTGTTCGGCGACTCGGGGACGTAGCGGCGAACCATCACCGCGGACAGCGAGATGATGACCATCGGGATCCAGAACAGCCAGCGCCAGCCGAGCGCCTCGACGATCGGGCCGGCCAGCACGATGCCGAGCCCACCACCGGCGGCGATGATCGCGGAGACCACGCCGACCATGGACGGCACCCGCTCGGCCGGGAACTCGTCCCGGATGATGCCGAACGACAGCGGGAACGCCGCGCCACCGACACCTTGGATCACGCGAGCCGCGATCAGTACGCCGACATTCGGCGCGAGCGCGGCGATCAGACAACCGACCGCGAGAGCGATCAGGGCGACCAGCAGAGTGCGTTCCTTACCGTGCATATCGCCGATCCGGCCGAGCAGTGGGGTCGCCACCGAAACGGACAGAAGCAGTGCGGTGAACACCCAGGTGACGGTGCTCGGGGTCGTGTGCAGGTCATGCTGGATGACGGGCAGCGCCGGGCTCACCAGCGACTGCAACATCGAGAACGAAGCCACGACCGTCGCCAGCACCGCCAGCGTCAGCCGTGGGTTTCCAGACCTGGTTACAGGCATGCAGAAGTCCTTCGAAAGGGTGTGAGCGCGCCACGCGAGGCGGGCGCAAGAGTTCCCCGGCCTGGTAAAGTCGAGGTATGCCTCCACTATAACGGAGGGTTGCCTCCGGTATCAAGCGACCGGGGTGAACGGCTGGGAAGTGACTAAGGTGATCGCGTGGTGACTGAGAGCAGGCCTGTGTTGCAGGTCGACGTACGACGGCCGCAGCGGGCGGACGCGCGGCGGAACTTCGACGCTCTGCTCGGCGCGGCCCGGGAGGCGTTCGCGAGCAAGGGCGCCGACGCGTCGCTGGAGGAGATCGCGAAGCAGGCCGGGGTCGGTATCGGCACGCTGTACCGGAACTTCCCGACCCGGCAGGACCTGTTCAACGCGGTGTACTTCGGTGAGATCGAGGAGCTCTGCCTCGAGGCCGAGGAGGTCGCCGACCTGCCGCCGTGGGAGGCACTGACGACCTGGCTGCAGCGGTTCGTTCAGTACGCCGCGACCAAGCGCGCGATCATCGAATCGCTGAACCGCGACTCGGAGCGGTTCACAGCCGCGCGGGAAGCGATGTATGCCGCCGGGACGCCGCTGTTCGAGCGCGCGCAGAAGGCCGGCGAGGCCCGGACCGATATCAGCTTCGACGACGTGCTGCGCATGGTCAGCGGACTCACCGCCGCCGGGTTCGTGGACGACAGCCAGCGCGAACGAGTCCTCGAGATAGCCCTCGACGGCGTCCGCGCCCGCTGAACCTCAACGCAAGGCAGCGCCCGCTGAACCTCAACGCAACGCAGCGCCCGCTGAACCTCAACGCAACGCAGCGCCCGCTGAAGCTCAGCGCCAGGCATCGCCTGGGGTCCGGACGTAGCGCCGCCAGGAGTAGCGCCACGGGATGACGGCCAGGATGACGACGATGAAGGAGCAGCTGAACAGGACGCTCTGCCCTTCGGCGTTCAGGTCGTTGGCGATCAGGTTCGGAAGCGCGACCGTACCGAGCCAGATGAGCTTCCAGATCACCTCGAACAGCAGGATCGGCAACATCCGCACGGGGTACCGCAGCCCGAGGAACGCCAATAACGACATCGCCGTCAGCAGACAGGCAACGACGCCTTCCATCACCGGCAGCGATCGAACGTCGTGAAACAGAACCGGCCACTTGACCAGCACCAGCCCCACCGCCATGAACGCGTAGCCGAACCGCATGACGTTCATCCGCCGGGTCGTCAGCTCCTGCTCGGGTGTTCGTAGCTGCAAGATGTCGCCAACCACTCGTGCACTCATGACATGCGGTCCTTTCCTCTTGGTTTGTGGTCCAAGAGTGCGGGTGGGGCAGGGGTTCGCCTACGAAGGTTGCTGTTTGTGGGAAATGGGAGTCCTATGAGTTGTGGAGGACACCTCAGCGGCGGAGATCGCCGCGGTGCTCGAGGAGGTCGGGGGCCGGCTCAAACGCGTGCGCTCGCAGCGCCGGCTGACTCTCACCGAGGTTGCAACAGCGACCGGGATCTCGAAGAGCACGATGTCGCGGCTGGAGACCGGACAGCGGCGACCGACTCTGGAACTCCTACTGGCGTTGTCGCACGTGTATCGCGTGCCCTTGGACGACCTCGTCGACGCACCGGCGGAGGGCGATCCACGCATCCGTTTCAAGGCCGGTCGCGTCAGGGGCCGGACAGTGATCCCACTGACGCAACAGCCCGATGGCATGCAGGCGTGGAAGATCGTCATTCCGACCAGCAAAGGCACCCCGGAGCTCAGGGCGCACGACGGCCACGAATGGATCTACGTGCTGTCCGGCCACCTGCGCCTCGTCCTCGGCGACGAGGACTGGGTGCTCGGACCTGGGGAGATCGCCGAGTTCAGCACCGGGAGACCACATTGGTTCGGTAGCACCGGCACTCGGCCCACGGAGATTCTCAGCATCTTCAGCCGCCCCGGCGAACGGATGACCGTCCGGGGAACGACTCCCCACGCCGGGTCAGCCGAGGGACAGAGCGACCCCGTCGAGGATGTCGTGTTCGGAAACGACTAGCTCGTTGAGCGTCAGGCGGTCGAAGAGGCGTTGCAGGATGAGGGCACCGGCGCCGATGACGTCTACTCGGCCGGGATGGATCGACCGTACGGCGGAACGCTCAGCGCGGGTCGAGTTCGTCAGCCAGGTGGTGGTTGCGCGGAGATCATCTGCGCCGAGGCGGGCGTGGTGGACGGCGCTTCGGTCGTACTCCGGGAGCCCTAGCGCGACTGCCGCGACGGTGGTCGCCGTACCCGCGACGCCGATCAGAGTGCGGGCCTCGGTGAGGGGCACCGCGCAGGTGTCGAGGAGAGCGTCGATGTCCTTGGTGATCGCGGCGAGCTCGTCCGGGGGCGTTGGGTCTGCGGTGATCTGGCGTTCGGTCAGCCGGACGGAGCCGAGGTTGAGGGACTCGGCTGCGATCACTCCATCGGTGTCGCCGACGACCAGTTCGGTCGAGCCGCCGCCGATGTCGGCGACGAGGTAGGGCGCGGGCAGGTCGAGGGAGGCTGTGGCACCGCGGAAGCTGAGTTCGGCCTCTTCCCGGCCCGAGATGATCTCCGGTTCGACGCGGAAGCGGGCAGCGATTCCGGTCAGGAACTCGTCTCGGTTGCTCACGTCCCGGGCTGCCGAGGTCGCCACGAATCGCACGCGCGCCGCGCCGGTCGCCCGGATCACCGCAGCGAAGTCGTCAGCCGCGGCGAACACCCGCTGCAACGCCTCCGGGGCGAACGAGCCGGTCGCATCCACGCCCTGTCCCAGGCGGACGATCGTCATCCGCCGATCCACCTCGACCAACGAACCATCCACCAGGTCCGCGATCAGCAGGCGGATCGAGTTCGTCCCGCAGTCGACCGCGGCAACCCGCTCAGACACACGGTCCCCGACGGCCCCAGTCCTCCAACGCTTCGAGAGCCTCGTCCCCCAAGGGGTTGACGCCTGGGCCGGCGGCGAGAGAATGCCCGACCAGGACATGGAGGCACTTGACGCGGTTGGGCATGCCGCCGGCGGTGATGCCGTCGATCTCCTCGACGTGGGCGATCGACTCGCGGTGGGCCAAGTAGGACTCGTGTGCCGCCTGGTACCGCTCGGCCAGCTCGGGATCCGTCCCGAGGCGGTCGGTCATCTCTTTCATCATGCCCTCGGCCTCGAGCGTGCCGATCGCGGACGCGAGCCGCGGGCAGGTCACGTAGTACGTGGTCGGGAACGGCGTACCGTCCGGCAGTCGCGGTTCCGTCTCGACGACGTCCGGCAGGCCGCAGGTACAGCGATGTGCGATCGACCGGATCCCACGGGCGGTCCGCCCTAGCTGCTTGCTGACCGCTTCTTCATCCAAAGTCACCGAGTCACCTTAGGCGACGGCGTGAGGATCGGCTTCGGGGTCGGCTTGGCCGGGGTCGGGGCGGTGGCCGGAGCGGGTGGATTACCCGCGCCCTCGACGCTCCCCCACAGCTTGGTGTACCACGTCGGCTTCTGGGCTTCCGTCGTACCGTCGGACGGGGCCGCGGGCTCCGGCGGGGCGCCGACCGGCTTGCCGTCCGCGCCGATCACGCGGTACCCGACCTCGCCCGGCATCACCCAGCCGAGCCGCTGCCGCGCCTGCGCCTTGACGTAGGCGTCGTCGTCCCAGCGCTCGATCTCGTTGTTCAGCTCCGAGACCCGCTTCTCCCGGTCCCGGATCTCCTGCTGCAGCGAGGTGACCTGCTGGTGCTGGTCGAACCACACCCGCAGGCTCTGCGCGTACGACACGATCAGCGCGCCGAGCACGAGCAGTACGACGGCCGCCCGGCCGGTCAGGTTGCGGGAACCGCGGGTCCGGGCCGAGCCGGGCGCGGTTCCCGTCGTACGGCGTTTGGGCTGGTCGGCCCGCCGGGCCGGTGGACGCGACTGGGTCCGGCTCGACGGACGCGAGCCAGGTCGTGCACCGGAATCCCGACGGGACGGCATACCGAAACCTCCGAAAGATCAGCCCTGGTAGCGCGGGAAGGCCGAACGACCGGCGTACGTCGCCGCGTCGTCGAGCTCCTCCTCGATCCGGAGCAACTGGTTGTACTTGGCGGTGCGGTCGGACCGGGCCGGGGCGCCGGACTTGATCTGGCCACAGTTCGTCGCGACCGCGAGGTCGGCGATCGTGGTGTCCTCGGTCTCGCCGGAGCGGTGGCTCATCATGCAGGTGAAGCCGCTGCGGTGGGCCAGGTCGACGGCGTCCAGCGTCTCGGTCAGCGAGCCGATCTGGTTCACCTTCACCAGCAGGCTGTTCGCCGACTTCTCGTTGATGCCGCGCTGCAGCCGCTCGACGTTGGTGACGAACAGGTCGTCGCCGACCAGCTGGGTCTTCGCGCCGAGCTCGGCGGTGATGGCCTTCCAGCCGTCCCAGTCCTCCTCGTTCAGCGGGTCCTCGATCGAGACGATCGGGTACGACGCGACCAGGTCGGCGTAGTAGGCGATCATCTCCTCGGCCGACTTCTTGCCACCCTCGAACGCGTACACGCCCTCGGTGAAGAACTCGCTCGCGGCCACGTCCATGGCCAGCGCGATGTCCTTGCCCGGCTCCAGGCCGGCCTTCTCGATCGCGACCAGGATCAGGTCGAGCGCGTCGCGGTTGCTCGGCAGGTTCGGCGCGAAGCCGCCCTCGTCGCCGAGGCCGGTGGACAGGCCGCGCTCCTTCAGCACCGCCTTCAGCGCGTGGTAGACACCCGCACCCTGCATCAGCGCCTCGCCGTACGTGGCGGCGCCGATCGGGGCGATCATGAACTCCTGGACGTCGACGTTGCTGTCCGCGTGCGCTCCGCCGTTCAGGATGTTCATCATCGGCACCGGCAGGACGTGTGCGTTCGGGCCGCCGACGTACCGGAACAGCGGCAGGCCGGAGCTGTCCGCGGCCGCCTTGGCGACGGCGAGGCTGACGCCGAGGATGGCGTTCGCGCCCAGCTTGGCCTTGTTCGGGGTGCCGTCCAGGTCGAGCAGCGCGTGGTCGATCAGCCGCTGCTCGTGGACGTCGTACCCGACGATCTCCTTGTCGATGTCGTCCAGGATGGCGGTGATCGCCTTCTGGACACCTTTGCCGCCGTACCGGTCCTTGTCGCCGTCCCGCAGCTCGACGGCCTCGAACTGACCGGTGGACGCGCCCGAGGGCACGGCCGCCCGGGCGACGGTGTCGTCGTCGAGCAGAACCTCGACCTCGACAGTGGGGTTGCCGCGCGAGTCGAGGATCTCGCGGGCGCCGACGGCCTCGATGGTGGCCACATTGACTCCCAAGTTCTCGATGACGAATCGCCCTGAGCCTAGCCGCCAGACCAGTGACCTCATTGGACCGCGTCGCCCCTAACGATCGCATCCAGAAGTAGCTCGCGCGTCAGCAACACCCCGTGGCGCCCGAAAGACCCCCAGATCCCTTCGGTTCAGGCGCTCTCGAAGGAGCGGCGGGCGTCGGATAGGCCTTTGTGGTTTTCGGCGGGGTTGGTGATGCCGGTGCGGATGTCTTGGGTGCAGCGCCAGGCGAAGTAGGCGGCTTGGACTGCCCAGCGGAGGTGGAGGAAAGGGGTCAGGCCTCGCTCGAGCTCGGCCGCGAGGTTGGGGCGGCGGTCTAGGTACGCCGGGACCAGGTGGTCTGGTTTCCCGGTGTACATGACGGCTGAGGCGACGTCGTACAGGATGGGGGCGTACATGGCGCTGCCCCAATCGATCAGGGCGACCTCGCCGTTGGATTGGCGGAGGAATGCCTCGGCCGAGGGATCGCCGTGCAGCCAGGCCCAGGACAACCCGTCGAGGACCTTCACACCGTCGAGCGCGCCCTCAACGGCCGGGCGGATCCAGGGCTCCAGGTCGAGGTACTTGTCGAACTGGGTCACCAAGTGGAGCCAGTCGTCGAGATTTCCCGGCTCCGCTGCGGAAACCGTGTGCACCCGACCGAGCACCGTCCCGATCGCGGCCGCATCAGCTGAGGTCAGCGGCACGCCGTCGACGTACTCCAGTACGGCGATCTGCCGATCCTCGACGTACTCGACCAGCCGTCCCCGCGTGCTCGGCCGCGGCCGGCCCGTGATCACGCCGGCATCGTCGAGTCGGGCCGCCAACTCGAGTCCGGGCGCGAAGGCCGAGTCCCCGGCATCTACCGACTTGAGGACCACTCGCCAGCCATCCGCCGCGGCCAGCCAGGCGGTGGAGTTCATCCCGCCGGTCAACACCTCCAGGCGGACCGGTTCGAGGTCCCAGCGCTCCGACAACACCTCCGCAACGTCCACCGGCGCCACTTTGCCAGCGGCGCCGGTGCACTGCACCCGCTTTATCGGGGGTCGAACGACGAGTGATCCCACGGGTGCGGCGGCAGGTGCCGCAGCCGCAGGGTGAGCTCGCCCAGCCGTGCGCGCAGTGCGGTAAGCCGGCTGTCCCGGTCGATCACCGGCTGCAAACTCACCGGCTCAGCGCCCGGGATCCCACTGTGGATCGGCGGCCGGTTCGCGACCTCGACTGCCGAGGTGTTCTCCACCCGGTTCGACAGCCCGCCGATCTGCAACCGCAGGAAGTTGTACGGCGCTCGCGCGTCGTCGACCACGTCCTGCGCGTCGCGGAGGATCGCCGGCACGATCTTCTCGACCAGCTCACGGTCGAGACTGCGAGCCGTCGCCAGGTCGGCTTCAGCCTCCTCGACCAGTTCGTCGTACTGCTCCCGATCCTCGTCGAGGTCCTCCGACAGCGCGTCCCGCTCCCGCGACACCTTGCTGCCGTCGAGCGCCTTGCCGAGGAACGCCAACGTCGGCATCAAGAGCCCGGTCGTGACGGCCAGCATCACCATCACCACAGTCACAGCCGTCTCCGCCCGTCCGAGCGCATCCAGTCCGCGCTCGATCAGCGCGGTGGTGATGCCGACCGCGACCGTACCGGTCACCAGCAGGTACCAGAGCCGCTGCCGCCGGCTGGCCTCCGCGTGGTGCTTCTGCCCGTCGGCCTGCGCCTCCCGCGCGTGGTTGTGCGCCCGTGCCGCGTGATCCACCAGCCAGGTCTGCCCCAGCATGATGTAAACGACCAGGATCAGAGAGAACGTCCACCCCATCCAGTCCCGCCACGGGGTCGCGATCGGCACGTTCAGGTAGTAGGTGAGGAAAGCAAGGAACCCCAGCGCCTCGGCCCACGGCGCGACATGCGCGATCAGCCGCAACCACGCCGGCGCCCGATCGTGATGCCGATGCCCTTCGGCCCGATCCGACTCGACCCGGTCGGTCAACCAGTCGACCCGGTCGGCGGCCGTGCGTCCGCTGTACACCTTGTTGGTCTCCGGCGTACTGATGTCCCCCGGAAGCTTGCGGGCGGCATCGATCGTCGTCTCGACGTCGTCGCACAGCCGGTCGATCGCATCCAGCGCCGGGTCGGCCTGGTTCTTCAGCCGCAGGAACAGCAACTCCCGCGCGTCCCGCTCGTACGGCGCACTCAACTGGTGACCGACGACGGCCTGCGGCTCCCACTCGGTCCGCGGCGTACCAACGGCCTGGTGGTGGCGTACGACGTACTCGTAGTAAGCGGAGGCGATGCGGTACTCCGCCCTTGTGCACAAGCCCGCCCGCACGGCCTCGCGGCGCGTGTAGTGCGGTCCTCTGAGATTCTCGGCTCCGTTGTCCGGCAACGGAATCACCTGGCTGGTCATCGCCGTCTCCTGTCAGCTTGCGTTGTTGAAGCGAACGACCACACAGCGATTCCTGGGGTCGCTCGGGGTGGGGAACGGCTGCTTCGCGTTGCCGAATCCCTTGGCGTCAATGCGGTTCCGCGCGACTCCGAGCTGCACCAGCAGCCCGGCCACGACCTGGGCCCGCTGGGTGCTCAACCGGAGCGCCACCGGGTTGTTCGGCCGTTTCGAGGTCGCGGACGTGTGTCCTTCGACGGACACCCGGGTGGCCGGACCGATCGTCTTGACGCAGGCGGCGAGTGCTCGCAGCGTCGCCGGGCGGTCCAGCAGGACCGCCTGGTCCGACGCGAAGTACGTCGCCGCGCTCAATGTGCACGTCTTCTCTCCGGGTACGCGCGTGGTCCGCGGCGGGACCGGCGTACCTGGTGGTGGCGGGATCGCCACGGCCGGCGCGGCCAGAGTCGAACTGGACGGCGCCGCGTCGGGGTACTCGAACCGGACCGACGGTGCTCCGGCTGCGTGGAGCAGCCCACTCCACAGGGTTTCGCGATAGACCGACTGCGGTTGCCGCAGGGCCGGCTGTGGGCCCGATTCGGCGAGCATCACGAAGGTGATCGCGGCGCTCCGCAGTGCCGGCAGTTCACCGGCGGTCTTCAGATCTTGGATCAGAGTCGCCGGAGCGACGTCGAAGCCGAGCTTGCGGAAGTCGATGGGATCGGTGGTGTCCAGCCCCGAGGAGAAGATGAAGACCGGTCGCGAGGTGTCGATCCGGGCTCTCGACAGACCGGCGAACAGCGCCTGCCCGCCGACGGTCGAGCTCTTCTCGTTGAGCTGGTCCTCGAGCTTCGTGATCGAGCGCGCGATCTCCTCCGCGGCCCGCTCCTGAACCTTCAACGGCTCGCCGTCCGGCTTGCCGTCGACCCGAGGAGTCAGATCGACCGAGCTGGAGCTGACGGCGCCATTGCCGTCCACCCGGACCAGCCGCACCGCCTGGTGCGCCATCCCGGCCTGCTCGATCATCGCCCGCGCGGACCCGTCGATCCGGACCGCGCCCTGGTTGGCCGTAGGCGCCGTGTAGACGATCGTCGCGCCCAACGCCGGCCCGGCCGCGCGGTGTCCCCGCGTCGCCCAGACCGCCGCCGATGCCGACAAGACCGCCACGAGCAGCCCGATCACCAGGGCGAGAATCCAACCGCGGGATCCACCCCGTCGGCGTCCCCGCCCACGGCTGTGGCCACGGACCCGTCCGGGCCTTCGTCCACGCGCTCGCGCACCGGGGGGCCGGGACAGTCGCGTCGGCCGGCGCCGGGCGGTGCGATATCTGCTGCTTGTCATCGCGCACCTCCGCGGTGGAGGTGCGCGGTTGACGGGACCGTTCCCGCCTTGTCCAGCTCGATTGTGCAGAGTGTGTTGCACATTGCACAGCATGAGATAGGCTTTTGTGTCATCACTGACTCGACCCCTCACTTGGCCTAAGTCGTCGGGTTCTCGGTGATGTGAGGCGGCTCGGGTGCAACCGGGCCGCCTCTTCGTTATCAGCCTCAAGCTCAGAGTAGTTGCGGCACATGCGACAGGTCAATACAAATGTGCGCCCCCTCTATGCACAGGTGCGCACGTCGCGCACAATGTGAAACACCCGCTTGGCACGGGGGTCGAAAAGGCAGCCAGGAGGGGCAGGGATAGGCTGTGATGCACGGTTGTGAACTTCTGCGCGGCGCGCCTGCGCGTGGCCTCGGCCGACACTCTGCTTTCATGGCGCCAACGGCGTCCCTTCAGCTCCCCACGCGGTAGACCGGCCCTTGAGTGAGACGACTCCCAGAAGGAGAAGGCGGTGACCGAGACATCCGCTGGCCTGTCCGTTGACAACGCGCTGGAGAGCCGGCGCGCCATCGCCGATCTGATCCGCGCTGCGCGCAACGAGCGCGGGCTGAGTCAGGCAGCGCTCGGCGCCCAGATCGGTGTGAGCCGGTATGTGATCAACCGGATCGAAGGCACCAACCAGGATCTGTCGCTGGAGCACGCCGCGAAACTGGCCGAGTTCCTCGACCGGCCCGCGCTGGAGGAGCTCGCCCGCGCCCAGTTCGCCTCCCCGGTCCGGACGGTGGAGTCACCGTCCACCCGCGACGCCCTGCTCGAGGAGCTGCTGAAATCTCGCGGCCTCGACCGCCTGATCATCGTCCTGGCCGACGAACTCGACATCGTCAGCCTGCTGGCGAACGCCCGGATCAACCTGCCGGAGCGAGTGACGATCGTCTTTCCCAGTCACGCCCGCCAGCAGCAACTCCGAGGGATGGCGGTGCCCACCGCCGCCACCTGGGACGTACAGCGGCAGATCACCAGGATCTTCGAGGCCCTCGCGGTCGGCGGCCGGCTGCACCCGGACGAAGGACCGCTCGACTACGACATCAAGCTCTACGAGTCCGACGACGTCCGGCAGTCCTTCGTTCTGGTCGGAACGGCGGCGGGCAACCAATGCGCCGTCTGGCCGGCGCTGCCGAACATCCAGCCGGATCAGTTCGAGACGATTCCGGCCGCCGTGTCCGCCGAAGCGGCGTTCATCCAGGTGATCGAGGCCCACTACCGCGATCTCGTCCGCGACCGGATGCCGCTGACCCACCTGAAGGCCGTCGTCGTTGTTGACGAGAGCAACGAGTCGACGCCGGCCGGCCCGGCCGCTCGGCACCGCCTGTCCAGCTACTTCCAGCTCGGTATCGACGCCGAGAAGGATGCGGCCCGGCGCGGCGGCGGCGCGACCGGAGGCTTCGGCTTCGGGGTCGCGCTGGTTCTCGTCCATGGTTACGCCGAGCGGCCCGGACGCCCGCTCGGCCGTCGGGTCCTGCTGCAGCAGGACGCGAAGTCCGCGACGTACCAACTCGTCAGTAGCCACGTCTCCGACGAGGATCTCGTCGGAGACGGACAGCGGGGGCCGCGGTCGACCTCGACCAGCCACGAGGCACGACGCAAGCTGATCGCGGGTGATCGCGAGGCGAGTGTCAACTCGGACGCGTTCAGCCGGGCCGCGCGGCACGGCCTCCTGGACGAGTTCGGCGCCGACGTACCGGTCGGTGCGCTCCAGGAGATCGCATTACCTGAACCGTTGTGGATCGTTGAGAAGATCGACCCGCAGGGCCACCGCCTGATGCCGGTCGTTCCACGGTTGTTTCATCTGGACCTGACTCCCCGCAACCGCGAGGACCTGATGGCCCGGATCGAAGCGAGCGGTCAGAAAGGGGATCCGGCGCAGCTCGTCGACGACTGGCTGGCGTCCGTCGGCCGCCTCGAGGCGGCCCTGCTCGACGCCGGCGACACCATGGCCTTCGGCCAGCAGGATCTGCGGGATCAGGACGTCAAACTCAACGACTTCCTCGATACCGCACGCGTGCAAGCGGGGGACTGGTTCTTTTCCGTGCTTGAAGAATTGGAGATCGTGAAGGACTGATGAACACAACTGGTGTTGACCACGACCTCAGGAGGGTTCCGCGTGAGTGGCTTGACGCACTGGAACTCGCCGCGGGGTCTACAGAACCGGTCGCGACGTACGCACCGGTCCTCGCGCTGACGATTAGCCGCGAGGACGAGGGTTCGCGACAGGTTCTGGGGTGCGTGCGGTCTCCTGAGGAGAACCGGACCCACCCGGGGGTGCTGAGTTCTCCCACGGTTCGAATCCGTGGCGTCGAGGACTTCTCCGGCCTGAAGACCGGGCCGGTCGTGGGCGAGGTGCCGGTATGGCTCAGCGCTCATGTGGACCAGCTGCTGGGGGGCAAGCTGGCCGCGGACAGTGTGGTGACGGCGGGGCTCACGCCGGACTTCGTTCAGGTGTGGCAGGCCCACAGCGTGATCGGGATCGAGGACGGGCAGCCCGTCACCGAACCGCTGACGATGATCAACGTGCACATCTCGGTGCCGGCCGGGGTCGAGCTGTTCCCGCACCGCACCACGTCGTACTCGTGGATCGGCTTCGTGAGTGAAGAGCGGCATGCGCTGGCGGTTGCGCAGCGGGACGCCGAGCTTCTCAACGTGTCGTTCGGCGGCGAGACGCCGATCGTGTACGGGCTGTGCACCTTGAGTACGGCGAACATGCTCAAGGCAACGACTGCGGTACTGGTTTCCTAAGCTTCTTGCTCCGCGGCGCGGATCCGGTCGGTCAACGATCGGACCGTGCCGCGGAGTGCTTGTTCTGGGTCGATGTCGAGCGCGCGGGCGGTCCGGACGAGATCGAGGAGTTGCCGGCCGATGCGCTCGGCGTCCGTGGCCGGCGCCGGCGTCTCATCGTCGGCGGGGATGACCTTGGCGGCCCGGCCCAGGATCTTGTCGGCAAGGGCCAGGGCCGGGAGAGCGAGCGGGATGCCTTCCAGGGCGGAGGTGCGCTGCTTCTCGGCGGCCTTGATCGTTTCCCAGTTGGCCTCGACCGCGGCCAGGTCCTTGTTCTGCTCGTCGCCGAAGACGTGCGGGTGGCGGCGGATCAGCTTCTCGACGATGTCGCCCGCCACGTCGTCGACGGTGAAGCCGTTTTCAACGTCCTCCTCCGCGATACGGGAGTGGAACGCGATCTGCAGTGCCAGATCGCCGAGCTCTTCGCGCAGGTGCGAACGGTCGCCGGTCTCGATGGCCTCGAGGGTCTCGTAGGTCTCCTCGAGCAGGTACTTCGCGAGGCTCTCGTGGGTCTGCTGCTGATCCCACGGGCAGTTGCGGCGGAGGCGGTCCATCACCCGGATCAGGTCGATCAGCCGCGCGCCAGGTACGTCGTACGAGCCGTGCAGGATCTCGACCTCGTACGGCGGTCGTGGGTCCCGGCTCAGCTGGTCCGCGAGGACCCGCAACAGGCCCGGCTCGCCGTCGTCACCCACGAGCCAGACGACCTGACGACCGTCGCCGGCCGCAGTGGACAGCCAAGCCCAGGCCTCGTCGACCTGCGAAACGGGTAGACCGGAGCCGACCACGGCCTGCACGTCCGGACGTGTGCTCGGGCCGCCGGACGCACCGATCTCGTCAGCGGACTCCAGCGCTTGCCAGGCCGCGCGGGTGAGCAGGCCTGGTGCCACCCGGGGACTGGTCAGGACAACCGTGATCCCACCGGCGGTGTCACCAGGCATGCGGCTGCCTCAGCCCTGGCCCTGCTGCTGTTGCTGCTGGGCCTCAGCGGCTTCGCGCTTGGCCTTGGCCTGGTCGGACTCCAGCGACAGCGAGCCGGAGATCTTGCCGTCGATGGCACCGTCGGTCCACTGGCCGAAGCGCGGGGAGACGGTGATCTTGATGTCCTTCGACGCTTCCTTGATCACGGCCATGCCGTCCTGCTGCTTCTGCTGCGCCTGCGGGTCGTTGACCCCGGTCCCGCCGCCGAGCTTGATCGTGGTGACCGCGGCGGAGGCGACCTGGTTCAGGAAGTCGCGCGTCAGCTCGCTGCCCTGGAAGCGCTGGTACGCCGCTTCGTCCCGGACCACGAGCTTCGCCGCCTCGGCGGTCTCCGCGGCGCTCACCGGGATCGACCGCTGCTCACGGATCTGCTCGACCAGTGCGTTGTTCACCAACTCGTTCAGCGTGATGCTGGTGGTGAAGTCCTGCCCGAGGGCCGTCGTGACCGCACGCGAGGTCTTGTCGAGGTCGCCGACAGTGATCTCGGTCTTGCCGACCACGGCCGCCGCGCCCGGGTGCGTCCCCGCCGCGCAGCCGCCGGCCAGCAGCACCATCGCGGCCGCCGCACCGAGAGCCCCAAGCTTCCGCCCTCTGCTCACCGAATCTCCTCGCTTCTACTCAGGTTCATGCCGGTACTCCCACCGGCTCAGCGATCACGTCGTCGATCAACCGGGTACACCATTGCAGCAGCTCCTGGTCACGGAGCGGCTGACCGGCGACCGGCCGGGTGGCAGGTCTCGGCACCAGGATCGTACGCAGTTGCGCCTTGACCAGACTCTTCGGGTACAGCCTGTTCAGCCGGAGCACCTTCGAATCGGGCAGCTCGACCGGTCCGAACCGGATCAGATTGCCCTGCAGGGTGACGTCGTGCAGCCCGGCCCGGCGGGCGTGGTTGCGGAACTTCGCCACCTCGATCAGGTTCAGCACCGGCTGCGGGATGTCGCCGTACCGGTCGTGCAGTTCCTCGACCAGCTCGGCGATCCCGTCCTCGTCCCGGACAGCCGCGAGCCGCTGGTACATCTCCAGGCGCAGCCGCTGGGACGGGATGTAGTCGTGCGGCAGGTGCGCGTCGATCGGGAGCTCGATCTTGACCTCGGGCTCCTCGGCCTGGGTGTCGCCGCGGTACTCCGCGACCGCCTCGCCGACGAGCCGGACGTACAGGTCGAAGCCGACGTCCGCGATGTGCCCGGACTGCTCGCCGCCGAGCAGGTTGCCGGCGCCGCGGATCTCCAGGTCCTTCATCGCGACCGCCATACCGCCACCCAGGTCGGCGTGCTGCGCGATCGTGGCGAGCCGGTCGTGCGCGGTCTCGGTCAGCGGCTTCTCCGGCGGGAAGAAGAAGTACGCGTACGCACGCTCCCGGCCACGACCGACCCGGCCGCGGAGCTGGTGCAGCTGGGACAGCCCGAGCAGGTCCGACCGCTCGACGATCATCGTGTTCGCGTTCGAGATGTCGATCCCGGACTCGACGATCGTCGTACACACGATCACGTCCGACTGCTTCTCCCAGAAGCCCTGGATCACGTTCTCGAGGGTGTGCTCGTTCATCTGCCCGTGCGCCACCGAGACGCGGGCCTCGGGGACGAGCTGGCGGATCCGGGCGGCGGCCTTCTCGATCGTGTTGACCCGGTTGTGGACGACGAAGACCTGGCCCTCGCGGAGCAGTTCGCGCCGGATCGCGGCAGTCACCTGGCCCTCGTCGTACGCACCGACGAAGGTGAGCACCGGGTGTCGCTCCTCGGGTGGCGTCGCGATCGTGGACATCTCCCGGATCCCGGTGATCGACATCTCCAGGGTCCGCGGGATCGGCGTCGCGGACATCGTCAGTACGTCGACCGCCGTCCGCAACCGCTTCAGCTGCTCCTTGTGCTCGACGCCGAACCGCTGCTCCTCGTCGACCACGACCAGGCCCAGATCCTTGAACGCCACCTCGCCGCTGAACAGCCGGTGCGTCCCGATCACCACGTCGACCGAACCGTCGGCCAGGCCGTCGATCGTCGCCTTGGCCTCCTTGTCGGTCTGGAACCGCGACAGCGGGGCCACGTTCACCGGGAAGGAGGCGTACCGCTCGGCGAAGGTCGCGTAGTGCTGCTGCACGAGCAGCGTCGTCGGCACCAGTACGGCGACCTGCTTGCCGTCCTGCACTGCCTTGAACGCGGCCCGGACGGCGATCTCGGTCTTGCCGTAGCCGACGTCACCACACACGATCCGGTCCATCGGCATGACGCGTTCCATGTCGTGCTTCACGTCGTCGATGGTGGCGAGCTGGTCCGGCGTCTCCACGAACGGGAACGCGTCCTCCAGCTCACGCTGCCACGGGGTGTCCTTGGCGAACGCGTGTCCCTTGGTCGCCTGACGGGCGGCATACAGCTTGATCAGCTCGCCGGCGATCTGCCGGACCGCCTTGCGGGCGCGGCCCTTGCGCTTGGCCCAGTCGCCGCCACCCATCTTGTCCAGGGTCGGCTGCTCGCCCCCGACGTACCGGGTGACCTGGTCGAGCTGGTCGGTCGGCACGTACAGGCGGTCGCCGGGTTGACCGCGCTTGCTCGGCGCGAACTCGATCACGACGTACTCGCGGGTGGCCTTCTGGGCTCCCGTGCCGACGGTCCGCTGCATCATCTCGACGTACCGGCCGACGCCGTGCTGCTCGTGGACGACGTAGTCGCCGGGCTGCAGCTCCAGCGGATCGATCGTCTTCTTGCGGCGCGACGGCATCCGTTGCTGCGAACGGCGTTCGGCCGCGGACCGCTGACCGGCCAGGTCGTTCTCGGTGAGCACCGCGAGCTTGATGCCGTCGGCAATGAACCCGTGGTCCAGCTGCCCCTGCGAGATCAGTACGACGCCCGGCTCCGGCACGGAGTCGATCCCCTCGACAGCCCGGGCGGGCAGCTCGGCCTCGGAGAACACTTCGGCGAGACGCTGCGCTGGACCGTGGCCCTCGGTGACGCAGACGACGCGCCAGCCGTCCCGCAACCAGCCGCGGATGTCCTCGACCGCGGCCGCCGTCTCACCACGGTACGGATCGACTTCGTGCGCGGCGATCGCCCGACTGGTGACCGCACCGGCCTCAGTGTCGATGTCGAACGAGACGCGCGCACCCATCGAGTCGCGCAGCTCCGGTGCATCGGTCGGCGCGGCCGTGAACGGCGACAGGCTCCACCAGGCCAGGCCCTTGGCCAGCGCCTGCGACCGGACATCGCCGAGCGACATGTACGCCGCGGCCCCCAGGTCGATCGGCGCATCGCCACCACCGGCGGCAGCGGCCCATGACGCCTCCAGGAACTCCTGGCTGGTCGCGACCAGATCGTGCGCCCGGGCCCGGACCCGTTCGGGATCGCTGACGACGACGTGCGTACCGGCCGGCATCAGATCGACCAGCAGCTCCATGTGGTCGACCAGGACCGGCGCCAAGGACTCCATGCCCTCGACGGCATGTCCCTCGGCCAGCTTCTCGAGCAGCTCGGCCAGCTCCGGGTGTTCCTTCGCCAGTACGGCGGCCCGCGAACGGACCTCCTCCGTCAGCAACAGCTCACGACATGGCGGAGCCCACAACCCGTGCTCGGCGATCTCCAGTGACCGCTGGTCGGCGACCGCGAAGTACCGGATCTCTTCCACGTCGTCACCGAAGAAGTCGACCCGCAGCGGGTGCTCCTCGGTCGGCGGGAAGACGTCGATGATGCCGCCGCGGACCGCGAACTCACCACGCCGCTCGACCAGATCGACCCGGTGGTACGCGGCGCCCGCCAGGGCCTCGACGACCTCCTCGAGCTCCATCGTGTCGCCGACGTGCAGCTGCACGGGCTTCAGATCGGCCAGCCCGGCGACCTGCGGCTGCAGCACAGATCGCACCGGCGCGACCAGGATCTTGATCGGCCCGGTCGTCTCGTCCGACGGATCCGGGTGCACAAGTCGCCGCAGTACGGCGAGACGCCGGCCGACCGTGTCCGATCGGGGCGAGAGCCGCTCGTGCGGAAGCGTCTCCCAGGCCGGGTAGTAGGCGACCGTGCCGGGCTCGACCAGGCACTGCAGCGCCTCGGTCAGCTCCTCGGCCTCACGGAACGTCGCGGTGACGGCCAGGACCGGACGGCCGGCGCCCTGCTGCTCGGACGCGAGCGCGGCGAGCAGGACCGGGCGGATCGGGGTCGGCGCGCTGAGATCGAGAGTCGTGACGTCGTCGGACTTGGCGTCACGAACGGCCTCGGCGACCACCGGATCGGTGATCAGAGTGTCGACAAGGCCGCTGAGCTTCACGAGTTGTACTTCCCTTGGGTGGCGTCCAGGCCGTCGGTGAGCAGGGATTCGACGGCATCCGCGGTCCGGTCCACGGCGAACGGGAGGTCTTTGCGTTCGGTGGAGGAGAACTCGTTGAGGACGAAGTCGGCGGGCGCCTGCCGGCCCGGCGGACGACCCACACCGAACCGGACTCGATAGTACTCACCGGTGCCAAGCGATTTCCGCAGCGACTTGAGCCCGTTGTGGCCGTTGTCGCCGCCGCCGAACTTGCACCGCAGTACGCCGAAGTCGATGTCGAGCTCGTCGTGGACGACGAGCAGGTTGACCGGCTCCAGCTTGAAGAACTTCAACAGGCCCGACACCGGGCCGCCGGACTCGTTCATGTACGAGCGGGGTTTGGCCAGAACCGTCCGCAGGCCACGGATCCGGGTCTCGATCACCTCGGACTTGACCTGCTTGTGCTGCTTCCACTTCCCGCCGGTCCGGGCCGCCAGCTCATCGGCCACCAGGTGACCGATGTTGTGCCGGGTGCGGGCATACGAAGGGCCGGGATTCCCCAGTCCGACGACCAACCACACGTCGTCCGCCACGGATTCCCGGCCCTCCTGTTGTGTCTGTGTGACCGCAGACTACTCGGCGGCGGCGGCCACCGGCTCCTCGGCCGCGGTCTCCGGCTCGTCCCGCTCGATGCCGGCCTCGGCCTCGGCGTCGGCCAGCTCGGCCTCGGCCTGCTCGGCGGTCTGCTGCGCGGTGATGTTGACGATCAGGGTCTCCGGCTCGATGGCCAGTGTCGTCCCGGCCGGCAACTGCAGGTCGGAGGCGTGGATCTGGGCGCCGACGTCCAGGCCCTCGATCGAGACGGTGACACCGTCGGGGATGTGCGTCGCCTCGGCCTCGACCAGGATGCTCTGCGCTTCCAGCACGACCAGGGTCTCGCTGACGGCCTCGCCCTCGAGGTGGACCGCGATGTCGACCTGGACCTTCTCGCCGCGCCGGACCATGACCAGGTCGACGTGCTCGATGAAGCCCTTGATCGGGTCGCGCTGAACCTGCTTCGGCAGCGCCAGGTGGGACTCGCCACCCTCGACCTCGATCATCAGCAGGGCGTTGGCGGTCTTCAGGGCCAGCATGGTGTCGTGACCGGGCAGCGTGATGTGCACGGGGTCACTGCCATGGCCGTAGAGGACGGCGGGAACCTTGTTTTCCCGGCGGATTCGGCGGGCAGCACCCTTGCCGAACTCCGTACGCGATTCGGCTTGGATCTTGACCTCGGCCACGAGATGAACTCCTTGAATGCGTTGCGGTGATCAGTTGACTAGGTGGAACTCGGCTGCGGCCTCAGCGGGCGCTTTGTGACCCCGGAGAAGGCGTCAGGCAACGAACCACCGCGTCGATCACGGAGCCGCGCCCAACAGTTCTCGGGGGGCGTCCCTCGCCGAGGCAACCAAAACAGTCTACCCACCACTCCGGCCGTACGGGAAATCCGTTCCCACCGGGACTTTGCTCCAGGTTCGGCAGCCGTCGCCGTGACCGGTTTCCGCACCTGTCGTTCGATACGTTGCCGGGGTGTTGTCCACCTCTCTCCTGCTCTCCCTGCCGCTGCTGATCGCGCTGATCGCAGCGGTGATTTGGCTGGCCGTCTGGCGGCGCAGGCAACTGCGCGAGCGGTCTCGGCAGAGGGCGATCGCGGCGGCGCAGTACGGCTGGTATCCGGTCCCACCGAACCCATGGCTCATGCAGGTCACCGAGAACCTGTTCCAGCGCGGCCGGCCCGGTGAGGCGTTCGCCGGCGACTACCGCGGTCGCGGAGTGTGCGTACTCGATTACACGTACACGACGAGCAACGGCAAGACCCAGCAGCAGCACGCCGTACACGTGGTTGCCCTCAACCTCCCGGCCGCACTACCGCCGCTCACCCTCACCTGGGACTCAGGATTGAAGCGGGCCTTCGGCGGCCGGGATCTCGAGCTCGAGAGCGAGGCGTTCAACGACGCGTTCCGGGTCGCCTGCGCGGACGATCGCTACGCCTCGGCCGTCCTGCACCCCCGGATGATGGAGTGGATGCTGTTCAACCCCGGGCTGGAATGGCAGTTCGCCGGGAACGCACTCGTCTCCTGGGGAGTCGGCCAGTTCGTGGTGCCCGAGCTGCTGCCACGCCTGGAGGCGATGGCCGGCGTGATCGACCGGATCCCAGCCTTCGTCCTCCGCGACTACGGGCAGACCGTCAGCTGAGCTTCGTCCAGACCTGGCGGAGCGCGCGGGCCGCGTCGCCTTCGAGTCCGGCATCATCCAGGGTGGCCGCCAGTTCGTCGAACTCCGGGCCCCAGCGCCAGGCCACGCGGCGCAGGTTCTCCGGCAGCGACGGGTCCTTGAGCGACTCCGCGTCCGCGCGGACCTGCTGGGCGACGAGCGCATCGGTGACGCCATGCTTCTCCGCCAACTGGAACGCCAGTACAGCCAGTGCCGCCTTGCCCTTGTTGTAGAGGGCGTACGACGACTTCGCCGCGCTGGCCGCCCCTGGCTCGGAGCCGACCACCATCGGCGTGACCGCCGTACCGGCCCAGAGCTCGGCGACCTGATCGGCGGCGGCACCGGACAGCATCAGGTGCGTCGGACTCGGCCCACCGGTCGGCGGCGGACCGACCACGCCGGCGTCCACGAAGGTCGCATCGGGCACGGCGGACTGCGCCTCCCGCAACGACAGCGGCGACAACGGGTTCGCCTCGATGTAGAGCCCGGCGAATCCCGCTTGGCCCACCTGCCGCGCGATGTCGACAGCGCCTTGCGGGGCACACGAGCAGAGCACGGCCTCGGCCTTGCCGACCGCGTCGGTGAACGACGTACCGATCAGGCCGGCTTCGTCGGCGCGGGCCCGGGAGGCCTCGCTGCGGCCCTCCGACACCCAATGCACTTCGTGGCCTGCGGCAACTAATTGGGCGGCGAGTTTCGAACCCATCGCGCCGGGGTGGAACACAGCGATCCGCATTGGCAGCAACCTCCGGAGAGCGGTCAGTGCTCACCAAGATAGGCCAGTACGGCGAGCACCCGGCGATGCTGCTCGTCGTTGGTGATCAGCCCGAGCTTCGCCAGGATGCTGCCGACGTGCGTCTCCACGGTCCGCTCGGTCAGGAACAACCGCCGCCCGATGCCGACGTTCGTACACCCCTCGGCCATCAGCGCGAGCACCTCCCGCTCACGCGGGGTCAACGGTGCCAGCCGATCGTCGGCACGCTGCCGCCCGATCAACTGGGCCACCACTTCGGGGTCGAGCGCCGATCCGCCGGATGCGACCCGGTCCAGGGCGTCGAGGAACTCGTCGACCGCGAGGACGCGGTCCTTCAGCAGGTAGCCGAAGCGGCCGGTCGCGACGAGTTCGACCGAGTGCCGAGTCTCGACGTGCTGGGACAGCAGCACGATGCCGAGCTCGGGGTTCTGCATCCGCAGCCGGCGGGCGGCCCGGGCTCCGTCGTCGGTGTGGTCGGGCGGCATCCGAATGTCGATGACGGCGAGATCGGGCGACGTCTGGGCCACCGTGGTCACCAGGCTCGGCGCGTCCTCGGCCAGGCCGGCGATCTCGTGCCCGGCATCGGCCAGCAACCGCGCCAGGCCTTCGCGAAACAACGCCGAGTCCTCCCCGATCACGATCCGCACGGCAAACCCCCGCTCACGATCCGCATGGCAACACCGCTTCCACCGTCGTGCCTCGTCCAACCGGACTCCGGAGTTCCAGCGACCCACCAACCGCCGCAACCCGGTCGAGTAAGCCGCTCAGCCCCGAGCCCGGCCGCGGCGCCGCTCCCCCGCACCCGTCGTCCTCGATCAGCACCCGCACCTCGCCGGTCGACTGCGCCACCCGGACCGCGATCGACGTCGCGTTCGCGTACTTCGCCGCGTTCGTGACCGCCTCCGCCGCGACGAAGTACGCCGTGGTCGCCAACTCCTCGGGCAGATCAGGAGGTATCTGCAGGCGGACCGGAATCGGCAGCGCCTGCGTGATCCCACTCAGCGCCGCATGCAGCCCGTCATCAAGGCTCGTCGGCCGCAACCCGTGCGCGATCTGCCGCAACTCGGCCACCGCCGTCGCCAACTCCGCGACGCCCTGATCCAGCAGCCCATCCACATCAACCGACCCGTCACCGAGGTGCCGCTGCGCCAATCGCATCGCCATTCCCAACGAGACCAGCCGCTGCTGCGCACCGTCATGCAGATCCCGCTCGAGCCGCCGCCGCTCCGCATCACCCGCCTGAACCAGCCGCGCCCGGCTCGCCTCGACCTCACGCAACGCACCACCCAGCTCGGCCCGCAACCGCGTCACCTCAACCAGACTGGCCGCCCCGGCCGCCACAGCCTTCAGTACGGCGGGACTCGTCGCGTCAGACGCTAGTACGCCGATCTGCACGCCGCCCAGCGTCACCGGGATCAGCTGTGGACCACTGACCGGCGTACCCGCGGCGTCGACGAAGCCGGAGGCACCTGGGACGAGGAGACCGACTCGCAGGGCCGGATCGCGCAGTGCGGTGCGCAGTGCAGACTCCAGCTCTTCCGGCTGGGCCTGTTCGGTGTGGATCCGGCGCTGCAGGTCCTCGATGGCCAGGAGGGCTGCACGCCGTGGTGGATAGAGCCGTCGGTCCACTGCGCGCTGCAGCCGGGATCGCAGCGGTGACAGGATCAACGCACACACGGCGGTTGCGGCTGCGGCGACGGCTGCGGAGTCGCTGATGACCAGGCCGAGTGCCACCGCGGAGAGGGCATAGGTGCCGAGGAGGACCACCGTCGCGATGCCGTACGTGACGGTGTCGGCCAGCACGCGGTCTACGTCGTACAGGTCGTGCCGGAGCATTGCGACCGCGACAGAGGCCGGAAGACTCACCAGCGTGGCGATCCCGAAGACCGTTGCGACGATGCCGGTATGTCCGGTGACGATGATCTCGGCCCCACAGACAAGGGGGTAGAACACTGCAGCCAGGCCCGCCAGTGACAACCACTTCAACTGGGCGCGCATCTTGCCGGTCGCTCGGCGATAGCGCGCCACCACGGACGCCGCGGCCGCCAGCATCGCGACAAGCAGTGCGCCGAAGGCAACCTCACTCACGATCCGCAACGGCAACGGCATCCGGGCATAGGGCCTGGCCAGATCCTGCAGCGGCTCGAGGAACGGCGTCGAGTTGAAGGCACCGAAGACCTGCTGGGCAATGCCGAGCAGCACCAAGGCCGGCGGGAGTAGTCGCCAACGGCGACTCGGCAACCGTCCGTCCGGGAAGTACAGCAGCAAGAGGGCGACCGCTACGAACAGCCACCAGCCGCTCTCGTCGAACCAGGCGACGACCCGGCTGTCCAGCGGCACCTGGCCGGGATCGCTGACGACGACGCTGAAGTACACGTCGCGCGCGGTGAGGAAGACCGCCGACGCACCGATCCAGCTGAGAAGGGCACCGACGGGATTCCGCCGCTCGCGCAGGCTGATGACGAGCCCGAGCAGCGTAATGGCGGCCGCGACCGCGACGAGGGCGGCGAAGTTCCGGACGGTGTGCGGCCCGTGCCGATAGGCGATCAGCAGCCAACTGCTCCCCACGACCATCGCCAGGACGAGCAGGGAGAGACCGAGCGAGATCCACCGCGGCCACCGCATGTGGTCAGAGTAAGGCCGCGATCCGCCCTGGCGGCTCCGAGTCAGCACGGAGATCCGGGTCCGTACCGGCTCCGATGCGGCAGCCCGGTGCCCGGACGTTCCCTGGAGCTGTCCGATTTCTCCAGCAGGGGGTTCCCATGTCCACCGAAACCACCACGGCCGTCGTACCGGCAACCGATCCCGTCACCCGTCGCCGCATCGGCCTGGTCGGCCTGGTGCTCGGCCTCACCTCATTGGCCGCCCTACCCGGCGGACTGCTCTGGCCCTCCCCGTCCGGCGGCGGCGAGACCTACACGTACGCCGACATCCAGCCACTGCGCGACCGCTGGTGGGGCCTGCTCGTGTTCCTCAGCGCGAACCTGATCCTGAACGTACCGGCCCAGGCCTTCCTCACCACCTACCTGGTCCGCCGCCGCGGTGCGGCCTGGGCCACCGTCGGCGGGGTAATCATGTGGGTCGGTACGGCGCTCTACGCGGTCGGCGTCGGCGGCTGGGCGGCGACGTACTACTTCGCCACCGGGATGGACGCCTCGATCGGTACGCCGGTGATGGAACACGTCGCCGACGACATGTTCCACCTGTTCGCCGCCATGATCGTCGGCTCGCTCTCGGTCGCCGTCGGCACGGTCATCCAGTGCGTCGGGCTGCTGCGGGCGCACGTCGTCCCGCGGTGGATCCCGGTACTGGCGATGACGATCGCGCTCACGTTCTTCATCCCCGGGAACGGCATTGCCGGACTGATCACCGCCTTGCCGATGACAGCAGCCGCCATCGGCCTCGGCTACTTCGCGTGGCGTCGTACCCAGGGTGGTTAGGCGCGGCCGTCGAACAGGCTGGTCACCGAGCCGTCCTCGAAGACCTCGCGGATGGCTCGGCTGATCAGCGGGGCGATCGACAGCTCGGTGAGCTTGTCGAACCGGCGGTCCTCCGCGATCGGGAGCGTGTTGGTGACGATCACTTCGCTGGCCTGGCAGTTCTTCAGCCGGTCCACCGCCGGGCCGGACAGGATCGCATGGGTCGCGGCGATCACCACGCCCGCGGCGCCCTCGGCGTACAGCGCGTCGGCCGCCTTGGTGATGGTGCCCGCGGTGTCGATCATGTCGTCGACCAGGATGCAGACCCGGCCCTTGACCTCACCGACGACACGGTTCGCGACCGTCTCGTTCGGGCGGTCGATGTCGCGGGTCTTGTGGATGAAGGCCAGCGGCGCGTTGTTCAGCCGGGCCGACCACTGCTCGGCCACCTTGATCCGGCCGGCGTCCGGCGAGACCACGGCCAGCTGCTCGTCGCCGTACTTGTTCCGGACGTACTCGCTCAGGATCGGCATCGCCATCAGGTGGTCCACCGGGCCGTCGAAGAAGCCCTGGATCTGCGAGGTGTGCAGATCGACGCAGATCAGCCGGTTCGCGCCGGCGGTCTTGAACAGGTCGGCCATCAGCCGGGCCGAGATCGGTTCCCGGCCACGGTGCTTCTTGTCCTGCCGCGCGTACCCGTAGAACGGCAGTACGACGGTGATCCGCTTGGCCGACGCCCGCTTCAGCGCGTCGACCATGATCAGCTGCTCCATGATCCACTCGTTGATCGGCGAGGTGTGGCTCTGGATCACGAACGCGTCGCTGCCCCGGACCGACTCCTCGAACCGGACGTAGATCTCGCCGTTGGCGAAGTCGTACGCCTGGGTCGGCACCAGGCCGGCGCCGAGATTCTGGGCGACCTCCTCGGCCAGACCGGGATGGGCCCGGCCGGAGAACACCATCAGGTTCTTCTCGGTGGTTCGCTTCATCCCGCTCATGGCCCGTGCCTCCCGTTACGCCTTCTCGCCAGTGTCGCCCAGCACGGCCGGATCCGCTGCCTTGTCCGCCGCTTGAGCTTCTTCGGCCGCCTTGGCGGTCTTGGTGCCGGCCCGCTTCCGCGCGACCCAGCCCTTGATGTTGCGCTGCCGGCCGCGGGCAACCGCGATCTCGCCCGGCCCGACGTCCTCGGTCAGCGCGGTCCCGGCGGCCAGGTAGGCGCCGTCCGCAACCGTCCGCGGCGCCACGATGACCGAGTTGCTGCCGATGAACGAGTGCTTGCCGATGTGCGTCGGGTGCTTCGCGACGCCGTCGTAGTTGGCGAAGATCGTGCCGGCGCCGATGTTCGCGCCCTCGCCGATCGTGGCGTCCCCGGCGTACGTCAGGTGCGGCACCTTGGCGCCGTCGCCGATCGTGCTGTTCTTGGTCTCGACGAACGTGCCGATCTTGGCCTTCACGCCCAGCTTGGTGCCGGGACGGAGGTAGGCGAACGGGCCGACGTTCGCGCCGTCGCCGAGCTCCGAGCTCGACCCGTGGGTGCGGATGATCGTCGCACCGGCCCCGATCCGTACGTCGGTCAGCGTCGTGTCCGGGCCGATCGTCGTACCGGATCCGACCGTGGTCTCGCCGTGCAGCTGGGTGTTCGGCAGCAGGGTCACGTCGCGGTCGAGCTGGACGGTCTGGTCGACCCAGGTGGTGTTCGGGTCGACGACGGTCACCCCCTCGCGCATCAGCTTGTCGAGGGTACGGCGGTTCAGCTCGGCCCGGAGCGTGGCCAGCTGGACCCGGTCGTTGACGCCCTCGGTCTGCATCGCGTCCTCGGTGACGTGCGAACCGACCCGCTTGCCGTCGGTGCGGGCGATCGCGAGGACATCGGTGAGGTACAGCTCGCCCTGGGCGTTGTCGGTGGTGATCCGGCTCAGGCCGTCGCGCAGCGTGGCCGCGTCGAAGACGTAGATGCCGGCGTTGATCTCGTCGATCTCCCGCTGCTCCGGCGTCGCGTCCTTGTGCTCGACGATCTCGGCGACGGTGCCGTCCGGCCCTTGCACGATCCGTCCGTACCCGGTCGGGTCCGGCACCCGCGCGGTCAGCACGGTGACCGCGTTGCCGTGCTTGTCGTGGTCCGCGATCAGCTCGTGCAGCGTCTCCGCCTCGAGCAGCGGGACGTCACCCGACGTGACGATGACCGAGCCGTCGAAGCTCGCCGGTACGGCGGTCAGCCCGGCGCGGACCGCGTCCCCGGTGCCGAGCTGCTTCTCCTGCACCGCCGTACGAGCGTCCGGGTCGACCTCGGCGAGGTGAGCCTCGACCAGCTCGCGGCCGTTACCGACCACGACGACGAGATGCTCGGGGGTGAGTGCCCGGGCGGTGACCACGGCGTGCCCGACGAGGCTGCGCCCGCCGATCTCGTGCAGCACCTTCGGGATCGCCGATTTCATCCGGGTTCCGAGTCCGGCGGCCATGATCACGACCGCCGCGGGGCGATGGGAAGTCACGCGGTCTTCTCCTCGAGTTCCCTGCGAGTTTCTGGAACAAGTATCAGCATGGGCACCCGAAACTGTGCCCGCGCAAGCCTACTTGCTCTCCGGAGTCGACTTCTCCCGGGTCCGGCGGGCCTAGTGACCCCGGACACACCGAAGACTGTCCGCGCCGGCTGATAGGCATTTCCCGTGTACATCCGCTATCAGAGCCCTGACCCCGACCACCGCGGCCGCCGGATCGGCATCTTCGGCCTGGTCAACCAACTGGGACACCGCGGACTGCTCACCGACGCCGAGGAAGCCTGGCGCCGGGAGAACAACGCCTGGTACGACGCCACCTACACGAACCCGTCCGATGTCGACCCCACTGTGTACGCCGACAATCCGCTGGCCGCTGCCTGGTTCAAACCGAGCGCCACTCATCTCTTCACCCGGGTGCCCGGGTATCTCGCCATCCTCGAGTCCCATCAGGTCCCGTGTGACCGCTTCACCAGCCCGGATCCCGGGCACGTCCTCTACGACGACCCGCACCAGATCGTCGTCGTCCCTCATACCTGACAAGGAGCACGCGCAATGGGCCTCACCATCGGAGCAATCGTCCTCAACGTCGACGGCCAGGACGAGGTCGCCGACTTCTGGCGCCAGGCCCTCGACCTCGACGCCGACGCCAATCCCGACTTCCTCATCCCGAAGGACGTGCCGGCGACGCGGCTGCACCTCGACCGGACCGACCGCACCCACCTGGACCTCTGGGTCGACAGCAACTCCACCCCGGAGGCCGAGGTGGAGCGACTGATCGGGCTGGGCGCGGAACGCGTCGAGGACTGGACCTACCCGCCCAACGCGGACTTCGTCGTACTGCGAGCCCCCGGCGGCACGATCTTCTGCATCATCGGCTGAGCATGGACGTTCCTCGCCTCACCCACGTACGGGTGAACGTCCGGGACCTCGGCCGGGCGATCGAGTGGTACGAAGAGCTGTTCGGCGTACCGGCGGAGGGCCATTGGCCACCGGATGCCCCGACGTACGCCCATTTCACTCTGGGGCCTGCTCAGTTCGCGCTCGGGCGTTATGAGCCGGTTCCCGCTACCGGCGCGCGGTTCAATCTGGAGGTCGACGACGTCGACGCTTGGTGGGCGCGGATCGGCCCACGCGCGGACGTGCTCGAGCCCTTGCAGGACACGCCGTACGGCACTCGCAAGTTCACGATTCGCGACCCGGACGGGAACGAACTCGGCTTTGTTCGGTCCTGACCCGGCCGCCGCGGACCACGAGCCAGAGGGCGAGGAGGAACTCGCCGAGGAAGGTGAAGTTCGCGATGACGAGGTTGTGGCCGGAGATCGTGCCGACGGCGTCCGCGACGTACCCGAGGCCGGCGATGACGAGGAGGGCGCCGAGCAGTCTGGGGACGTAGCCGGAGCGGTAGGCCAGGTAGCCGATCAGCACGAGATGACAACCGAACAGACCCAATCCCGTGAGCCAGACGTCTGAGAACGCGTCGAGCTCATGGAGCACTGCCTGTGGGTCGCCCAGCAGCCGGAGCACGGCGAGAAGGTGACCTAGGGCAACCATGAAGACGGCCGCGTAGACGAGCCTGAACGTTGCTGCTAGCAACGAGAGGTTCTTGCTGACGGGACTGAAGAAGCGGTAGAGCGCCACCGCGACGACGATGTCGAGCACGATCACGCCGAAGAGGCCCGCGATGCCTGCCCGGAAGAGTCCCTCCGAGGCCGCGATGTCCGCCGCGGTCTTCAGTTGCTCGACGACGCCGAAGTTGGCGAAGCCGGCCAGCGCCGACATCAGGAGCAGCCCGGCTCCCGCGGTCACCGCCCATGGCCGGATGTCCTCAACCGCGGTCCGTTCCCGCACTTCCGGCAGTTGCACAGTCTCCATCAGGTCCCCCTCAACTGGATTCGTACTTAGTAAGGTCAACGTAGCGTACTTAGTACGAAAGAACGAGACCTCGAGCGGTCCTGTCGATTTCCGGGAGGGTCGCGCGTCATCGTGGTGACAGCCGAATCCACCTCGAGGGATGGGGACTGATGACCCGGTTCTTGGTTCTGATGGCCGAGCCCGACCACTTCGCCCGCTGGGACGCAGCCGACGAAGCCACACAGGAGGAGGTGTTCGCCGCCTTCCGTACGTTCACGGCGGCGGTGCGTGAGCGCGGCCGGTTCCGTGGCGGTGAAGCGCTCACCCACCCGAAGAACGCCCGTACTCTCCGCCCCGACGGCGACGGACGCCGGATCACCGAAGGCCCGGACGCCGAAACCGTCGAACAACTCGGCGGCTTCTACCTGGTCGAACTACCCGACCTCCAGGCCGCGATGGAGGTCGCCTCCCTGCTCCCCCGCGACTACGACATCGAGGTCCGCGAATGCCTCGACGTAGGAGTCCCGGACGAGTGACCCCACCAGAGACCGCACTCCGCGACGCGTGGGGCGGCTAACTGAGCCCTGCTCGTCGCACAGTTCGGGTGCCGGTACCGGCCATCCGGAGTGGGGAGATCGGATAACCATCGGTGCGATCTCTGCATCGAAGGTAAACGTCAGGTTCTCCTCCGGTCCGCCGGAGTTCTTTCTAGCTGGGGGCTATTCATGCAGAAATCCATCCTCCGATCCGCCGCGGTACTGACATCCGCGGTGCTGGCCGGAGCCGTCATCACCGGCATCTCGCCGGCCATGGCCGCGCAGTCGTCCGACTGTTCGGCCACGGAACTCAAGCTGCCCGCGGGCACTCCCACCAACAACACCTTCGCCTCGATGTCCGCCTCCGACCCGACCGCCCGCTACCAGGTCGGCCATCTTCAGCTTCCCGACGTCACGTTCGAGCCGGTGTTCTGGACGGACGGCGAACCGCAGGTCCTCGAACCGCTTCCGGGCAGCCGTACGTCGCTGATCGATGTGAACTCGCACGGGACGGTCCTCGGGTCGACGGAGGACGCCGAGGGGGCCGCACAACCCTGGCTCTACTCGCACGGCACCGTCCGGAAGCTCACCGGCCCCGCCGGCATGGACTACGTCTCGGTCCGGGCTCTCAACGAGCGCGGCGATGTGGTCGGAAACGGCCTGGACAAGGCCACCGGCGTGTCGAGTCCGATCGTTTGGCCGGCCGGCGGCAAGCCGCGCCGACTGCTCGCGGACAACTCGTCGTCCGCAGCCGACATCAGTGACAACGGTGTGGTCGTCGGCAGCGTCTCGACCGAGGAGATCGGGCTCGGCATGATCTGGGCGCGTTGGGACCGCAAGGGTCTGCCGGTCCGCGGTGAGGCCGGCGCCTCGGTGGACCTGACCGAGATCCGCGGCAACTCGTTCGTCGGCATCCAGAGCTTCAAGGACGGCCACGTCGGTGGCGGCCGCTGGAACACGCAGAGCACCAAGGTCGTCAGCTACCCGAACGTCGTGGACGGCGTGAACAGCTCCGGCGACGTCGCGTACTCCGACGAGACGGGCACCACGGTCGTGGTCCGCCCGGACGGGACGCAGTATCCGATCGATGCCGTGGGCTTCAACACGGTGCGGTACCTGTTCGAGCGCGGTCAGCAGTACGACGCGGCCGGCGAGCGCGACTACGGGTTCAGCCAAGCCATCCTCTGGTCCGGCTGCGCCAGCTGATCCAGCGCCAGTTGATCCAGCACCGGCTGATCCAGCACTGGTTGTCCTAGCCCTCTGGCATGCTCACGGGCATGGCTGATGGGATGTTGGTCGACGTCGGGGATGTCACGCTGTTCGTCCGCGAGCTTGGGCGGCGTACTGACAAGCCGTCCCTCGTGGTGATCCATGGCGGACCCGACGTCGGCCACGGCTACCTCCTACCGGGCTTCGAACCTCTCGCGCGCGACCATCACGTCGTACTGTTCGACTTCCGTGGTTGTGGGCGGAGCTCGCGGGGGTTGCCGGCGGACGAGCTCGAGCCGGAGTACGTCGTACGGGACACTCATCGGCTGATCGAGAAGCTGGGGCTCGGATCGGTCGACCTGCTTGGGTTCTCGACCGGTGGTCGGGCGGCGATGCAGTTCGTCGACAAGCATCCGTCGCAGGTACGCCGGTTGATCCTCGCGTCCACCTCCGCCTATTCCGGTGCGGACAACGAGCGGTATCTGGACGGGTGGGAGGAGTACGAGCGCCGCCGCCGAGCCGAGGCGGCCGCTCACGGAGCTTTGCGCAACTCCACCATCTTCGTCTGGAACCTCGACCTGGCGCCTGCCTATCTGGAACTCCTCGAATCGCTGGGCTCCGACACCGGCGACTGGAGCTATGAACGGGCCGTCAGCGGCGTCATGCACCCGTGGTGCCCAGGCGACCCCGAGGCCATCCTCCGCAACTCCGGCAAGCCCATTCTCATCCTTCACGGCGAACAGGACATGGGCTTCCCCGTCCAACTGGCCCGCCGTCTGCACGCCGCCGTACCCACCAGCCAACTGGCCGTCATCCCGAACGCCGCCCACATGTGCCACTTCGAGAAGCCGGACGTTTGGTCCGACCACATCCGGGAGTTCCTACGGTGAACGTAAGAGTCGACGTACTGGAGCAGGTCACCGACGAGGTAGTTGCCGCCTACAACCACCTGCTACCCCAACTCTCCCACTCAGCCGTGCCGCTGGACCGGCCCACGCTGAGCCGCCTCGTCTCCCACGAAGCCAACACAGTCCTGGTCGCACGCATCGAGGACCGGATCGTCGGAACGCTGACCCTCGTAACGTTCCCCAGCCTCTCCGGCCTCCGAGCCCGAATCGAAGACGTCGTAGTCGACGAATCCACCCGCGGCCAGGGCATCGGCGCGATCCTCACCCAGGAAGCCCTCCACCAAGCCCGATCAGCCGGCGCCCGCACCGTCGACCTGACCTCCCGCCCAGACCGAGCCGCCGCCAACCACCTCTACCAACGCCTAGGCTTTGCCCCCCGAACCTCAAACATCTACCGCTACACCTTCGACTGATGAACGCGGTGAAAGCTGAGCTGACGAGGGTGCTGCAGAGCAGGCGCGCTGTGATGCTCAGCAAACTGGACGGCCTGTCGGAGTACGATCGCCGCCGCCCGGCGACGCCCACCGGCACAAACCTGTTGGGGTTGGTGAAACACCTGGCCGGCTTGGAGTACGGCTACCTAGGTATCTCGTTCGGCCGCCCGCCCATCGACCGTCCGTCGTGGTTCCGGGACGACCCGTACGCCGAGATCGACATGTGGGCCACCCCCGACGAATCCACCACCTACATCACGACCGTCTACCGCCAGGCCTGCGCCCACGCCGACCTCACCATCGCGGACTTGGATCTGGACGCCGCCGGTCACGTCGAGCACTGGGACCACCCAGCCACAACGCTCGGTGTCCTCCTCATCAGAATGCTCGCCGAAACAGCCCAACACGCAGGCCACGCAGACATCATCCGAGAACAAACCGACGGCCAACTCACCAACAACACCCACGCAGACACACCCTTCTGGCGCGATCGAACGCACACAGTCCAACAAGCCGCCAACCACTTCCGCTTCGCCGTCGACCCAGAGCCCGACTACATCGAATGGGACGACGCTCAGAAGAACGACCTAGGTTGAGCACATGCCGAGAACACTGATCAACCGAGTCCTCATCGCCGTACTGGCCGTTGGGTCGGTGCTCCTCACGGTCGACGCCTTCTCGGCGGCGGGACCCGCCAACTCATCATCGGCCTCCTTCTCCTCCTGGTCACAGCCCTCTCAGTCCCGTCCCTCCGCCGCGCCGAACAACGCCGAGCCGGCAAGTAACTGCAGCAACGCAGGCCCTCAGCTACTCCGGCGCGATCACGTACAGATCGACGTCGATGCTCGCGCCCAGCCGGCCCAATCTGCGTAGTGTCTCCGCCGAGAATGCGAGGGCTGGTGTTGCGACGTCGAGGCCGATCTCATTGTCCGAATCGGCCTGAATCACCCCGTACATGGACGTGACCAGGCCAATCACCAAGGTGAGCCCCCAGCGACGTACCGCCTCAGCCAACTGCTCGGCTACCGGCTCAAATGCATCGAGGACCTCGAGCACGAGTGCTTCACTGTCCCACTCGACGCGCTCTGGGGTTTCCCACCACCAAACTGTCACGTCGCGTACGCGGCCGGAGCGGAGCACGTCTCCCCGTCGCATGACCTTGCTCGGGATGATTCCAAGGAGACTCGTCAAGGACTCAGGGTCAAAGTCCTCGCCGGTGTCGCTGGCGTAGACGCGCAGCTCGGCCCTCTGCTCAACCCGAGGCGTTCTGATCACACCAGCCATGCTCGCAGCCGCCGTGACGCGGTAGTTCATCAGCGTCAGACGAGCAGTGTCTCGAGGTCTGGGAGGCGGTGGAACATGTCGGGGAGGCCGCGGATGCCGTTGTGTGCGGACTCTTGGGATAGGGCGAGCTCGGGGCCGGTGGTTGGTTCGATGTCGGCTAGGCAGCGGAGGATGTTCCAGCGGGTGTGGCCCAGCCAGCCGCTGATCATGAAGACGAACCAGCTTGGGCCCGGCGGTGGCAGTACTCCGCCGGCTGCGACGTACCCATCGAGGACGGCGCGGAAGATGGTCGGTTCGATGGTGTCGAAGCCAGGGCCCTTAGAGATGCTCAGCGCGGTCGAACCGAGCTCACCGGACAGGTCGAGCAGCCCGGAAAGCTCCCAGTCCAGCACCACCGGCCGACCCTCGCGAGCGAGCAGGTTCCACGGCTGGATGTCCTTGTGCGTCAGTACGACGGGACCCGGCCGTTCACAGGTGTCGACGAAGTGCGCGATCGCGAGGAACATCTCGACGTGGGAGGCGAGTTCGTCGGCCCACGGCTGCCCGGTCGCCGCCGCCCGCTCGGCGAGCTCGGGCCAGTCCCGCGCCACCGGCTCCTCCGTCGACACATCGGTCCACTCAACGTCCAGCGCGTGGATGCGCGCGAGAATCTCACCGATCTCAAACGCGTACGCCGCCGACACCGGCGCCTCAGGCACCTTCTCTCCCTCGACCCACCGATGAACGAGCATGTCGTCGCCGGCCGCGATCGGCTCAGGCATCGGAACGCCGGCCGCAAACGCCGCCCGCTCGAACCTGAACACATCCTCGACGCGATAGCTCCAGCGCCGGTCGACCAGATTCAACTCCTTCACCGCAAACGACCCCTGGTCGGTGTCCAGCCGATACATCCGATTGGCGAACCCGCCGCCCACACGGATCATCGGCCCAACCGCCGCACCAAGCTGCGAAAGATCCACCCCACGAAATCTAGGCCCCCACCCTTCACCAACGCACCGCAATTACCCAGACCCAGCAGCGCACTCCGGCACCACAATTACCTCAGGGCGCAGCGGCGCACTCCGGCCCCTTGGGCCAGCGGCGCACTCCGGCCCCTTGGGCCAGCGGCGCTCTCCACCCCCTTGGGCTCGCGGCGCTCTCCGGCCGCTTGGGGGTGGGCGCGTCTAGGGTGCCGTTCATGGTTGCGCGGATTCCGATCTCAGTCGCTCTACTTGTCCGCGACGGTCTCGTGCTCCTGGTCCACCGCCATCCAGCCCGTAGGTGGTATCCCGACGCCTGGAGCTTCTCCGCCGGCGGACATGTCGAGCCCGGCGAACTACCCCACCAGGCCGTCCGTCGGGAATGCCGAGAAGAACTCGCGATCATCGTCCACGACCCCATACCCATCCCGCTGACGGTCAACGACCCGACCCTCGACGTACACGGCTTCCTGATCACCCGCTGGGACGGGAACCCTGTCAACGCCGCACCCGAGGAACACGACGACCTACGCTGGTTCCACCCCACCGACCTCGCAGCCCTAAACCTGGCCCACCCAGAAACCCTCCCAACCACCCTAAACGCCATCCACCGCGCCACCGCACAGCCAGAAAACTAGCTCCCCCGCCAGGTTCCGATCCTGTTCGAGATTCAAGATTGCCGCAGGCCCGTCCACCACGGTCCAGACGAGGCATCGGCTCACCCTGTGCCTGGTCGTACGTCCCGATCCACATCGTCGTTAGCAAATCCGTTAGCAAGATCGATGCCCACTATCGATGCTCACAGACAAGAGTTAGGTTCTGCCCATGCCTAGGACCTTGATCAATCAGGCACTCGTCGCGGTGATAACGGTTGTGTCAGCGCTTCTAATTGTGGACGCGCTGATCGACGGTGACACCCGACACCTGGTTATCGGTCTTCTGCTCCTGACGGTCGCAGCCATCTCGCTTCCCGGACTTCGCCGCGCTGAGCAACGGCGGGCCAAGAAATAGCTGTAGCAACGAGATCCCCGAAGCTTGTGTCTTCTCCCCGCCCCTTCCGAGACAGACTGTGAGACGTCAACGGATGTACGACAGGTTAGAAGTCTGCCGCGCCCACGTGACGAACCGACGCAAGTAGCCGATGAGTGGATGTCGGGCAAGGCGCGCCAGGCCGCGCGCTGAGGCTGGTGTCACTCACGCGACCTGGCAATCGATCAACAGAGCCGTGGCAGTCTCAGCCTGGGCTACGACGTGCTTGGGGCCGCAGGCGCCCGAGAAGACTTGGTATGAGCCGGGTGGCACGACTAGCGTCGCTTCGCCTCGAGTGTCGGTGGTAGCCGTCCAAGTAGCTCCACTAGCCGCCGTCGCGGTCACGTCGACGCCGACCGCCGGTGCTCCGTCCAGAGCCATCCCGCCACCTGGCCTCACCGGACCTCCGAAGAGAGCGACGTGCGCTGTGATGCTAGCTGTGGTGCCATCTGTGCTGTGTGCCTGGCAACCGCTGGCCAGTGCCAGCGTGATCACGACACACCCCAGCCTCCGTCCAACTCGTCGAACCGCATCCTCTATAGCCCGCGACATGTCTCTCCCCCTCCAGGTCCCTTCTGTTAGACGCGCATGCGTGCGCCCTCGTTGCCCGCTGTGCCGCGATCCGTGCCCCTTGGCCGCCATCGCTCCACTCGCCGAGTTGTTCACGGTTCGTGCGGCTCGGTCGCTTCACGCGTTGCGCCTCCTCCCGCCCGCGGCGCTCGCGGGACGACCGCTCCTCCACAGATCTCTCAGCGACCGCGAGTTGCCGGGAGCACGGGGTAGTCGACGTGCGCGGCAGCGCACAGGCCGCGGGCGACAGACCGCTAACCCGCGCGGCAGCGCGGCATCCGCGCGAGCGCTAGGAGCGCGCGACAGCACGCACCGTCTTCGGGTGGGCGGGAGCGCCGGCGAGCACGCGACGAAGGAGCGCGCGTAGCGGCGCGTGGGAGACACATCCCCCTCTCACTCACCACAGCCGTTCGAACCACCATCCGTCCCCACCACCACGAGGACCCGGGACCACAGGGCGATCGACGTGCGCGGCAGCGCACAGGCTGCGGGCGACAGCCCGCTAACCCGCGCGACAGCGCGGCATCCGCGCGGTAGCGCGGCATTCGCGCGGTAGCGCGGCATTCGCGCGGTAGCGCGGCATTCGCGCGGTAGCGCGGCATTCGCGCGAGCGCTAGGAGCGCGCGACAGCACGCACCGTCTTCGGGTGGGTGGGAGCGCCGGCGAGCACGCGACGAAGGAGCGCGCGTAGCGGCGCGTGGGAGAGACATCCTCTTTACTCACCACACGCGCGAGAACGACTACTAGCTCCCCCGCCAGGTTTCGATCCTGGTCTTCGAGATTCAAAGTCTCGCGGGCTGCCGATTACCCCACGGGGGATCGTGGTTGCCGGGACAGTTTGCCATGAGTGGGGTCGGTTACACGCTTGAGGGGTTCCTTACCTACGCCTCCGTAGGTTACGGTTGCGTAGGTAAGCCGTCCCCCACCCGAGGGAAATACACGATGACTCCACCCGCCGTAGCCGCACCGGAGGCGCCTACCCGCGCCCAGGCCGACGATCTCGAGGTCGACACCGGAACGCTCGGGGGTGAACGCAAGCGCCCGTGGGAGCAGGTCGCGCTGGCGCTGTTCATCGGCATCCCATTCCTGGCCGTCCTCGCGGCGGTCCCGATCGCGTGGGGCGGGTTCCTCGGCTGGCGCGACATCGTGATCGCGGTCGTGTTCTACACGGTCGCCGGGCACGGCATCTCGATCGGCTTCCACCGGCTGTTCACGCACAAGAGCTTCAAGCCGAACCGGCCGATGAAGTACGCGCTCGCCATCGCCGGCTCGCTGGCGATCGAGGGGCCGGTGATCCGCTGGGTCGCCGACCACCGCAAGCATCACAAGTTCTCCGACCGCGACGGTGACCCGCACAGCCCCTGGCGGTACGGCGACACGCTCGGAGCGCTCACCAAGGGCTTCGTCTACGCCCACGTCGGCTGGTTGTTCGACACCGAGCAGACCCCGCAGCGCCAGTACGCGCCGGATCTGCTGAAGGACAAGGACATCGTGAGGGTGTCGCGGTGGTTCCCGGTCCTCGTGACGATCTCGGTCGTCCTCCCGGCCGTCATCGGCGGGCTCTGGTCCTGGTCGATCGGCGGCGCACTGACCGCGTTCTTCTGGGCCAGCCTGGTCCGGATCGCCCTGCTGCACCACGTCACCTGGTCGATCAACTCGATCTGCCACACCATCGGCGACCGGCCGTTCAAGAGCCGGGACAAGTCCGGCAACGTGTGGTGGCTGGCGATCCTGAGCCAGGGCGAGTCGTGGCACAACCTGCACCACTCGGACCCGACCTGCGCGCGGCACGGCGTACTGAAGGGTCAGCTGGACACGTCCGCCCGGACCATCTGGTTCTTCGAGAAGATGGGCTGGGTCAGCGACGTCCGCTGGCCGGTCAAGGAGCGCCTGGAGGCCCGCCGGGTCGACGCCGCGAAGGCCCGATCACTGAAGGCGGCTTGAGCGCACTATCCGGTCTGGCCCTAAATCCCCCACTCGCAGCACCGAAGTACGGCATGATGCTGACGTGATCTCGACGTGACGGAACCCAAACCGCGGCGGTCCGGCCGAGTCCGGATGACGAGTGCCGAACGTCGCGAGCAACTCATCACCATCGCCCGTGGCCTGTTCGCCCAGAAGGGGTACGAGGCGACCTCGGTCGAGGAGATCGCGAACCGCGCCGAGGTCTCCAAGCCGGTCGTCTACGAACACTTCGGCGGCAAGGAAGGCCTGTACGCCGTAGTCGTGGACCGCGAGGTCCGGGCCCTGCTCGACGGTGTCACCGGCGCACTGACCGCGGGCCGGGCCCACGAACTGGTCGAGCAGGCGGCGCTCGCCCTGCTGGACTACATCGAGAAGAACTCCGACGGTTTCCGGATCCTGGTCCGGGACTCGCCGGTCGGCTCGTCGACAGGTTCGTTCATCTCGATCCTGAGCGATGTCGCGACGCGGGTCGAGCACATCCTGGCCGAGGAGTTCAAGCGCCGCGGCCTGGACCCGAAGAACGCCCCGATGTACGCGCAGATGCTGGTCGGCATGGTCGCGCTCACCGGTCAGTGGTGGCTGGACGCCCGCAAGCCGAAGAAGCCGGACGTCGCCGCGCACCTCGTCAACCTCGCCTGGAACGGCCTGTCCGGCCTCGAGGCCAAGCCGACCCTGGCGACCCGCCCGCACAAGTAGGCGGAGCTGCAGCACTCATCAACTGGCCCGGCGGCTGCCGGCTCAGCGTGAGCTGCGCGGTTGGCGGGCGGTTGGCGGGCGGTTGCTGAGTGCTGCACGTCCGCAGTCGTACGACGACATCCGACCTGAGGCTGACCTCCGGCGCGGCGCGAGCCCGTAGCCTGGCCCGCATGACGGGGATCCTGACCGCTCGGCCGGTGCCTGCCCGCAGCAAGGCGTTCGACCTGCTGCTCGCGGGCGGCTTGAGCGTGTTCTTCGGCTTCCTGTCGGTGGCGCAGACCAACCTCGGCGGCATCCTCGCGTTCGGCATGCTGGTCCCGCTGATCTGGCGGCGGACCCATCCCGAACTGGTCTTCTTCGGGGTCTCGGCGATCGCCGTCCTGCAGTGGCTGGCCGGCGTCCACCTGATGGCCGGCAACGTCGGCCTGCTCGTCGCGCTCTACGCGATCTCCGTGTACGGCGATGTCCGGTTCAGCCGGATCGCCCTCGGCGTCGGCGGTCTCGGCGTACTGATGGCGACCGCGCGCTACTACAACGGCAACGACTGGAAGCAGCAGATCACGATGATGGGCGCCCTCGGCGCCGTCGTCTTCGGGGTCTGGGCACTGGGCGAACGACGCCGGACCAGAGGCCTGTACGTCGCTCAACTCGAGGAGCGGGCGGCTCAGTTGGAGCGCGACCGCGACCGGGAGGCGAAGTTGGCCGTGAGCAACGAACGGACCCGGATCGCCCGTGAGATCCACGACGTGGTCGCGCACGGCCTGTCGATCATGATCGTCCAGGCCGACGGCGGCCTGTACGCGGCCGACCAGTCACCGGAGCAGGCGAAGAAGGCCCTCGCCACCATCGGCGACACCGGACGGGCGAGCCTGACCGAGATGCGCAAGATGCTCGGTCTGCTCAAGCAGGACGAACAACCCGAACTCGACCCGAACCAGCCGCGCCCGCAACCCGGCGTCTCCAGCCTGCCCGAGCTGATCGACAACGTCCGCGCGGCCGGGCTGTCGGTCGACTACCAGGTGACCGGCGAGCCGCGGGATCTGCCCGCGCTGCTCGGACTGACGGCGTACCGGATCGTGCAGGAGGGGCTGACCAACACGCTGAAACACGCCGGGCCGGGGGCGCGTACCTCCGTGCTGCTGGACTTCGGGCGCGAGATGCTGACCGTGGTGGTCACCGACGACGGCCGGGGTGGCGGAGTCGCGCCGAGCTCGGATCCGGGTCACGGACTGGTCGGGATGCGGCAACGCGCCTCGATCTCCGGCGGTACGGTGAACGCCGGACCGAAAGCGGGCGGTGGTTACGAGGTGATCGCCAAGCTCCCGTACGACCTGCCATCCGGAGGCCAGCAGTGAGTGACGACGTGATCAGGGTGTTCCTGGTGGACGACCAGGAGCTGGTCCGGGCCGGATTCACGATGCTGGTCGACTCCCAGGCCGACATGCGGGTGGTCGGCCAGGCCGGTGACGGCGGCGAGGCGGTCGAGAAGATCCAGGTGACCGCGTGCGACGTCGTACTGATGGACGTCCGGATGCCGAGGCTGGACGGCGTGGAGGCCACCCGGCAGCTGCAGTCGTTGCCGCAGGCACCGAAGGTGATCGTGCTGACCACGTTCGACCTGGACGAGTACGCGTTCGCCGCGATCAAGGCCGGTGCGGCCGGCTTCCTGCTCAAGAACACGCCCCCGGCCGACCTGCTCTCCGCGATCCGCCAGGTGCACTCCGGTGACGCGGTCGTCTCCCCCAGTACGACGAAACGCCTGCTGGAGCACTTCGCCGGCGCACTGCCTGACGCGGAAACCGAACGCCCCGACCTCGGCGACCTGACCGCCCGTGAACGGGAGGTTCTGGTCGAGGTGGCCCGTGGTCTGTCGAACACCGAGATCGCCAAGCTCTTCACGTTGTCCGAGGCAACGGTCAAGACCCACATCGGCCGCATCCTGGCCAAGACCGGCCTCCGCGACCGGGTCGCCCTCGTCGTCCTCGGCTACGAAACGGGCCTGGTCAAGCCGACGAAGTAATACCCAGGTAGGACCTCAGGTCCCCACCCTGGTCCGACGATCGCGAGCACTCGGAGAACTAACTTCTTGTTCATCATCGGGATGAACCAAGGAGAGACATGAGCTTGCAGACCGGGGAGCTTGCGGCGGGGCGACTGCCGCAGGACGGGATGCCGCGGACCGCGATCCGGGCGCACGAGCTGCGCAAGATCTACGGACAGGGCGACACCGCGGTGGCCGCGCTCGACGGGGTGTCGGTCGACTTCGGCGTCGGCCAGTTCACCGCGATCATGGGACCGTCCGGTTCGGGCAAGTCGACGCTGATGCACTGCCTGGCCGGGCTCGACACCCCGACCGACGGTCAGGTGCTGCTCGGTGAGACCGAGTTGACCCGGCTGCCGGACGCCGAGCTGACCAAGATCCGGCGGGACCGGGTCGGCTTCGTGTTCCAGTCGTTCAACCTGCTCCCGATGCTGTCCGCGAACGACAACATCCTGCTGCCGCTCGAGCTCGGCAACCGCAAGCCCGACCAGGAGTGGCTGTCGACGCTGATCGACGTACTCGGGCTGCAGGACCGGCTCACCCACCGGCCGTCCGAGCTGTCGGGCGGTCAGCAGCAGCGCGTCGCGGTCGCTCGCGCCCTCGTCGGCCGGCCCGAGGTCGTCTTCGCCGACGAGCCGACCGGCAACCTGGACTCACGATCCGGCGCGGAGGTCCTCGGGTTCCTGCGCCGTTCGGTGCGTGAGTTCGGCCAGACCGTGGTCATGGTGACCCACGACCCGCTGGCCGCGTCGTACGCCGACCGCGTCGTGATGCTTGCCGACGGCAAGCTCGCCGGCGAGTTGCAGGAGCCGACCCCGGAGACCGTGCTCGACGCACTGCGGCAGCTGGGAGCCTGAGGTGCGACGCTCCATCCTGTCCTCGCTGCGCGCCCACCTGGGCCGCCTGGTCGCCGCCTGCCTGGCGATCGTCCTCGGCGTCGGCTTCGGCACCCTCGCGATGACCGCGCACGCCTCTGCGTCGCACGGCATCGACGAGACGATCGGCAAGCAGTACGCCGGTGTCGACGCGCTCGCGTACCCCGAGAACGCCGAGATCAAGCCGACCGACCTCGCCGCGGTGCAGAAGCTCCCGCAGGTCGCGTCCGCGGTGACGATGACGACCGCCTTCCTGGAGGTCGCGTACCCGGGCCTGGTCCGGCCGACCTCGTTGCCGATCGACACGCTCTACGACACCACCCACATCGCCGGACCCGGTACGTCGTCCGGACGGTTGCCAACCGCAACGAACGAGATCGCGATCCCGGCCAAGCTCGCCGCCAAGCACAAGGTCTCTGTCGGCCAGTCGCTGCGGATCAGCTCGTACGACAACAAGTCGTGGAACGTCACGGTGACCGGCCTGCTGGACGACTCCAAGTCCGTCGGTACGGCGTCCGCCGTCGCCACCCCGGCCGCGGTGAAGATCTTCGAGCCGGGCGCGTTCGTCCGGGCGATCGCGGTCGCGGCGAAGCCCGGCGTCGACCAGCAGGCGATGGCCACGGCCGTCCAGGGCGTCGTCTCGACGGACCTGAAGGTCTACACCGGCGACGCCTGGATCCAGCACGAGGTGGAGAACTACACGAACGGCATCGACGTACTCGGCGGGGTGTTCGGCATGTTCGCCGTGATCGCGCTGTTCGTCGCCTGCCTGGTGATCGGCAACACCTTCACGATCGTGATCGCCCAGCGCACCCGCGAGATGGCGTTGCTGCGCTGCGTCGGCGCCTCCCGGCGGCAGGTGTTCTCTTCCGTACTCGCGGAGGCGAGCGTCGTCGGCGTGGTCGCGTCCGCGATCGGGGTCGTGTTCGGGGTCGCGCTGTCCGCCCTGGCGCTGGCGCTGTCCCGTGAGTTCGATTGGGGTATCCCGCCGGTTCCGCTGCACCTCGATCTGTGGTCGGTGTTCCTACCGCTCCTGTTCGGGACCGTGGCCACCATCGCGGCTGCCGTCGTACCGGCTCGCCGGGCGACCAAGGTCGCGCCGCTGGCCGCGCTGCGTCCCGCGGATGCACCGGCTGCCGCGTCCAAGCGTGGAGTGGTTCGGCTGATCTTCGGATTCCTGCTGCTCGCCGGTGGTGGGCTGCTGCTGGCGACCGCGGCTTCGAGTCACCAGGTATTGATCGGTGTCGCCGGTGGGGTGGTGTCGTTCCTCGGCATCCTGGCGATCGGCTCACTCCTGGTGCCCGCACTGATCCGCCTGATCGGTGCGTTGCCGGCTCGCAGTGGTGGAGTCCCGGCTCGCATCGCGGTCGCCAACGCGATCCGGAACCCGAAGCGTACGGCGGCCACCACGTCGGCCCTGCTGATCGGGGTGACGCTGATCAGCCTCACCTGTGTCGGCATCGCTTCGGTGCGGAAGACGTTCGACGTGTCGATGGACGGGCAGTACCCGGTCGACCTGATGGTCAACTCCTTCAACGAGAAGATGCCGTCCGGTGCCGACCAGCAGCTCCGCGAGATCAAGGGCGTCACGCAGGTCGTCCCGATCCGCAAGGTGATGGTCAAGACCACCGGCCAGGAGTTGCAGGTGACCGGGATCGACCAGTCCGCAGCCGGTTCCGTCGTGCACAACCCGGCGATCGTGAACCAGCTCAAGCCGGGTACGGCGCTCCTCGACTACCAGACCCTGAGCATGCTGGACGTCAAGGAGGGCACCCCGATCACGATCGTCTCCGGCCAGCACAAGTTGACCGTCACGGTCCAGGGGGCGACCGGACTCGACCCGATCACGCTCACCTCCACCGATCTGGCGAAGCTCTCGCCGAGCGCGGCGGTGACCGGGTTCTGGCTGGCATCGGATCCGAAGGTTGACGGGTCTGACGTGATCGACTCCGTCGAGCAATCGATCCCGTCGGTGAAGGACCTGTCGGTCAGCGGCGGTCTGGCCGAGCGAAGCAGCTACACGAAGATCTTCGACGTACTGCTGATCGTCGGGGTCGGTCTGCTCGGTGTCTCGGTGCTGATTGCCCTGGTGGGTGTGGGAAACACGCTCAGCCTGTCGGTCCTCGAACGTACGCGGGAGAACGCCCTGCTCCGGGCGATGGGTCTGACCCGACGCCAGCTGCGCAGCATGCTCGCGGTCGAATCGTTGCTGATGGCATTGGTCGCGGCCGGGCTCGGGATCGTGCTCGGCCTGATCTACGGCTGGACCGGGACGAGTGCGCTGATGGGCGGTCAGACGGTCGACGGCAGCGTGGAGTACGCCGTACCCGTCACGCTGCTCGTCGCCATCGCAGCGGTCGCCGCCATCGCGGGTCTACTCGCCTCGGTCCTCCCCGCCCGCCGGGCCGCAAAGGTCGCCCCCGCCGGCGCGTTGGCGACCGAGTAAGCCAGCGGCTCGCCCGGCTTGAGGGGGCCGGGCGAGCCGCTTACACAATCTCGATGCGATTCCCGTGGCCGTCGGCGGTGTGAAACCGCCGGCGGCCCGGGATCGTTTCGTTGTCCCACGTCACCGGAAACCCGAGGCCTTCCAACCGCGAGGCCAACGTATCCAGATCATCAACAGCCAGCGCCGGATGCGCCTTCTTCGCGGGCCGGAAGTCCTGCTCCACCCCGATGTGCAGCTCAGCGGCCCCAGCACGGAACCAGCAACCACCGCGCGCCTTCAGCAGCTCCGGCTTCTCCACCTCGGTCATCCCGAGCGCATCCCGGTAGAACTCCCGCGCAATGTCCTCCCCACCAGGCGGACAGGACACCTGCACGTGATCGAGCCGCATCATCAGGCCCGCTTCTGGGCAACCGCGAAGATCCGCCGGAACGGCAGCAGCGTCCCGTAGTCCCGTTGCGGGTAAGCCTCCGCCAGCCGAGCGCCGTACTCCGCCTCGAACCGCACCCGCAGGTCATCCGGCAGCGACTGCAACACCGGCCGCGCCCCGGTCCCCTTCACCCACTCCAGTACGGCGTTGTCGCCCTGCAGCAGATGGAAGTACGTCGTCTCCCACGCATCCACCACACATCCCTCAGCACTGAGCACGTCGACGTACTCGGCCGGCCCCGGGACATCCGGACGCAGCGACGCGTCCTTCGCGTACTCGGCGTACGGCTCGGTCTCGGCGATCTCCCGCAGGATCGCGTGCGAGGGCGCGTTGCCGTTGCCCGGGATCTGGATCGCCAGCCACCCACCCGCCCGCAGCGCCCGGACGAAGCCCGGCAGCAGTTCGAGCTGCTCAGGGATCCACTGCAGGGTCGCGTTGGTGACGATCACATCGATCGAGCCCGGCTCGGCAGCCCATTCGCGTACGTCGCCCAGCTCGAAGCTCAGCCGCTCGTCCGCGAACTCCTCCGCCGCCGCGAGCATCTGCGGCGAGTTGTCGACGCCGACGATGGTCGCCTCCGGCCAGACCTGCCGCAGCGTCACGGTCAGGCCGCCGGGACCACAGCCGAGATCCACGACCGTACGAACGTCGTCGGACCGGACCCGCCCGACCAGATCGGCGTACGGGCGACCGCGCTCGTCGGCGTAGGTGCCGTACTGCTCCGGATTCCACACGGGTGACGTGCGCATGGCGAACAACCTCTCTGACGCATTTATCTTGACATCGAGATACTCTAGCGCCGCCACTTGTCTTGATGTCAAGAGTCTTGATGGCGTAGTCTCACAGCATGGAAGACGAGGTCGATCGACTGGTCGAGGCCTGGCGCCGCGAGCGGCCCGACCTCGACGTGACGCCGATGGAGGTGCTGTCCCGGGTCAGCCGGCTGGCGCGCCACCTGGATCGCGCCCGCAGCCAGGCGTTCGAGACCCACGGGCTGGAGTCCTGGGAGTTCGACGTACTCGCGGCGCTGCGCCGGGCCGGAGCGCCGTACCAGCTCTCCCCCGGCAAGCTGTTGAAGGAAACCCTCGTCACCTCCGGCACGATGACGAACCGGGTCGACCGGCTGGCCGCGCGCGGCCTGGTCGAGCGGCTGCCGGATCCGGACGACCGCCGCGGCGTGCTCGTGCAACTGACCCCGGCCGGCCGGGACGCGGTCGATGCCGCGATGGCCGATCTGCTCGCGCACGAGCGCACGTTGCTGGGCACGATCAGCGAGCGGGACCAGGCCAAGATCGCCCGCGTGCTGCGCGACCTGGTCGGCCCGTTCGACCTGGAAAAGCACTGATCCCATTCGTTTGCCGGGAAAGCCGACACGCCGCTAATACAGCCGCTTGAATTGTGCCGGAATAATCCGAAAAGACATCCCGTCACTTCCGCCCGGTTTCGATCGTTGCTAGTTGCAACGAGATCGAGAGGCTGTTGTAGCCGACCGCTATCGACACTGAGTGAACGCTCGCACTAGGGTCCTCACTGTCGGTGGTTGATCGACTACGAGACGTACTGAACACGGTGACTTCGGCGGCGAGAGGTGGTCCGCCGAATGACCGCGCGGTGTCCGGGGCTCGGGGCCCGAACAACGCCGGTCGGCACGGGGCCCGCTCACCCGGTAGGCGCGGCGAGTCCCTCCGAAGTACAGGGGATCGGAGGGACTCGCCGCGACTCAGTCCGGTCCCGGCCGCAACGTGCTCGCCCCGGGCGGCTCCCGCCGGGCAGCGGAACTCCTTCTATTCGGCGCGTTCCGCGGCTTCGAACCAGGCGGTCTCGAGCTCCCCGCGTTCGTCCGCGAGCTTGCGCAGCTCGGCGTCGAGCTCGGCCAGCCGCTCGTAGTCGCTCGCGCTGGCGGCCAGCTGGTCGTGCAGTTTCGCCTCGGCCTGGGTGAGCTTGCTGAGCTGCCGCTCGATCCGGTTCAGCTCTTTCTTCGCCGCCCGGACCACTGCCGCGTCAACCACCGGCGGGTCGTCAACGGTGGTATTTCCGGCCGGCGCCAAATCGCTGGACACAATGGCCGCCGGCGTCAACGCATTTGACGGCGTACGCCGCGGAATTCCGGTCTCGAGTTCCTCGAGATACTGTTCGACGCCGCGCGGCAGATGCCGGACGCGACCATCTCCCATGATTGTATACACCATGTCACTGACCCGCTCGAGGAAGTAACGGTCGTGGGTAACAGTGACGACAACGCCGGGCCAACTGTCCAGGAAGTCCTCGAGCACCGTCAGGGTTTCGACGTCGAGGTCGTTGGTCGGCTCGTCCAGGATCAGCACATTCGGCTCGTCCAGCAGGATGCGCAGCAACTGCAGCCGCCGCCGCTCACCACCGGACAGATCGGAGATCCGGGTGGTCAGCTTGTCACCGGTGAACCCGAACCGCTCCAGCAGCTGTGAGGACGTGAGCTCGCCCCCTCGACCGGCCAGGGCCGCCGTGCGGCGGATCGAGGTGATGTGGTCGAGGACCGTCACCGTGCCGTCGACGTCCTCGAGGGTCTGGGACAGGTTGGCGATCCGGACGGTCTTGCCCTGCTTGACCACGCCGTGGTCGGGGGCGAGCTTGCCGGTCAGGACGTTCAGGAACGTGGTTTTGCCGGCGCCGTTCGGGCCGAGCAGCCCGATCCGGTCCGCCGGGCCGAGCCGGAACGTGACGTGGTCCAGCATCACCCGGTGGCCGAAGCTCAGGCTGACGTCCTCGACGTCGAAGACATCCTTGCCGAGCCGCGCGGTCGCGAGCTGGGACAGGGCGAGCTTGTCCCGCGGCGGCGGCTCGTTGGCGATCAGCGCGTTCGCGGCGTCGATCCGGAACTTCGGCTTCGTGGAACGGGCCGGTGCACCGCGACGCAACCAGGCGAGCTCCTTGCTCAGCAGGTTCTGCCGCTTCTCCTCGGAGACCTGCGCGCTCCGGGCCCGCTCGGCCTTCGCGAGGACATAGGCCGCATAGCCGCCGTCGTACGACGTGATTTTGCCGCCCTGCACTTCCCACGTGTTGGTGCAGACCTCGTCGAGGAACCAGCGGTCGTGGGTGACGACGATGAGCGCGCCGGCCCGGTCGACCACGTGATCGGCGAGCCAGTTGACCGCCTCGATGTCGAGATGGTTGGTGGGCTCGTCGAGGATCAGCAGGTCGACCTCGATCAGCAGCAACCGTGCCAGGGACGCGCGCCGGCGCTCGCCACCGCTGAGGGTGCCGACAAGGGCCTGGTGGTCCACTCCGCCGAGCAGGTGTTCCATCACCGATCGCGCGCGCGGGTCCGCAGCCCAGGTGTAGGTCTCCACGTCCCCGAGCACCGCATGCAGCACGGTCATCTCGGGATCGAGGTCATCGCTCTGCCCGAGGTATCCGAGCCGGAGGTCGCGGTTGTGGGTGATCCGCCCGCTGTCCGGCTCCTCTCGCCGGGCGAGCAGTCGCAACAGCGTCGACTTGCCGTCGCCGTTCCGCCCGACCACGCCGACGCGTTCGCCCCGCCCCACGCCGAGGCTGACCGTATCGAGGAGTGTGCGGGTCGCGAAGCCCTTGGAAACGGCTTCCAGATTGACCAAGTTAGGTGACGGCATAACTGCCCAAGGGTAACTGACGGACCCACGCGTGCCAGGATCGTCCGGGTGCTGACTACTTCCTGGCTCGACGGACTGGACCTGGGCGACCCGGTGTCGTCGGACCCGCTGGAAGGCGGATACGCCAGCAAGACCTACCGCGTGCGTACGACGCTCGGCCGATCAGTGGTCGTGAAGACGCAGACCGGGCTCCCCCTCGACCTCTACGGTTTGGAAGCCGAAGGCCTGGAGGCACTCCGCTCCACCGGCGGCTTCGCCGTACCCGAGGTCCTTCGGGTGACGCCTACGTTCATCGTCCTGGCCGATCTCGGTGCGTCGGAACCGTCCCCGACGTACTGGGAGGATGCCGGCCGCGCTCTGGCCACGCAGCACGAGCAGACGGCCGGCAAGTTCGGCTACCACCACGACAACTACCTGGGTGTCCTTCCGCAGCAGAACCCGTGGAGCACCGACGGTCACACGTTCTTCGCGGAACACAGGCTGCTCCGCTATCTGGAAGAGCCCAAGTGCCATCAAGCCCTCCCGGCCGACGACCGCGAGCGCTTGGAACGGCTGGCCGACCGCCTACCCGACCTGATCCCCCGGCAACCTCCGTCCCTGCTCCATGGCGACCTGTGGCACGGCAACCTGATCCCCACCCCCGAAGGCGAACCCGCCTTGATCGACCCAGCCGTGTACTACGGCTGGCCCGAGGCCGAGCTCTCCATGCTGGACGGCTGCGGCAAGATCCCCGACGCCTTCTTCGCGTCGTACGCCGAAGCACACCCGCTCGAACCGGGCTGGCGGGACCGTCTGCCCATCCTTCATCTCCGCGAGCACCTCTGCGTCTTGGCGCACTTCGGCGAGGTCCCCGAAACTCTCGGCAAGATCCACACCACGCTGGCCGCCTTCGCCTGACTCAGCTCTGGTTGAGGTGGAGGATGTACTCCTTCTGGTTGAGCGGGTTGCCATCGGTGCGGGCGCGAACTGGTGCGACGCCGGGGACCTGTCGGTAGGTCGTGAACGTCGGCGTGAGGATGCCCTCGCCGTGGGTCTGGCCAGGCAGCTGGGTCTCGAACGAGTGCGTGGTGGCCGCGGGGATGCTGCCCTCCAGGTGGGCGTGGCTGTCCTGAACCGTGGTTTCCTCAACCACAGCGCGGGATTCGGCCAGCAGGGACAGGACCCGGGAGACCGAGTCCGGCGGGATGTCCAGCTCGAAGTGCGTGACCGGTTCGAGCACCGTCGTACCGGCCTCCGCGATTGCCTGCATCAGGACCAGCGGGACGAGCCGGCGGAAGTCGGAGGCGCTCGTGCCCACACTGTCATAGGCGGTGTGGGTGACGTCGATCCGGCAGTTCGGGATTCCCCACCCGTACAGACCCTGCTGAAGGGTCAGGTGGACGGTCTCCTCGATGGCGGTGTGGAAGGCCCGCAGCAGCCCGCCGAGCTCGACCTCGAGGTTGTACTCGATGCCCTCGGCAACAGGTGAGACCCGGAAGCCGACGCCGGCCGCCCAGGGGTTGTCGGGGGCACCCATCTCCCGGCGGGCCGAACCCACGCCGTCCAACCGCTCGATGTGGATCGGCCGGGTCTCACTGAAGGAGACCGCGACGCCGTACTCCGTCTCCAGCAGCGACGCGATCACCTCCTTCTGCACCTCGCCGTACAGGCTGACCGTGAGATCGTCCGCCTTCCGGACATGGATGAGCGGATCCTGCTCGGCGAGCTGCGTCAGCGCCTGGAACAGCTTGACCCGGTCCCGCGCGGTCACCACCGTCTCGAGCGTCGGCGGCGCGAACAGGCGACCGACTCCACGCTCCGGTACGCCGAGTTGGTCACCGATCCGGATGTCCTTGAGCCCCCGCAACGCGACGATCTGGCCGGCCTGGACCTGGTCGACGGTCCGGCGTCCGCCGCGCTCGAAGAGCTCCATCGCCGTCGGTCGCGCCTGGTACGACGGACCGTCCGCCGGATGCACCTCGACGTACGCGCGGGTCGAGAGCGACCCGGTGTAGATCCGTGCCGACGCGACCTTCTGGCCGGCGGTCGCCCGCTCGACCTTGAAGACGCGCGCCCGGAGCGGTCCCGCTACTGAGGTTGCTCGCGGCAACCAGTCCTGGATGCCACCGATCAGCTCGTCGATGCCGTCACCGGTCATGGCCGACCCGAAGTAGACGGGGTGGAGCCGCCCGGCCGCAACCTGCCGACGGACCTCGTTGGCGTAGTCCTGCTCCGTCAACGCGTCATCCAGATAGCCACTCAGGAACACGTCGTTGTGCTCGGCAAGTAACTCGCCAAGCGCCTTGTTCTGCAGGGGAAACGGCTCGAATCGAGCCTTCCGCGTGCCCAGATCGGTCACCGAGCCCATCGGTACGGCGTTCGGCGTCAACAACCGTGCAACGTCCGCGAGGAGCTCGTCGTACCGGGCTCCGACACGGTCGATCTTGTTGATGAACAGACAGGTCGGGATGCGCAGCCGGGCCAGCGTCCGCATCAGCAGGCGCGTCTGCACCTGCACGCCCTCGACCGCGGAGATCACCAGCACGGCACCGTCCAGCACGGACAGCGCGCGCTCGACCTCGGCGATGAAGTCGGAGTGTCCCGGGGTGTCGATCAGGTTGACGGTCAGGTCGCCCAGCTCGAACGACACCACCGCGGAACGGATCGTGATGCCACGCTTCCGCTCGAGGTCCATCGAGTCGGTCTGGGTGTTCCCGTCATCGACCCGGCCGACCCGGTCGATCACACCGGCGGCGAACAGCAGCCGCTCGGTCAGGCTGGTCTTACCGGCGTCGACATGCGCCACAATGCCCATCGTCAGAGAGTTCAAGAGTCCTCGCGAATACGTCGAAGCGATCAGTACCGATGAGGTAGATCGATCCTCGGCGCATCCCGGTCTCCAGTCACTCGACGATGGGTGTTTCCGCTCGGACGCTAGCAGCGCGTCGCCGCGGCCGCCAGCGAATATCCCGGGGGTTCAAACGTTCGCTTGCTCAGGCGCCGGGAATCCCTTTGTTTTCAAGGGTTTTCGGGGCTGGCGAGGAAGCGAATCCCGGAGTAATGTCGCGGACTGCGACCGTACCAGTGAGGAGAGTAACCGGCACGGTCGTGCTCACCCATCCACCGCCGCCCCGGGAGGACCTTCGCATGAGCAGCGCGACGCCTGCCGGTGCGACCGTGGTCGTGACGCCACCCGCCAGGACCGACGGTCCGCTGTCGATCGGCCAGCTCGCCGGACCGTATCTCGCCGCTGATATCGCGGCCAGGTCGGCGCGGGTGCGGGGTGAGCGGGTGGTGACGACCGCCGGTGTGGACGTCCACCAGGACTCGGTACGTGCGCGTGCCGAGGCCGAGGGCGTCGAGGCCGAGAAACTCGCGGCCACGCTCCGGGACGAGTTCGTCGACACACTGGATGCCGCCAGAATCCGGTACGACGTGTTCCTCGACCCGCTGAGCGCTGAATACCAGCGCGGCGTCACCACCCTGGCGGCCAACCTCACCGAGGCCGGCCGGATCCCCCTGCGCAAGCGGACGATGCTCGCCTGCGCCGACTGCGACGCCCGCGCCGCGGCCGGGAGGTGCGCCCGCTGCGGCGGTCAGCCACGCTCCCTGCACGTCGCGGTCCCGGTCCTGTCGATCGAGGACTACCGCCAGGAGCTCACCGAGATCTGGCTCCGCGCCACCCTTCCCGACCGCGCCCGGCAGGCCCTCACGCACCACCTCGAGCGCCGGTTGCCCGACGTACCGATCGCCTATCCGGCCAACTGGGGCCTGGAGGGCATCGGCCCGCACGAGGGCCTCCGGATCGACCCATACGCCGAGATCGGCCTGTCCACGGTGTACGGCGTGGCACAGACGCTCCGGCCGGGATCCGTGGGACTGGAGGAGATCGCGGAAGCCTGGTCCGAGGCCGACTCGCTGTGGCACTTCAACGACTTCAACGTCTGCTTCTACTTCACGCTGCTGTGGCCGGCGCTGTACCTGGCCTGCGGCATCTCCCCGGAGACCCTGGCCGGCGCCTACGTCACCACGCCGTACCCGCAGACCGACCCGATCTGCGCGACCGAGTTCCTTCACAACGAGAACATCGACATCGCCCGGCTGTACCTGGCCTGGACCCATCCGGCGCCGATCAGCTGGCCCACGTACCGTGCCTTCGAGTCTCACGTCGATCCCCAGCTCGAAGGCACGTCACCACTTCTGGCCGAGGTGGACCTGCACCAGGCCCGCACCGCCCTCGATCCACAGACCCTCAACCCGCCCACAGCAACCAGAGCTCTGCTCACCAACCCGCACGCGACTCACCTCCGCGAGATCCTCACGGGCCGATGAGTGCTGCTAGCGGTTGACGATGGCCGGGAGGATGCGGGCTCCGGGGACCGGGGCCTCGGCCTGGCGGACCATGCGGCAGAGGCCGGACTCGGCGAGTTCGACGGCCAGGTCCACTGCGCTGCGGCTGTCGGCGGCCAGGAAGAGACAGGTCGGTCCGGACCCGGAGATCTGGGCCGCGAGGGCGCCTTGGTCCAGGCCGAACTGGAGAGTCTCGCTCAGTTCGGGGCGGAGCGAGAGTGCCGCCGCCTGGAGGTCGTTGCTGAGGGCAACCGCGAGGGCGGCCGGGCGACCGGACAGCAGTGCCGAGAGGAGTTCGGGCCGGACCTGCGGTGCCTCAACCCGGCGAAGCGGCCGGAGCCGGTCGAGTTCCTGGTAGACGGACGGCGTGGACAGCCCGCCGTCGGCGATCGCGAAGACCCAGTGGAAGGTCCCGCGTGACATCACCTCGGTCACCTGCTCACCGCGGCCCTGACCGAGCGCGGTGTGGCCGACCAGGCAGAACGGTACGTCGCTGCCCAGCTCGGCCGCGTGCTGCCGGAGCTCGGTCTGCGACAGTTGCAAGCCCCACAGCCGATTGCAGGCCACCAGCGTCGCGGCCGCGTCGGTGGAACCGCCCGCCATCCCGCCCGCGACCGGGATCGTCTTCCGGATCGTGAGCTCAACGCCCTCGTCGACGTCGTACTCCGCCTGCAGCAGCAGCGCCGCCTTCACGGCGAGGTTCGTCTCGTCGGTCGGCACGTCGTTCGCGAAGTCACCGACCACCTCGACCGAGACCGAGGGATCGTCGTCCCGCACCACCGCGGTGACATCGTCGTACAAGGCAACGGCCTGGTAGACCGTCGCGACCGGGTGGAACCCGTCCGGATGCGGCGGACCGACCGACAGACCAAGATTGATCTTCGCCGGCGACCGCACCGTGACCTCAGAGGAAGGTGGCACGGGCACAGGCTAGTGCCTCAGGCAGTTCTACCCGCACCTGCGAGCGCGGCGAAGTCGGTGATTCCGAGCATCTCGCCGCGCAGCCGTGGGTCGATCCCGGTGACGCGGAACACCTCGTCGAGGCGGTCGCGATCCGGAATCCAGCGGGCCAGCGCGGACCGCACGGTCTTCCGCCGCTGCGAGAACGCGGCCTCGATCACCGCGAACACCTCCTCCCGCGTGGCGGCGGTCGCCGGCGGTTCGCGCCGCTCGAACGCGACCAGCCCGGAGTCCACATTCGGCGCCGGCCAGAACACGTTCCGCCCGATCGGACCGGCCCGGCGGACCTCGGCGTACCAGGCCGCCTTCGCGGAGGGTACGCCGTACGTCCGGGAGCCCGGCCCGGCGGCGAGCCGGTCTGCGACCTCGGACTGCACCATCACCAGCCCGTGCCGCAGCGACGGCGAGATCGCCAGCAGATGCAACAGGACCGGTACGGCGACGTTGTACGGCAGGTTGGCGACACAAGCCGTCGGCGACCCGATCTGGTCGGGCGTGACCGTCATCGCGTCGGCCTCGACGACGGTCAGCATGCCGGCCTGATCCGGCGCGTACGACGTGATTGTCGACGGCAACGCCTGCGCGAGCAGCCTGTCGATCTCGACCGCGGTGACCGGATGTCCCGCGGCCAGCAATGCCAGCGTCAGCGACCCGAGCCCGGGGCCGACCTCGAGCACCGTCTCCCCGTCGGTCAGCTCGGCCGCGCGAACGATCCGGCGGACCGTGTTCGGGTCGATGACGAAGTTCTGCCCGCGCTGCTTGGTCGGGCGGACCCCGAGGGCGGCGGCCAGTGAACGCACTTCCGCCGGACCGAGAAGCCTCGGTCCGGCGGAAGTGGATGAATCAGACGAGCTCACGCCGTCAGTGTGTCAGCTTTAAGCCCGCTTGCCGCACACCGGCCAGGCGCCGTAGCCACCGCGGTCGGCCTTGACCTTCTCCGCGATCGCGATCTGCTGCGCCTTGGACGCGCCGTTGGCGTTGTTCGCGTACGCCGTGCCGCCGTACGCGGCCCAGGTGCCGTGGTCGAACTGCAGACCGCCGTAGTAGCCGTTGCCGCTGGCGATCGACCAGTTGCCACCCGACTCGCACTCGGCGATCCGGTCCCACGCCCCGGTGTTGCTGCTGGGCGGGGTGGCCGGGGTGTCCTCCTCGGTGGTGGTCGGCTCCTCGGGCTTCGGCTTGGTGCCGACGAGGACCTTCTCGTCCACCGGCGCCGTGACGAGCTTCGACGCGACGACCTTCGTGGCCGTCAGCTTGCCGTCCAGGTAGGTGTAGACGTAGGTGACCGACTTCGAACCGTTGGTGCCCTTGGCCGAGGTCTTCTTGGTGCCGACCTCGAGCGTCGCCGACTTGGTCTCGGCGGTGCCGTGGGCAACGGCAATGGTCTTGGTGACCGTCTTGACGTCGACCTTCACATACCCGATCCGGTTGACTCCCGGCTTGAGTGCGGTGGTCGGTGCCGGGCTGATCCGGTCGTCCTTGTCCCAGACGATCTTCGCCCCGGTCAGCGCCTCGCCGACCGTGCCGGCCATCGACTTGACCGTGGCGGTCTTGCCCTGGTGGACGATCTGCACGGTCTTCGGGGTCTTGACGACCAGCTCCAGGCCTTGGCGGCCGAGTGGCGCGCTCCGGCTGGTGGAGAAGAACGCGGAGCTGTCGTACCGCAGACCCAGGTCGGCGAGCGCCTCGTTCACGCTGTCGGCCGTGGTCCAGTAGGCCTTCTTGGTGCCGTCGGCATTGACGGTCAGCTGGCGACCGAACTGAACGGCGATCTCCTGACCGTCCTTCAGCTTCGAGTCCGGTGACGGGGCAACCACATCGTGGTCCCCGACCTGAACCTTCTCGGCCTTCAGGGCGTCTGCCACGGTGGAGCCGAAGGTGTGGACCTTCTGCACCTGACCGTCGACGGACAGACTGACCGTCTTGCTCTTGGTGGCATAGGCCACCGAGCCGCCCGCGACGGCGAACGCAGCCGTCGCACCGACGACCGCGATGATGGACTTACGCACTAACGCTCCCAGGTAGGGCTACCCGGGCACGGGGTGGGACAGCACAGGCGCGGGCCGCGAACGCCAGGCTGGAGGCCTGGAAACCACGGTCGACGCCGAGGGGCGTGCTGTGCCCGGAACCTTCCCCGATCCCGGCCAACATCACGGGACCATAACGAAGATATCCCGGAAGCGCCAATCCTCTCGTCGGCGAGTCGCCAAAAGGTGTAATGGGGCCGTCACGCCCGGTGATTACCCCACTGGCCTCTGTGCACGACTTCCGCCGTACTCCGGCGTCCGCGCTTGAGCGACGGCGACCGCTTGTCCGGGGCCCGGTAGCCGACCGACAGCACCCCGATCAGGTCGAATCCGACCGGTACGGCGAACTCGGCCAGCAGATCCTCGACCATCTCCGCCCGCGGGCCGAAGAAGCACGCTCCCAGGCCCTCGTCGACCACCGTCTGGAGCATCAGCAGGACCGCCATACCGGTGTCGACGTACCAGTACGGCGCGGTCCAGTGGGACTCGGAGCGATCGGTCCAGCCCTTGTCGGCCGCGGCGTACCGATCGAGGTACGCGTCCTTGTGCGCGAAGGCGAGGATCAGCAGCGGCGCACGGCGCAGGCCAGTGATCCATTCCACATACTTCTCGTCGGGGTCCTTGGCCGCGATCTGCCAGTACCGCTCCCGGTCGTCACCCTCGAGCGTCAGGAACGCCCAGCCCTGGGAGAACCCGCCCGAAGGCGCCCGCAACCCGTTCTCCAGGATGCGTTCCCGGATCTCGTCCGGCACCGGCCGGTCCGGGTCGTAGTTCCGCACCATCCGCCGCCGCCGGACCACCTCACTGAACTCCATGAGGTGTGTCTATCAGCGACGTCACCCGACGTCGTCGCCAACCTCCAGGTGGCGCCAGAACTCGACGGCCGGCCGGGTGGTCACGCCGGCTGCCGCCATGATCTGCTCGATCTGCGGCCCGGACCTTTCGAAGAAGGCCTGGAACGAGGCTTCGTCGTCCCACTCGTCGACAACGAGTATTTCGCTGTCGCTGCCGTAGAAGTGATGTGAGATCAGACCGCGGCCGGTCGCATCCGCGATCACCCCCTGGAAGAGCGCGCCGTCATCGGCCGCCAACTTCTCTACCGCCACCGGATCCCCAGTCACCCGGAGCGTCATCAGAACGCTCATGAGACCCCTCCCGTGTTGGTCGGCCTCGACCGAGGCCGACGCCCTCAGACTGCGCTCGTCCGGTACCGCGTGCAACGGTTCGCAGAAACGTTGACGGTCGGCGTCCGGACGGTCACGAAACCAGCCGGGCCAGGACGCCCCGGTCGAGGGCGCCGACGGTGAAGATGAGGTCCGTTTACCAGGAACCGCCGAAGACCCGGTCGGCATTGTTGCTGAGGGCATCGCAGAGTTCGGCGACCGAGATGTTCAGGACGCCGGCCATCTTCCGGACCGTGTGCGGGACCAGGTACGACGCGTTCGGCTGACCGCGGTGCGGGGACGGAGTCAGGTACGGCGCATCCGTCTCGACCAGCACCCGGTCGAGCGGGGTCACGGCCAGCGCGTTCCGCAGGGAATGGGCGTTCTTGAACGTCACCACCCCGGCGAAGCTCAGGAACGCACCCCGGTTGACGCACTCGCGGGCGAACTCGGTGTCGCCGGAGAAGCAGTGCATCACCAGGCGATCCGGCACACCCTCGTGGTCCAGGATCTTCAGGATGTCGTCGTGCGCGTCCCGGTCGTGGATCATCAGCGTCTTGTCCAGACGCTTCGCCATCGCGATGTGCGCCGCGAACGACTCGTGCTGGGCGGCCCGGCCGTCCTCGCCGGTGCGGAAGTAGTCCAGTCCGGTCTCACCGATCACCCGGACCTTGTCCGAGCTCGTCGCGAGCCGCTCGATCTCGGCCAGCGCGCTGTCCAGCTCACCCGCGGCCTTCAGCTTGGGCGCCTCGTTCGGGTGCAGGGCGACGCCCGCGATCAGGTTCGGGTACTGCGTCGCGGCCTCGACGGCCCACTGCGCGCCCGGCAGATCGCAGCCCACCTGGACGATCCGGGTGACGCCGACCGACGAGGCCAGCTTGATCGCTTCACCCGGACTCAGCCAGGCACCGTCCTCGCCGTCGGCGATGTCGAGATGGCAGTGCGCGTCGACCACACTCATCGGCAGCGGATCGGGCACCGCCGGCCGGCTCCGATCCCGTGACCTGCCGTCCTCCCCGATCGCAGCCCGCTCCCGGGTCGGCCGCTCGACCTCCACACCATCGTTCGCCATAGGGATCAGATTACTTCGGCCGCTTCCTTGACCTTCGCCACCAGCGACTCCCACATTTCCTGCGAGTGCTTGGCCTCCTCCTCGCTGCCGTTGTTGTCCTGCGTCAGCTTGAGGTGGGTCTCGTCGTCACCGGTCAGCTCATACGTGAGCGTGTGATAGTTCTCCGGTACGTCGGGCTGCCCGGTCAACGGGCTGTAATGGGTCAGCTTCAGCAGCCGCTCCGGCTCGACCGCGAGGATCTCGCCCTTGTCCTGGTAGGGCTTCCCCTCCCACTCACCACTCCACGTGATGGCACTCCCGACCTGCCAGTCCGTCTGCACCTCCGCGCCGAACCACAACGCCTTCAACTGCTCCGCATCGGTCAGCACCGCCCAGACCTGCGCCGGAGTAGCCGCGATATCGGTCTCAGCAACCGCCAGATATCCAGTCATCACCTTCAACTCCTCTCAACCCCAGACCGTACGGCCCCGGTACCCCGTCCGCTTGTAGAAAAGCGTCATTCCAGCAGCCGGATTGTGCAGGAAGTCAGCAGGTGGAGGGATGTCGGGCGTGGCGGTGGGCGGATTAGGTTGCGTGTCGGTTCCGCCCGATGACAGGAGCAGCCGATGATCAGGATTACTGCCGTCCTCGCCGTACTGGGTGTGGTGCTGGGGGTCGGCGCACCGACGACCACAGCCGCCGCCGGTGCTCCGATTCCCGTGCAGGTGTTGAGTTTGACGGATCTGCACGGATATCTGTCGGAGAGTGAGAACCTGACGATCGCCGGTCCGTCCGGGACGCTTGCGGTTGGCGGCGCCGGCTATCTGAAGGCGCATCTGGACGAGCTGCGGGCCGGTCAGGCGAACAGCTTCCTGATCGGGGCGGGCGATCAGTTCAGTGGGTGGCCGGACTACACGCAGGCGTTCGCGAACGAGCCGACCATCGAGGTGCTGAACGCGTTCGGGATGGACTTCGATGTCGCCGGCAACCACGAGTTCGACCGGGAGTTCCCCTTCCTGCGGCGGATGACGACTGGCGCGTGTTACGGCACGCCGGGGTTCGACAGCTGCTTCAAGGACTCGACCGGGCGGAGCTTCCACGGCACCGATTACGCGTACCACGCGGCCAACATCGTCGACCCACGGACGAAGCGGCCGGTGTTGCCGCCGTACTGGATTGCGAAGGCGGGATCGCAGCGGATCGGGTTCATCGCGCTCGGGTTCCCCGGGACGCCGACGGAGACGCTGTCGATCGAGGGGTCCGGGTTCGAGTTCCAGGGCGTGATCGACGCGGCGAACCGGGCCGCGGCCGCGCTCAAGGCCCAGGGTGTGAACGCGATCGTGGTCAGCGTGCACGAGGGCGGCCAGCAGGGCGGGCTGTACGATGAGTGCAAGAACCCGACCGGCCCGATCTTCGACGCCGCGCGGGCGATGTCGCCGGATGTCGACGTGATCCTCGGCGGGCACTGGCACACCGCGTTCAACTGCATGATCCCGGACCCGAACGGCGTACCGCGACCGGTGCTGGAGGCAAGCAACCACGGCCGCGTTCTCGGCGAGGTGAACCTGTCGCTCGACCCGGTCACCGGTGACGTGATCCGCTCGGCGACGACCGCGACCAACCACGCGGTGACCAAGGACCTGACGCCGGATCCGAAGATCCAGAAGATCGTGAAGTACTGGATGGACAAGTGGACCGCCCGGCAGGCCCAGCCGCTCGCGAAGCTCGACCGCGACCTCGACTTCGCCACCACCGCGGAGAGCCGGACCGGCAACCTGGTCGCGGACCTCTACCGATCACAGGCCCGCGCCGACTTCGCCCTCGTACCGGCTGACCTGGGCGTCGACGTGATCGCGGCCGGCCTGAAAGCCGGGACGGTGACGTACGGCGAAGCCTGGCCGGTGGTCGGGATCTCGCCGATCACCACACTGTCGATGAAGGGGTCGACGATCGAGGCCGCGCTCGAGCAGCAGTGGATCCCACCCGCGTACGGCTGCCAGCGGCTGTCCTCGCTCGCCACCTCTGCCAACCTCCGGTACAGCTACGACCTGGGCCGGCCGGTCGGCGATCGCATCGATCCCGCCAAGGTGCTGATCAATGGCAAGCCCTTGCGGCTCGACCAGACCTACCGCGTCGCCACCAGTGCGGCGATGCCGTTGCACGGGGCGCAGTACGGCTACCCGGCGTTCCAGCAGTACACCAAGCTCGTCCGGGCGCCGAAGATGGGCCAAGAGGTCTTTCTCAACTACCTCCGCACGCACCCGCGACTGAAGGCGCCCGCGCTCGGCCGGGTGACCGCGATCCCCGGCACACCGCCTCCGGTCGATGGTCCCTTCGGTCCGCTGAATCTCCTGCCACAGAGGGAGATGACGGCCACCGCGACGAGTCAAGGGTCACCGGCGTACAGCGCGGCCGGGGCGATCGACGGGAGCTGCACGACCATGTGGCACTCGAACTGGAGCCCACATGCCCCGCTGCCGCAATACATCACGCTCGACCTCGGTACGACGCGATCGATCGAGGCGCTCGTCTACACCCCACGCCAGGATGCGGACGTCCCGAACGGCCGGATCTCGTCGTACGACGTCCAGGTCAGCACCGACGGGACTGCGTTCACTTCGGTTGCCAAGGGCAACTGGGATGGCACGGTCGACGCCAAGATCGCCAAACTCCCGGCCGGTACGACGGCCCACTACGTCCGGCTCATCGGGTTGGCGGGAGGTGCAGACTACGCCGCCGCGACCGAGCTCAATATAGCTCTAGCTCCGGGTTCCTGACCGCGCTGCGATGGCTGGTCGGGGCCATCCCAAAACGGCGGCCGAACTGCCGGCTGAAGTAGTGCGGCGACTCGAATCCGACCGCGCGGGCGATCTGCGCGACGGACATGTCGGTCGCGCCGAGCAGTTCGGCCGCCCGCTGCAGCCGCAGCGCGACGACGACGTTCATGATCGAGTCGCCGACCTGCTCCTTGAACAGGTGGGCCAGCCGGGACACCGAGATCTGGGCGATCCCGGCCAAGGAGGTGAGCGTGTGCGGCCGGGCGGGATCCGTCCGGATCGCGTCGAGGACCAACTGGACGCGTGGATCCAGGTGCTGGGTGTTCTGGCGCAGGCTGGCGGCCGCGACCAGTAGCACCTCTTCTATGCCGTTCATCGTCAGTTCGGTTGCCACACTCTTCTCCAGCAGGTTCAACTCGGTGTCACCGGTCGGTGAGAGACCGGCCCGCTGCGCGTCGCGGTGCAGCCGGTCGAACGCCGACACCACCCGGTCCGTCTCCGACGACCGGGTCAGCCGCACGTACGACAGCCCGGGCATTGCCTGCGGCAACGACAGCCACCCGTGCCACTCGCGCCGCGGCTGGAAGTGTGCCCACCAGGACTCCCAGTACGTCCCGACGGTTCCGTAGTCGTGCGGCGTACCCGGGCTGACCAGCACCAGGTCCCCGTGCCGCAGGGTGAGCCGGTCCGGACCGAGCAGGTACTGACCGGTGCCACCGGCTGTGTAGAGCAGGTACCAACTGCCCACGCCGTCCGGCCGGACCACCCGATAGTCGCCGCCGCTGTGGAAGTGCCCGGTGACCAATTTGCTCGGCGGCGGGATCTCGCTGTAGAGCTCGATCAGCACCTGGGTAGCAAGATCGTGATCGAAGTCAGCAGGCTCAGTCATGGTCGTCCCCTCGCTCGGCGCTCAAAGATTAGCCCCACAGCAGCAAGATCCTGTACCCCCAGCGAATCGAGGATCCCGTGGGTTTCAGCACCGTCGCCGAGCTCCAGTACGACGCCAGCACGCTCGTGTTCGAGCATGGCTGGCAGTCGTGGAGCCCCAGCGGCTGGTACCGGCTCGACGCCAGCCCACCCCGGCCGACGGCGCCGAACCACCACGTGATGGCGTACCGCCCCGACGTACCGGCCGTCCGGTTCCAGGGCGAGGGACTGCTCGCGGTCGCGACCGGAGGAGAGGTCGTCGTTGCCGCGGTCACCTCCCCCGACGTCGTCCCGTCGATCCGCTGCGAGATCCGCGACGACCGGCTGGTGATCTCGTCCGACGGCGAGATCGCGGTGACCACGAGCACCCAGGCGAACCCGAACCAGGCATTGGCCGACTGGGCCGACGCCTTCGCCGCTGGTACGCCGGCCGTCCGGGTCTTCGGGCCCTCGTGGTGCAGCTGGTACGCGTACTGGGGCAAGGTCACCGAGCGGGACGTGATGACCGACGTACGGCAGTTCGACCAGCACGACCTGAGTGTCGACCTCGTCCTGCTCGACGAGGGCTACCAGGCGGAGATCGGCGACTGGCTGACTCCCCGCGACGACTTCGGCTCGACCGTCCGGCTGGCCGCCGACATCCGCTCGAGCGGCCGCCGGGCCGGGATCTGGGTGGCGCCGTTCCTGGTCGGGAGCAACAGCGAGACCGCCCGCCGGCACCCCGACTGGCTCGTCCCGGGCATCAGCGCGGGCACCAATTGGGGCCAGGAGCAACTGGTACTCGACGTGACGCATCCAGGTGCCGCCCGCCACCTGCAAGATGTGTTCACCGAGCTCTGCCGGCAGGGCTACGACCACTTCAAGCTGGACTTCGTGTACGCCGGTGCGATCGAGGGCCGGCGGCACGAACAGGTGGACGGGATCGCCGCCTACCGGCACGGGATGCGGCTGCTGCGGGACGTGGTCGGACCCAACCGGATCCTGCACGGCTGCGGCGCACCGATCCTGCCGAGTCTGGGCCTGGTCGACTGCATGCGCATCTCCCCCGACACCGACCCGCTGGTCGAGCCGCCGTCCGGCGACATCAGCCAGCCAGGTCAGCGCGGCGCGCGATCCACCTCAGTGGCGCGGGAGTTCCTGCACGGCCGCTGGTGGGCGAACGACTCCGACTGCCTGATCATCCGACCCAACGTCCAGCAGCGGGAGCAGTGGGCGGACCACATCGAACGCGGTCCCGGCCTGCGGATGTCCAGCGATCCGATCGCCGAGCTGGACCGCTGGGGACTCGACCGCACCCGGGAACTGCTGACGCCGAGCTCACCCCGGCCGCATCCCCTCAAGGATCCCGATGCTTAGGCCCGCACCCCGCCGTACCCGCCGGATCGGACAGGCGCGGCAGACGTTGACGGCGTACGCCTTGCTGGCGCCGAGTCTGGTCGGGGTCCTCGGCTTCCTGCTCGCGCCGGTGCTGATCGTGATCGTGCTCAGTCTGTTCGACTGGAAGTTGCTGTCGACACCGGAATTCATCGGGCTGGCCAACTATCGCAAGCTGTTCGGCGACTCCGATGTCTGGCACTCGATGCTGGTCACCTTGTACTACGTCCTGGTCTGTGTGCCGGGTACGACGATCCTCTCGCTCCTGCTCGCCCTGCTGGTCGACCGCAAGCTGCGGTGGATGAAGTACTTCCGCGCGCTGCTGGTGATTCCGTGGATGGCGACGCCGGTCGCGCTCGGTCTGGTCTGGACCTGGATCTTCGACCCCGGCCGCGGCGCGCTCAACCAGTTCCTCGGGCTGTTCGGTATCGACGGACCGGCCTGGCTGTCGTCGCCGGTGCTGGCGATGCCGAGTGTCGCGGCGGTCCACATCTGGCAGTTCGCCGGGTACAACATGCTGTTCTTCCTGGCCGGTCTGCAGAACATCCCGCAGTCGTTGCGGGAGGCATCGGCACTGGACGGCGCGTCCGCGGTGAAGCACTTCTTCGCGATCACGCTCCCGCTGCTGCGGCCGACGATGCTGTTCGTGCTGATCACCAACGTGATCGGCTCGTTCCAGGCCTTCGACACGATCTTCGTGATGACCGAGGGCGGACCCGGTGACAGCACCGAGGTGGCGACGTACCTGATCTACGACGAGGCGTTCCGCAAGTTCGACTTCGGGTACGCCTCGACGATCTCGGTGCTGCTGTTCGCGGTGGTGCTGGTCGCGACGATCTCCCAGTTCGTCTACTTCGAACGCCGTACGACCTATGAGGTGACCGGATGAGAACGCGCATCTTTCCGTACGCCGTCCTCGTGGCCGGCTGTGTGTTCGCGATCTTCCCGTATCTGCTGACCGTGCTCACGGCGTTCAAGGGCCCGGGGCAACTGTCGGAGACGATGCCGTGGGAGCCGGGGCTGCCGCCGAGTGTCTCCGCGTTCGACCGGCTGTTCGCGTCCGGGTTCGGCGGCTATCTGGTGAACACGGCGCTCGTCACGGCCGGGATCACCATCGGCCAGGTGGTGTTCGCGGTGCTGGCGGCGTACGCGTTCGCCCGGCTGACGTTCCCGGGCCGGGACGCACTGTTCTGGGTTTATCTGTCCACGCTGATGGTGCCGCCGGTGGTCACGATGATCCCGCTGTACCTGATGATGCAGAAGCTCGGCCTGGTCGACACCTGGGCCGGACTGATGCTGCCGACGATGCTCGGTACGCCGTACGCGATCTTCCTGCTCCGGCAGTTCTTCCGCGGCATCCCGGCCGATCTCGAGGACGCGGCCCGGATCGACGGCGCCGGGCGGGTCCGCACGCTGCTGTCGATCGTGCTGCCGTTGTCGAAACCGGTCCTCGTCACGGTCACCACCCTCGCGGTGGTCGCCAACTGGAACAGCTTCCTCTGGCCGCTGATCATCACCAGCAGCGAGGACAAGCGGCTGCTCTCGGTCGGCATCGCCTTGTTCAAGAGCGAGATCGGCGTCGACTACAACGCCGTGATGGCCGGCAGCCTGATCGCGCTGGTCCCCCTGCTGGTGCTGTTCGTCGTGTTCCAGCGCTTCATCGTCCGCTCGGTCGCTGTTACCGGGCTCAAGTAGTTCGGAGGCTCTCATGTCTTTGTCCAGAAGGACATTCCTGATCGGCGCCGGCAGCGTCCTCGCACTGGCCGGCTGCGGCTCGTCGAACGACGGCGGCTCGAGTGGTGGCAGTGGTGGTGGCAAGGTCGAGCTCGTCTACCGGCTGTGGGACGAGCAGCAGGAGGTCGGCTACAAGGCGGTCTTCGCCGAATTCACCAAGCAGAACCCGGACATCACCGTCCGGATGGAGGTCCTGCCCTGGGACCAGTACTGGACCAAGCTGACCACCGAGCTCGCGAGTGGTAAGGCTCCGGACGTGTTCTGGCTGACCGTCGACTACTTCCCGGACTTCGCCGGCAAGGGCGTGCTCGCGCCGCTGGACGACCTGATCTCGAAGGCCGGCCTGAAGCTCGACGCGTACAACCCGAACGTCGTGCAGTCGTACAAGTTCGAGGACAAGCAACTGGGGATGCCGAAGGACATGGGCATCGTCGGATTGCTGTACAACAAGGACCTGTTCGCCAAGGCCGGCGTGGCCATGCCGGCCGAGCTGACCTGGGCGCCGGACGGTTCGGGCAGCTTCCTCGAGGTCGCGCGCAAGCTGACCGCCGGCACCAAGCAGTGGGGCTTCTGCTCGTGGAACCACAACCAGACCCAGTGGCTGAACTGGATCGCCTCGAACGGCGGCCACGCGATGGACAAGCCGTACGGCGCCTTCGACTTCGCCGGCCAGAAGTCGGTGGAGGCACTGCAGTTCGCCCGCGACCTGATCTTCAAGTGGAAGGTGTCGCCGGACGGCACCCGGACCAACCCGCCGACCGGACAGGCGACCGAGATGTTCTACCGGGGCGAGGTCGCGATGTTCCCGGCGAACAACGCGCTGCTCCCGTTCGCGCTGCCGGAGGTGAAGTTCCCGATCGGGGTCGCCGCGATGCCGGCCGGCCCGGCCGGACGTACCGTCGTGATCAACGGGCTCGCCGAGGCGATGTTCGCGAAGACCAAGCACCCGGACGAGGCCGGCAAGCTGGTCGCCTACCTCGGCACGGAGAAGGCACAGCGGCTGATGGGCGACGCGGGGTACATCATCCCGGCGCTGACCGACGCCGGTGCCGGGTACGAGGCGTTCTGGAAGAAGAAGGGCATCGACGTGACGCCGTTCCTGGAGTCGGCGGCCGGAAGCACGGTCAACCTGCCGATCGCGGAAGGCTGGACCTCGAAGAGCACCGAGATCAACAAGGCCGCCAACGACCTGTTCCTCGACAAGACCGACGTCGCCTCGATCGCGCGGGCCATGGACAAGATCGGAAACGACAAGTGAAGGATCTCAGGGATTCGTCCCACGTGCTGACCGATGCCGAGGCGCTCCGGGCGCGGTTGGCCGACGACGGGTATCTGTTCTTCCGGGGGTTGCTGCCGTCGGATGTCGTCAGCGATGTGCACAACCAGATCGCACGGATTCTGTACGACAGCAATTGGCTCGCGCCCGGGACGGCTGCTGAGGAGCTGGTGGCCTCTGATCGGGCGGTTGAGGAGGGGTCGCCCGGGTTCTTCGGGGCGTACACGGCGATTCAGAGCACGGAGGCGTTTCATCAGCTGGCGGTGCGGCCCGAGCTGCTCGGGGTGACGGGCCGGCTGCTGGGTGAGGAGTCGTTCGCGCATCCGGCGCACATCTGCCGGATCGCGCCGCCGTCGCCCGGGGCCAACCCGACCCCGATTCATCAGGACTACCGGTTCATCCAGGGGTGTGTGGACACGCTGACGAGCTGGATCCCGCTGAGTGAGGCACCGCCGGAGATCGGCGGGCTCCGGGTGTTCGCCGGGTCACCGCGGCTCGGCGTACTTCCGGTGAAGGCGTCCGATGGGCCAGGCATGATGCGGGCGGAGGCCGACGAGAACCACCCGGAGTGGCGGACCACGTCGTACCAACCGGGTGATGTGTTGCTGTTCGGCAGCCTCACCGTGCACGGCGCGATGCCGAATCGGACGAAGCAGCTGCGGTTGTCGGCCGACTTCCGGTATCAGGCGTTGAGTGCGCCGATGGCCCGCGACCTCCTCGGCACCGGCAAGCCGCACTATCACCCGGAGGTGCCGGACTTCCCGACCCTCACCCGCGGCTGGACCTCGACAGCCTGCGTCGAGATCCCAGCCGGGGTGAACTTCGTCGACCGCTGGGACCCGCGAGTGGACGACGTACCAACGCCACCCTCGCGATTCGCCTACGCCTAGATTGCGGACCGCCAGCACTCACTAACCCGGGGCTGGCGACCGAGGCCGCGCCTGGGCACGCGCTCCCGGACGCGATCCGCCCAGGTTGGTGAGTGGTGGATGTCCGGGCGGCTACGGGACAACGACGACCTTGCCCTTGGCGTGACCGGATTCGCTGAGCTCCTGGGCCTTGGCCGCGTCGGCGAGGGCGAAGGTCTCGGCGATCCGGACCTGGAGCTGTCCGGCCGCGGCGGCCTCCAGCTGGGTGGTCAGACCGGCGGCGATCTCCTCCGCAGTTGCGGTGGCACCCATCGACGCCGTGACCCCCAGCTCCGCGGCGCCGAAGTCGGCGATCGTGATGATGCGGTCGGTGCCGCCGCGGAGCTCGATCGACTCCTTCAGGCCGCCCTGACCGGCGGTGTCGTACACCGCGTCGATGCCCTGCGGTGCCACCGCGCGGACCCGGTCGACCAGGCCGTCGCCGTACTCGACCGGGGTCACACCCAGCGAGCGGAGGAACTCGTGGTTGGCGGGCGACGCCGTACCGATGACCGTGAGACCGGCCGACTTGGCGAGCTGGACCGCGATCGAACCGACCGCTCCGGCCGCGCCGTGCACAAGCAGGGTCTCGCCGTCCTTGACCTGCAGGTCGTCGAGCACGCGCTGGGCAGTCTCCCCCGCGACCGGCAGCCCGACCGCCTCCTGCCAGCTCAGCCCGGCCGGCTTGCGGGCGACATTGCCGACAAGCGCGTACTCGGCGTACGCACCGGTCTCGGACCAGCCGACCACCTCGTCACCGACGGCGAACGCCGACCCCTCGCCGACCTCGTCCACCACACCGGCGACCTCAAGCCCGGGCGTCGCCGGGAAGGTCACGTCGATGAACCCCTTGGTCCAGCCACGGCGAACCTTGAAGTCGAGCGGGTTCACTCCAGCCGCGTGGACGCGGATCCGGGTCTGCCCCGGCCCGGCGTGCGGCTCGGCCACCTCCCGGGTCACCAGCACCTCGGGACCGCCGAACTCCTCGAATACGACCGCTTGCATATCTCTGCCTCCATCAATTGGTTGATGCTTCAAATAAATCATCCCGCGCCGCTCCGCATTCCCAACTAGCCGAACGAACGGTTGTTCGCCCTCCGAAAGACGGGCTCGGGTGGACGCATCAACCGACGTAGGCTGGTCTCATGGACGTGCTGGGGGCTGCGGCGCAGATCATCAACGGGCCGACCGAGGACCTGCTGGTCCGGCTGTCAGCCGCGACCGCCGGCCTGGTCCCGCATCGTGCGATCGCGCAGCTCGCCTCGTTGTGCGCGTCCACCCCTGTCACCACCCACGGCGAACCTGCCCTGGCCGGGGCGATCACCGGTGCCGACCTGGCCGCCCTGCTCGGCACCGTCACCGCCGGTCACCCGTGGCAGGGCGTGATAGAGATCGCCGGCTCGACCCACCCCGTCCTGGCCGTCGCCAGCGACCAGGCTCCACGCGGATCGGTGGTTGTCTTCATCCGGTACGACGAGACGCCCGTCGACGCCACCACCCTCCAGGCCCTGTGGGACCTGCTCACCGCGCACATGTACCAGCTCACCCTCGAACGTGAACCCGGCGCCCTGGCCCAGAACCGGGCAGTGGCCGAGGCACGCGCCGACGTGGCGGCCGAGCTGGGTGAGGCTCACGCAGCCACGCTCGCGACGCTTCTCGGCGTACTCCGGAACCAGCGGATCGACGACAGCGCGGCACGTTCGATGACGGTGGAGCTCGCGCTGAACGGACTGGCCGACCTCCGCACCGACGCCCAGCGGGACCGGGTGCCGAACGGCGAGGAACCGGCCGGCAAGGCGTTCGACCGGCTGGCCGACTCGCTCCGCGCTCTCCTCCGGCACGGCCCGGTCGACCTCGAGCTCGATGCCCCCGGCAACGACCGGCTGATGCCGGCCGGTGTCGCCCACCGGGCCCGCGTCGCCGTCCGCTCGGTCGTCCTCGCGATGCTCACCCAGGACCGCGTACGGCGGATCCGGGTCGGCTGGAGGTGGACCGGGACAGACCTTCAGGCGACCGTCCGCGACGACGGCCCAGGCCGGCTCGAGGACGTGCTCGACCTAGGTCAACTGGCCGAGCGCCTCCGGCTGCATGAGGACGACCTGGATCTGGACGCCGTACCGGGCTGGGGTCTGACCGCCCGGATCACCCTGCACGCCCACGAGACGATGCCGGCGATGACCACCTCGGATCCCCTGGGCACGCTCGGCACCCGCGAACTCGAGGTGCTCGAGCGCATCGCCCAGGGGCATCGCAACCGCTCGATCGCCGACGACCTGCACATCAGCGAATCAACGGTGAAGTTCCACGTCGCCAACATCCTCACCAAGTTGGCCGTCACCAGCCGAACCCAGGCCGCCGCGCTCTACCACGCGACGGCCGCGGTTTAGGCCTCTTCCAGCCTGGGGAACAGCGGGTCGCCCTTGGTCAGGACCGAGCCGGCTGGGAGCTGGCCCCAGGTGCCGGCGTCCTGGACCCGCTGGTCCTGTAGCGATCCGAGCTTGGCCTCGGCGCCGAGGAGCTCCCACAGCTTGGCGGAGGTCTTCGGCATCGTCGGGTTGTGCAGTACGGCGACCGCCCGGAGGACCTCGGCGGCCGAGTAGAGGATGGTGGCGAGGCGGTCCCGCTGGGACTCGTCCTTCGCGACCTTCCACGGCTCCTGCTCGGTGACGTAGCCGTTGACCGCGCCGACCAGCTCGTTGATCGCGGCCAGGGCATCCTGGAAGGCCAAGGTGTTGATCGCCTTGTCCGCGGTCGCGACGGTCTGCGCGAGCTTGTCGGCCAGCGCCTGCTCGGCCGGGCCATGGTCGGTGGCCTCGGGCAGCGCGCCGTCGAAGTACTTGCCGACCATCGCCGCGATCCGGCTGGCCAGGTTGCCCAGGCCGTTGGCGAGCTCCGAGGTGTAGACCGCGCTCAGGTGCTCCCACGAGAACGAGCCGTCCGAACCGAACTGGATCGTGCGCAGGAAGTAGTACCGGAACGCGTCCGAGCCGAAGTGGTCGGTGATCTCGTGCGGCGCGATCGCGGTCAGCTTCGACTTGCTCATCTTCTCGCCACCGACCAGCAGCCACCCGTGCGCAAACACCTGGCGCGGTACGGCGACCTCCGCAGCCATCAGCATGGCCGGCCAGATCACCGCGTGGAACCGGAGGATGTCCTTGCCGACCAGGTGCACGTCGACCGGCCAGAGCTCTTCGAACCGCTTCGGGTCGGTGCCGTAGCCCGCGGCCGTCACGTAGTTCAGCAGCGCGTCGATCCAGACGTACAGAACGTGGTCCTCGTCCCACGGCACCGGGATGCCCCAGTCGAAGGTCGAGCGGGTGATCGACAGGTCCTGCAGGCCCTGCTTGACGAACGCGATCACCTCGTTGCGCGCGCTGGCCGGCGCCACGAAATCAGGCTGCGACTCGTACAGCTCGAGCAGCCGATCGCCGTACGCCGAGAGCCGGAAGAAGTAGTTGGTCTCCGAGACCGTCTCCAGCTCGGTGCCGTGGATCATGCAGCGCTGGGTGCCGTCCTCGTCGGTCCGGATGTCCGCGGGGAGCTTGAACTCCTCGCAACCCACGCAGTACAGGCCCTCGTACTCGCCCTGGTAGACGTCGCCCTTGTCGTACAGCGTCTGCCAGAACTCGCGGACCCGCTCGGTGTGGCGCTGCTCGGTGGTCCGGATGAAGTCGTCGTACGCGATGTCGACGTCGACCCAGGCCGGCTTCCAGGACTCCTCGACCAGCTTGTCCGTCCAGGCCTGCGGCGACATGCCCTGCGCCTCGGCGCTGCGCATCACCTTCTCGCCATGCTCGTCGGTACCGGTCAGGTACCACTTGCGCTCGCCGCGCTGGGCGTGCCAACGGGTCAGGACGTCCCCGGCCACCGTCGTGTAGGCGCTGCCGATGTGCGGCGGAGCCGTGACGTAGTAGATCGGGGTGGTGACGTAATAGGCCTTCTCGGACATGACTCAAGCGTAGTGCCGAAGGCCAGTGCTATTTACCGGGGTCTCGGGCGGCCAGTACGGCGTCGTACACGGTCCGTTTCGGCACGTTGTACCGCTTCGCGACGTCGGAGATGGCCTGCTTGCGCGGCGTACCCGCCTCTTCGTCGGTCGCGACCTCTGCGGCGAGCTGTTCCGGCGTCATCACCCGGTTCGGGTCCGCACCGGCGACGACGACGGTGATTTCACCCCGTACGCCGTCCTTCGACCAGGTCACGAGTTCGTCGAGCGGGCCGCGCTTGACCTCTTCGTACGTCTTGGTGAGCTCACGGCAGACCGCCGTACGCCGGTCCGCGCCGAAGGCCTCCGCCATCGCCTCGAGCGACTGCGTCAGGCGGTGCGGCGCCTCGAAGAACACCATCGTCCGGGGCTCCTCGGCCAGCTCGCCCAGCCGCCGCGACCGCTCGCCGGGCTTCCGCGGCAGGAACCCCTCGAAGGTGAACCGGTCCACCGGGAGGCCGGAGAGCGCGAGCGCTGTCAGGACCGCGGACGGGCCCGGGACCGAGGTGATGTCGACCCCGGCCTCGATCGCGGCCGCGACCAGCCGGTACCCGGGATCCGAGACGCTCGGCATCCCGGCGTCCGTCACCACGACCACGGTCAGCCCGTCGGTCAGCGCCTTGAGCAGCTCAGGCGTCCGCTCCCGCTCGTTCCCCTCGAAGTAGCTCACGACCCGCCCGGCCAGCGAGATCCCCAGCTCGGACGTCAGTCGCCGCAACCGCCGGGTGTCCTCCGCGGCAATAACCTCGGCCGCCGCCAGCACCCGCCCCAACCGCGCCGAAGCGTCCGAAACGTCCCCAATAGGAGTCCCTGCCAACACCAATCGCCCGGTCACCCGGCCATCATCCCAGCCCCCTGCGACAGACGGGGGGAGGCGGTGGTACCAGGGCGTCCGTACGATGGCGGGCGTGACTGCTGTGATCGAGGACGGGGCCGCCCGGCAAGATGACGCCTCCGAGGGTCAGGAGACGCTGGGGCGGGACGTGCTCGGGAGACGGCTGCCGCCGCTGAAGGACCGGCTGTACCCGGCCATGCCGCGGGACTTCGACGGTGGCTGGATCGCGACCCTGGCGATCACCGTGATGGCCGGCATCCTGCGGTTCTGGAACCTCGAGAACCCGGTGAAGTTCGTCTTCGACGAGACGTACTACGCCAAGGACGCGTACAGCCTGCTCAAGTTCGGGTACGCGCGGCAGTTCATCGACCAGCCCGAAGGGGCCGCGGACAAGGCGATCCTGGCCGGCAACCTGGACGTCTTCAAGGACACCCCGAGCCTGACCGTGCACCCCGAGGTCGGCAAGTGGATGATCGCCGCCGGGGAGCAGCTGTTCGGGATGACGCCGTTCGGCTGGCGGTTCATGCCGGCCCTGTTCGGCACCCTGACCGTCCTGCTGGTGATCCGGACCGTACGGCGGATGACCCGGTCGACCCTGATCGGCGCGATCGCAGGCCTGCTGCTCGCTGTCGACGGCCTGTCGTTCGTGATGTCCCGGGTCGCGCTGCTGGACATCTTCCTGGCGTTCTGGATCGTGGCCGCGGTCTCGTGCCTGATCGCCGACCGGGACTGGACCCGGCGACGGCACGCGGACTCCCTCGATACCGCGGTGCCGGACGGTGAACGCCGTAGGGTCGGCCGTTGGCTGTTGATCCGGCCGTGGCGGATCCTGGCCGGTATCTGCTTCGGCCTCGCCTGCGGGACCAAGTGGTCCGCGATCTGGGTGCTGGCCGGGTTCGGCATCCTCGCGTTCGCCTGGGACTACGGTTCCCGGCGCGCTCTCGGCGTACGACTCGCGTTCCTGAAGTCTGTGCTCGTCGACGGGATCCCGGCGTTCGTCAGCATCGTGCTGGTCGCGCTCGTCACCTACCTGGCGACGTGGACCGGGTGGCTGCTGCACGACAACGCCTACGACCACGACTACGCGTCCAAGAACCCGGCCCATGGCGTGATGAAGGTCGTCCCGGACGACTTCCGGTCGCTGATCCACTATCACCACGAAGTCCTGGCGTTCCACACCGGCGACTACATCAAGCACGCCACCCACCCGTACCAGTCGAACCCGGCCGGCTGGCCGATCATCGCCCGCCCGATCGGGTTCGACGCGGTCAACGACATCAAGGCCGGTACGCCGGGCTGCAACCCGCCGGCCGGGACCAACTGCCTGTCGGTGATCTCCGCCCTCGGCACGCCGGCGCTGTGGTGGGCCGGCGCCCTCGCGCTGCTCGCGGCGCTGGTGTTCTGGATCGGGTCCCGCGACTGGAGGTACGGCGTCCCGATCGTCGGCTACGTCACCTGCTGGGTGCCGTGGTTCGCGTTCGACGACAGACCGATCTTCTTCTTCTACGCCGTGACGATGATCCCGTTCACGGTGATGGCGCTGGCCCTCGTCCTCGGCAAGATCCTCGGGCCGGCCCGGACCGCACTCGGTGCGGTGACGTCGCGAAGACTCATCGGCAGCGCGGTCGTCGGCGCCTTCGTCGTACTGGTCGTGCTGAACTTCGCCTACATCTGGCCGATCCTGACCGACAAGGTATTGCCGCATCCGGACTGGCTGAACCGGATGTGGTTCAAGTCGTGGATCTAGCCGCGTAGTCGACCGTTTCGAACGGCCAGAGCGTGGCCAGCCAGGTGCTGACGGCCTCGTAGAGAACCACGTCCAGGTCGGCCCGGTCGGCGCGGACCCAGGAGCGGACGTCGGTGACGTTCTCGTCCTTGCGGGACGGATAGATGTACAGGCAGCCGATCACGTCGCCGCTGTCCGCCTCGAGCACTGTGTAGGTGAATCCCCGGCGCTGGGCGAAATCGTCCGCGTGACGCTGCAGGTCACCGAGGTTCGCGTCCAGGCTCATACCGTCGACCGGCGGCCAACTACCCCCGAAGCCCGGGGTCGCGCGAATGTGGTCGATGCTCGTGGTCCACGCGGCGTAGTCGGCGTCGTTGTGCTCCGGGCCGAGCGGCTCCAGCCGGAACCGCGGCGTGATCAGCTCGGTCGGCACGACAAAGTCAGCTGGGACGAACGGCCGGCTGGTCATGGCGATCAGTGGCCGCCGAGCTGGTGGTGGCCCTTGCCCTTGTTCTTCTTGCCGTGGCGCTTGGCCGACGACTGACCGCCGACCCCGCCGAAGAGTGCGAGGCCCTTGACCACGACGACCGGCGCGTTCGGGTCGGGGTTGTCGCTGCCGCGGGCGCCGAAGCCACCGAAGATGCCGACGCCCTCGTTGCGAACCGTCACACCTTCGGGCACGGTGATGTCGATCCCGCCGAACACGGCGAATGCCCAGACCGTCACCTCACGGCCCTCGAACACCGCGTCGGTCATGTCCAGGTCGTGCCCGCCGAACACCGCGAAGGCGTTCGTACGCCGTTTGACCCGCCAGCGACCCGTCCGCTCGCCACCGCCGAAGATCGCGACCATGGTGTCGAAGCTCTCGGCCGGGTTCGCCGGTTCCTCGATCGGGACCGGGCTGTTCGACGTACTCGGCACCGGCACTGCGGCCGCCAGTGGCGCCGGTTGCCCCGGGACGAGGAGGTCGCGGGTGATCGGCTCGAGCTCGCCCAGGGTCCGCGCCTGCAGCGTTTGCTCGAGTCGCTCGGAGTGCTCGTCCTGCGACAACCGCCCCGACATCAGGGCATCACGCAGTACGTCGACGACCTGGTCGCGATCGGTGTCGGACGCTCGCAGGTGCGCGTGCGGATGAGGGCGGTCGGGCAGGTTCTCCATAAGACCGAACGATATATCGAAGCGGGCTCGGTGAGGACCCTCATTACCGGGCTGGCGGCCGCCGTACGCGGAGGGCGAGCAGGATGGCGAGCACAGTGATCGCGGCGAAGGTGCAGGCGGTGCCGGGATAGCCGCCGAGGCCCAGGCCGAGACCGCCGAGAGCCGCGCCGAGGAAGGTGCCGAGGCTCATGCCGGCCGCGTTGACACTGAGGGCGGAGCCGCGCAGGTCCCCACTTCGCCGTACCAGCAGGGTTGTGACGCAGGCGGCGACGGTTGCGTGGCTGGCGCCCATGAGCGCGGTGAGGAGCAGGGTGAGCGGGAGAGTCGGCGAGGAGTAGAAGGCGGCGACGCCGATGAGGGCCAGGGTCAGGCCGACGAGCAGGATCTTCTCGGGGCTGATCCAGGGGCGTTCGAGGGCGATGTAGCGGCCGGCCAGCAGGTTGCCGAGGAAGAACGAGGCGCCGCTCAGGGACCAGACGAGCGCGAACCATCCAGGTGCCAGGTCGAACTTCTCGTCGTAGAAGGCGGCCAGATAGGCGAGGTAGCCCATGAACGCGGCGGTCCGGAGCATCGCGACCGCGAGAAGCGGGAGGGCGCCGGGGACGCGGGCGAGTTCGCGGTACGTCGTCAGGTAGCTCATCCTCTTGTCCGCCTTGAGGGACGCCTTTCGGCCGCGGCCGCGGATGAAGAAGGCCGCCGACAAGGTGAGTGCGATCGCGGCGGCAGCGAGCAGATTCCCTCGCCAGCCCCAGATCAGTCCGGGTCCGGCGAGGACCGGTGCGGCGAGCATTGCCATCGCCGAGGTCGTCGCGGACACCAGGGTCGCGGCCCGTCCCGCGGCTGCCGGTGAGCTGAACCGATCTGCCGCCGCGGCCCCGATGCTCGGAGCCAGGATCGAGGTGGACGCCCCGATCAACAGGCAGAACGCCGCCAAAGCGAATACGTTGCCCACAGCCCCCAATACGGCGGAGATCCCCAGCAGCGCAAGGCCTCCCGCAGCTACCAGCTCTCGCGCCATCCGGTCGATCAATGGCGCCAGCGCGAAGCCGACGATGAGCGCCGCCAATCCACCGAGCCCGCGCAGGCCACCGATCTCCGCGACCGTCCCGTCCGCGGCGGCCGCGATCGGGACCAGGTACATGCCGAACACCGTGAACGGGATCAGGCTCACCGTCGACGCCAGCAGGAACGGCCACAACCGCTTCACCATTCGCCAATCCCCCGGCACCTCGACCGGAGCCGAGACGACCACGGGATTTGGCGACGTGCTCATGTATCCGTCCTGTCGCGATAGCGGTACAGACTCGTCGGGCGAGCGCTGAACTGGGAGAAGGGGAAGGGCTCGGCGGACAGGGCGGTGACACCGGACCCCAGGAAGGCCCGGGCGACGGCGCTTCCGGTCTGAGCATAGAGGGCCAGCGGCTTTTGTTGCTGACGGCAACGCTCCAGAAGTACGTCGAAACTTCCGTTGGACAACGTCATTCCAGTCGCTACGACGGCGTCGGCATCGTCGATTACCTGCGTCATGTCGCGGGAAACCGGGAGTCCGGAGGCGGTCTCGCGGAGGTTGAAATCACAGGGCAGGCAGAGCCCGCCGCGGGCGGTGATCGCGTCGACCAGTGGGTTCACCACTCCGATCAAGGCGACTTTGGTGCCCTCAGCAACATCGAGAAGGCCGGCGACTGCTGCGTCGCGGGCTCGCGCACGGACGTCCGGCGTACCGGCCGGGAGGATGATCTCCTCTGCTTCGGGTGCCAGGTGGTGTGGTTCGACGGAGGCCAGATACGCATCCAGGGCGGCGATCTGGACCGGGAGTGGGCTGTCCGCGATCACGTCGGCGAGCGATCGGCCGGACGCGTCCGCGCAGTACGACGGGTCCAGTTCGCCGGCCTCGAACGAACAAGCGCCGAAGACCTCGCCGACCCGGAGCAGCACGTAGTAGTTGCGGTAGGTGACCTCCGCGCCGGGAAGCCGGGTGGTGTGGTGAAGCCAGAAGGCGCTGGTGACATCCAGCTCGGACGGCGCGGGCCCGAGCTCTCCGGCGAGGACAGACGCGGTGAGAGCAGCCACGGAAGCGGTCATGGCAGATCAACCAAACCTTTCGGGGTCACAGGTGTACCTTAATGCGACGGGGTCGCAGATGGGAACTCTTCGCGCAGGGCCATGGCCGACTCGCGGCGGTCCCACGACATCGCCGACCACGGGACCGCGAGCTGGTCCAGGGAGTCGATCTCGCGCGGGCGCATCGATGCCATCGGCCGTGCCTCGGCGTGACGGGAGAAGGCGGACTCGACGTACCGGGTGCCGGTGTCCGCGGCGAGGAACACGTGCGTGCGGTCGCTGTTGCAGCCGTGCTCCCACAGCGCCGAGAGGTACGCCGCTCCCGCCGAGAGTCCCGCGAACACCCCAGAGGTCCGGAGCAGGTCCACCGCCGCCGACATCGCGTAGTCGAACGAGACCCAATGCAGCCGGTCGTACAGCTCGTGCCGGACATTGCGGAACTCGATCGAGCTGCCGATCCCCGCGATGATCATGTCCGGATCCTGCGTGTGCCCGGCGCCGAACGTGATGCTGCCGAACGGCTGCACGCCAACCAGGTTCACGTCCCGCCCACGCTCGCGCAGGTACGTCGCGATCGCGCCGGTCGATGCCCCGGTCCCGACCCCACCGACGAGACACAGCGGCCCGGCCGGCACCAATTCCGCGACCAGCTCGGCGACCGCGCCGTACCCGAGGTAATGGATGTCGTCGTGATACTGCTGCATCCAGTGGTACGTCGGGTTGTCGCGAAGGATCTCGCCGATCCGCCGGACCCGGAGGTTCTGGTCGAGTTGCAGGTTGTTCGAGGACGGGACCTGCTCGACCGTCGCGCCGAGGATCTCGAGCTGGATCTTCAAGGTCCGGTCGACCGTCGTGGAGCCGACGATGTGGCACTTCATCCCGTACCGATGGCAGGCGAGCGCCAAAGCGTGCGCATAGATTCCACTCGAGCTGTCGATCAACGTGTCCCCGGGCCGGACTGCCCCGGTCTCCAGCAGATGGCGTACGGCGCTCAGCGCGGAGTACACCTTCATCGTCTCGAACCGCAAGCAGATCAAGTGGTCGCCCACCCGGATCGGATCCGGGTCCTTGATGGCCTCCGCCAGGTGGTCGTGCAGTCGCGTCATCGGCGCGGTTCGCTCCTCGGTTCGGGAATCAACGCGGGCGGAGCTTCGGGGTGACCCAGGTGGACGGCCCTCACCAGCCGCCGGGTCAGTTCGGACACCGGTTGGGTCATCACGCGATCCGGTGGGCCTTGTTCGACCACGCGGCCGGCGTCGATCACCATGACCTGGTCGGCGAGGGCCGCGACCAGGCCGAGGTCGTGACCGATCCAGATCAGCGCCGTACCGCGGTCCTTGAGCTCGGTGAGCAGCTCGACGACGAGCGCCGTACCGTGATCGTCCAGGGCCGTGGTGATCTCGTCGCAGATCAGTACGTCGGGATGCGCGAGGACTGCCCGGGCCAGCGCGGCCCGTTGCAGCTCGCCGCCGGAGAGACGGCTCGGTGGACGGGCCGCGGTGATCGCGGCGACGCCGACGCGGGCCAGCGTGGCGACGGCTTCGGCGTGGGCTTCCTTGGGTGGCCGGCCGCGGAGGCGTTCGGCGGTGCGGGCGACCTGCTGATCGACCGGGCGGCGTTCGTCGAACGAGCCGCGGACCTCCTGCCAGACGTACTGGATCCGGCGATTCTGTTCGCGGGATCGCTTGCGGAGGACCGGGAGGGGTTCATCGTCAAGGAGGAGTTGGCCGGTGAAACGTTCGTGCAGGCCGGCCAGGCAGCGGGCGAGCGTGGTCTTACCGCTGCCGGACCTGCCGACGACGCCCAGGCAGGAGCCGGCCCGAACGGCGAGGTCGAGCTCGTGCAGGACGAGATCACGGCCTCGCGGCCGCAGCGATGCGGACAGGTTCATTGCCTGGAGCAACGGTTGTCCAGGGGTGGTGGTTCCCGTGGCGGGCAACTGCGGGGAATCCGGGATGACATCGGTGCCGATCACGTGGCCGGCGTCGAGTACGACGACCCGGGTCGTCAGGGCACGGACGAGGTCGAGATCGTGACTCAGCAACAAGATTCCCAGGCCGCCGGCTGTGAGCTCGCGCAACTCCTTGACCAGTTGCCACCGGGTGAGCGAGTCGAGGCCGGTGCTTGGTTCGTCCAGCACGAGTACCTTCGGCCGGCAGGTCAGCGCCTGAGCCAGCGCGACTCGCTGCCGCTGCCCGCCGGAAAACTGATGCGGAAACCTTCTCAGGGCGTTCCCGTCGACCTGGGCTGCTCTGACTGCCTCATCGACCACCTCTTCGCCAGGGTGATGCAGTCGCGCAAGCTCTCGCAGCGTGACTCCGACCCGCCGTGCTGGATTCAACGCACTGCCGGGGTGCTGAGGCATGTAGGCCACCACCCGACCTCGGATGTGCTGCGCAGCCGCCATCGGCCCGTTGCTGTCGACAACCACCCGGCCATCGACTTCAACGTGCCCGTCGAGCCGGACGCCGTCCCCACATTCCCCCAGCAAGCTGAGCGCCGACGTCGTCTTCCCTGACCCCGAGGCACCCACCAGCGCGGTGACTTCCCCGGCCCACACCTCGAAGGACACCCGGTCGACGAGAACCGAGGATCCGGCGGTTGCGGACAGTTGGCTGACCTGCACGATCATCGGGTTGCCACCACCAAGCGGCGGGCGTGGTGGACCAGGCGGTCGGCCAGGAGGTTGAAGCCGAGGGTGAAGGAGATGAGGAGAAGAGCGGGAGCGAGGACGGACCAGGGTTGGAGGAGGAGACCCTCGCGATTGCGGGAGACGCTGACGGCCCAGTCGGGGGCGGTGGGGCTCAGGCCGAGGCCGAGGAAGTTGACGGAGGCTACGAGGAAGACGGCGAGGGTGATGCGGGTACCCAGGTCCGCGGCTACTGGGCCTAGGACCGAGCGGCCGATGTAGCCAAGGTGGATGGGCAGCCAGGACTCACGCTGCATGCGGAGGGCTTCAACGACCGGCGAACTGGCGGCGTTGAGCGCCGCGGCGCGGACCAGCCGGGCGACGGTCGGAACGTTGACCATGGCAACAGCCAGCATGATCGCGTACGCCGACGCCCGCCACCCGACCGCAACCACACTGATCACCAGCAAGGACGGCAACGGCAGCAGTACGTCGAGCGGCCGGATCAACACCTCGTCCAGCCACCGATGCCTCGTGGACGCTGCCACCAACCCAACCAATCCACCCACCAGATAAGCGATGAGGACCGCCCCGAACGCCATCCCCAGAGCAGTCCGCCCACCCACCAACAGGAGGCCCAGCACATCCCGCCCCAACCCATCGGTGCCGAGGACACCGTCTGGCGCGTAGGGAAGGCCACGCCGGTCACGTGTCGGGACGAGGGGTCCGAAGATCGCAATGAGGAGCGGCACGAGGACAAGAACCGCCGAGACTCGCGCCTTCATCGGAGCAGCTCCGTGCGAGGAACCAACCGGTTGCACACCAGATCGGCTCCGAGGTTGATCAGGAGAGCGGCGACCGCGAGTACGAGCGTCAGCCCTTGGACGACCGGGACGTCCCGAGTCTCCACACCGTCAACCAGAGCGGTGGCGAAACCGGGGATCGCGAAGATTGCCTCGACCACCAGGACTCCCCCGAGCAGCGTGTCACCTGTCCGCGCGAGCTCCTGGACTCCGGGAACAGCAGCATTCGGAAGCACATGTCGCAGGAGGAGCTGACGCCGCGGGACCCCGAGCCGTCGCGCCTGTACGACGTACTCCGCCGAAAGCGCCGTGATCGTCCCGGCCCGCACCTGTCGCGACAACAGACACACAGTCCGCCCGAGCAGCACCGCCACCGGCAACACGAGCAACGCAGGTGATGCGAGGAGATCGCCACCGATCCACGTCGCCGGCAACCAACCTAACTTCAAGGAAAACAACGCCACCAAGAGCACCGCGATCACGAAGTCAGGGACCGCCGACAGCGCCAGCGTCACCGATGTGATGGCTCGATCGAGCCGACCGTTCTCCCGTGTCCCCATCACGATGCCCAGGGCAACGGCCAACGGAACTACTACCGCAAGCGTGGCCAGCGTGAGCACCAACGTCGCCCCGACCGAGTCCCGGACGATGTCGACCACCGGCCCACCGCTGATCGATGACGTACCCAGATCCCCCGTCAGCACCCCGCCGAACCAGTGCAGGAACCGTTCCACCGCAGGCTGATCGAGACCCAGCTGCGCCCGCATCCGATCGACCTGCTCCGGCGTGAGCGTCTCCGTGAAGCGCAGATCCGCCGCATCCCCCGGCAGCAACGACGTCAGCACGAACACGAGCACCGACAGCACAGCCAATTGAACGACAGCGAGTAGTGCTCGCTGTCCGGCGTACGACCGCATTCAGGCCAGCCACACCTTGTCGAACCGCCCGGAGTCCAAGGTGTTGGGCGGAACCGCCTGCACCCCTTGCACCTTGGCCGACACCGCGACCAGGTAGTCCGGCAGCCCCCACGCGATGATGCCACCGTCGTCCCGCAGTTCCTTCTGCAGTACGCCGTAGCGGGCCGATCGAGCCGCCTCGTCCGTCAGCACCTGCGCGGCGGCGAAGCCGGCGTCGAACGCCGGTCGCCGCCAATGCGTCACGTTGAACGGCGACCTCGTCAGCAGCCGATCGGTGATGTACTGCGGAATCGGCATCGCACCGGACCGATGGTTGCCGATGACACCCTTCGTCAGCAGGTCCTTCGCGTACGTCTGCGGACTCCCGGTGGTCACCTTCAGCTTCACCCCGGCCTCGCCGACCTGCTCGGCGAACAAGGTCGCGGCCTCGACGAATCCGGCCGACGCATCGGCGGTGAACAGCTCGACTTCCTTCCCGACCAGCCCGGCCTTCTTCAACAACGCCGTGGCCCGATCGACATCCCGCTCCCGCTGCGGCAACTCCGCCGGGTAGTACTGATATCCCTTCCCGAACAGATCGTTGCCTACGGCACCTCGCCCCGCGAGTACGACGTCCACCAGCCGCTTCCGGTCTGCGAGCAGCTTGAACGCGAGCCGGACATCCGGGTTGTCGAACGGAGCCTGATCAACCTTCATCACGAACGCCTGCATCGTGCTCGCCTTCGCGGCAACGATCCGCACGGCCTGCCCAGCCTCCGCGGTCCGCGCGAACGTCGCCGTCATGTCGTTCGCATACTCAGCCTGCCCACCCTGTACGGCGTTCGCCCGGGCCTCCGAGTCCGCGGACAGCACCTGCAGCTCCTCGATCCGCGCCGGCCCGTCCCAATATTCGTCGTACCGGCTGGCCACCATCGACCGGCCGGCCTCGAACGAGACGAACCGGAAGGCGCCCGTACCGACCGGCTTGGTCGGATCTTTGAAGCCGTCGCGGACGATCTGCGTACCGATCCCCGCCAGCAGCGCCGGGAACTCGGCGTTCGGCGCGGCCAGCACGAGCTCGACCGTCCGTGGGCCGATCGCCTTGCAACGGCGCAGATCCAGCGTGGCCAGGGACGACTGTGCGACCCGCTCGGGCGCGTTCGGATCGGCCATCCGCGCGAGGCTGTAGAGAACATCGTCGGCCACCAACTGGGCGCCGTCGTGGAACGTTGCGTCCTGCAACGTGAAGCGCCAGGTGATCGCCCCTGGGTCGTGTTCCCACTTCGACGCGAGCCGCGGAACCGGCTTCAGATCAGGCCCGAGCTCGACCAGCTTCTCGAACATCGCCTTATGCCGTGCGATGTCCACGAACAGGCTCTGCTCGTGCGGATCCAGGACCTCCTTCGCCCCGCCACCGGCGTACACGGCGCGCAGCCGCCCGCCCTGTTTCGGCTCGGCAACCGCCTCGCCGTCGGCCCCGCACGCGGTCAGTGCAGCCAGACCGACACCGCCGGCCAGGCCCAGGAAACCTCGTCTGTTCAGCGCGTCCGACATCCCACACATCCTCACGTTAGTGAAAACGGTTGTCAAATTCAGCGCGCATCCGAACGAGACGACTCTCATTCTTTCGACCCCGCCCCACCGCCCGCCCGCCGTAACGGCGTGTCACCGCTTAGCTACCCCTGGGTACGAGGAGTCACCACTGCGACCCGTCTCGACTAGTCGTCGCAGTCCGGGGTGGAGCAGGGTTCGCCGGGGATGTTGGTGGCGATGCGGTCGAGGAGTCCGGCCAGCTGGGTCTGTTCCTCGGCGGTCAAGTGATCGAAGAAGTAGGTGCGGACAGCGTCGACGTGGTCCGGCGAGGCGGCGTCGATCGCCTTCCGGCCGGCCGCGGTGAGGCGAACCATCGAGCCGCGGGCGTCCGAGGCGCACTCCTCGCGGCAGACCAGGCCGCGCCGCTCCATCCGGCTGACCTGATGGGACAACCGGCTGCGCTCCCAGCCGACCGACTTACCCAGGTCGCGGGTGCGCAGTACGCCGTCCTCGGCGACGGACAACGGATGCAGGAGCGCGTAGTCGGCGCCGGACAGTCCGGTGGTGCGGATCAGCCGGGCTTCGAGGGCACGCATCAGGTCGCGATGCGTGTCACGGTACGACTGCCACAGCCGCGCCTCTCGCGCGTCAAGCCACTGCGGTTCCGTCATCCACCCATTGTACGGACATCTGTTGACATGTCACCGACAAGCGAGTCATGGGGTGCGCGACAGGGCAATCGCGAGGCCGACCGTGGCGGCCATGATGAGTAGCTCGACGGCGGCCAATCGGCGGAAGGCTGCTGGGTTTCCGGTGGACAGTTCTGGGAGGGTTGCGCGGCGGTGCCACCAGCCGACCGTGACCAGGATGGCGAACGCGACTGCCTTCGCGAAGACCAGGGCGCCGTACCCGCTTGTCACCCACTGGGTGATCAACGCCCAGCCCTCCTGCCGCCCGCCGAGGTGGATCTCGGCGGTCAGCAACCCGGTGATTCCCATCGTCACCGCACACACCAGCGCGAGCGCGCTGAACAACTCAACCGCCTGACGCGAACGCGCATACCGCAGTACGCCGCCCAGTCCACCGATCCATGCGGTCGCCGCGAAGACATGCACCACCAGCGACGACGTAGCGAGCAGCGACCACGCGCTGGTGCGATCCAGCGCCCCATGACCGGTCAACAACGGCCCCGTCAGCGCAGCCGCCGTAAGCACCGCCGCAATCCGAGCACCCCGCAACGTACGGCAACCACTCAGCACAACAGCAAGAAACGCCGTGAGTACGACGGCAACCGCAAGAGCCCTGACCTGGTTGAGCTCGCTCGCCGGCGACGCATGCTCGGCAAGATGCGACAGCGGAATGCCAAGAATCACCGCAGCCGACGTCACCAGTCCACCGATGCTTGCCACAGCCCAAACCCCTGCAGCCAAAGCGGCATCCTGACAAGCCCGCAATGCAGTCGCACCGAGCTTCCCATCGGTCGCCGGCAGGAACAGTACGACGGCAACCACCGCCCCACCCGTCACCACAGCAGCCGCATCCGCGACGAACCGCAGCACCGGAACCGACCAGGACAAAGGCATCCCGGCCCCGAGCAGTCCGGCCGGCAACGGCTGCGGAGACCCACCCGCGGCGAGCAGGGCGACGACCATCACGACGATGCCCGCAGCAACCATTCCGGCGCCGATCACCCAGCTCTTGCTCAGGACCGGGCGGGCGGCGCCGACCTCGCGCTCGCTCATTGCGATGCCGGGCGGCGCCGTACGATCACGACGGCCAGGGCCACCACGACCAGCATGACCAGGCACATCGCGACGATGGTGACCGTGTTCGAGTTGTCCTTCGGCGGTGTGGCCGAGCTGCCGACCGGCTGGACGGCGGGGTGACCGGCGTGCGTCACGGTGAAGGACCCGACCACCGTGATCGGGTGGCCGTCGGCCGACACCACGCGAGCGTCGACCTCGTACTTTCCGGCCTCGATCATGGCGCCGACCGGCTGGGTCACCGTGTTGTCGACCACCTGCACGTCCCCGCTTGCGACGTTCGTACCGCTCGGTGCCTTGACCTGCACCTGGGTGCCGTTGCTACCGATCGGCTCGTTGAAGGTCAGGACGACCTTGGTCGGCGGCGCGGCCATGGACGACCCGTCGACCGGGGTCATCGACTCGAGTTTGGCGTGCGCCGCCGCCACTCCGGTGGAAACCACCAGAGCGAGCAGCGACGCCACCAGTACTGCGATCAAGCGGCGCACGGCTACGACTGCGCCTTTGCCGGAGCTGCCTTCCGCGGCCTCAACCCGAACGCGAGACCGAGCAGACCCACGAGCAGCCCGCCGCCACCGAGCCAGCGAGCCAGCGCATCGGAGGAGTCCTTGGTCTCGGTGGTGGTCGCGGCGACCGGAGTGATCGCGGCGGCCAGCTTCAGTGTCGGCGCCGGGTGCTCCGCCTCGGCGCCGTCCTTCGCGACGTCGGCCCACTTGACGACCTCGCCGTCGCTGTAGGTCTGGTCGGCGGGGAAGCTCAGCGCGTCCACACCTTCGGGCAGCTTCCCGACCGACAGTGAGAACTCGTCGAAGTCGTTCGGCGGGATCCCGGCCGTGGTAGCGGTCCAGGTGATCGTGGTGATCGCCTTGGTCAGCGTGACGTCACCGACCTTGACCGGAGCCGGCAGCTTCTCTTCCTTCTTGTCCACCTTCCAGCCGTCCTTCACCTGCGCACCGACATGCGCGAACGGGTGGTCCTTGGGCAGCGAGACGACGAGCTTGGTGGTGCTGGTGTTGTCGGACTCGGTCGGCACGCGGAAGACCAGCTTCGCGTACCCACCGGGCTTGGCGTCCGGCGAGGACACCGTGACATGGGCCGACGCCGAGGTGGCGGCACCGGCCAGGACGAGCGCGGACACAGCGGCGATCGCGCCGGCCCGCAGGACGAATCTCCTGGGCATGAGAGAACCTTTCGAGGGCGTACGAGTAACCCGGCCGAGCGGCCGGTCAGTTGACTAGGACTACTCGTACGACGGGAGGTCCACGCAGGCAGACGTTCGAGGTCAGCCACGCACCAACCAGCCGTGGCGGTGAAGTGAGACGCAGTACGGCGCCAACCCGCGGCACCACATGCACAATCGGCAACCGCGGCAGCAACCGGGCAAAAGCCCGCGTCACCCGATGAACCCACCGGTGGGCCCGGCTGATCGCCAGGACGCCCGCCAACAGGACAGCCAAGTGGGTGCCGGTCATGAACAGGCTGCTGCCGACCCCGCTCGGCATCGCCATCTCGTGGTCCATCGGCGGGTGGACCGCATCGAGCGTCACGTGCACGAACAGCTGCACCCCGGCCAGGACAAGGACCGTCAGCAACCGCTCCCCGGCGAGGTACTCACCGAGCAGCCAGCACACCCCGGCCAGTGCAGCCAGCGGCACCAGCACACCGAGCGGGACCGTGCCGCCACCGACGAGCACATGACCGACCACTGCGACCGCGACGCTCAGCGCCGCAACCACAGACGTCGTACTGCTCTCGACCGGCATGACCTTCTCCTCGCTCCAGTCACTCTACGGTCAGGGAGACAAACTGGTTCCCTGTTCACACGGAGTGCGGAAAAATGTTCCGTGCCGATGCAACCGATTGGTTTGCCAACGCGTTGGATCGACATGACTGGGGGTCAGCGCGGATGAAAGACGAGGTCGAGAAGGACTACGTCGACTTCGTCACCCATCAAGCTAACTCTCTGTGCCGGACCGCCTACTTACTGTGCGGAGATTGGCGCCGGGCCGAGGACGCGACCCAGGAAGCCCTGATCCGGCTGTACCGGGTCTGGGGCCGGATCCAGCGCAAGGGCGCGGTCGGCGCGTACGCCCGCAAGGTGGTGGTGTCGACCACCCTGGACGCGTTGCGCCGCAAGTCCAGCCAGGAGCTCGTCGGCGGTGAGGACTACTTCGCCGCCGAGGCCGACGGCTCCGATCCACTCGGCCTCCTCGAGAACCGGCTCGTCATCACCCAGGCTCTCGCCGAACTCCCGCCCCGCCAGCGGGCGTGCGTCGTACTGCGGTACTTCGACGAGCTCTCCGTCGAGGAGACCGCGGCCGCACTGGACTGCCGGCCGGGGACGGTCAAGAGTCAGACGATGCGAGCCCTGGAGAAGCTGCGCACCCATCCGGCCCTCCTCGAACTCTCGAACTTCGTGGGGCTGTCATGAATCCGGACCTGAAGATCCTGATGGATCGCGCGACCGATCGGCCGGTGCCGTTCACCCCCGATCCGGGCGCCATCCTCGCCGCCGGGCGGCGACGGCGACGCAACCGCCGGATCGTCGGCTCGATGGCGACCCTCGCCGCGGTCGCGGTGATCGCGGGCGGCGTCACGGTGGCCTTCGAGCTGCAGGATTCCCGCAGCGTCGCGCCGGCCACCCAGCCGACGACAGCCCAACTGTGTACGACGTCGAACGGCACGATGCTCCGTGACAGGGCCAACGGGTGGATCGAGGTGATCTCGGTCAGCGACAAGTACGGGACAGCCGCCATTCTGCGCGCCCCTGACGAGTCCCAGTTCGCCTACTGCGTGACGCAGTCGAAGGGCGATCCCACTGTTCCGCTCGGAGCCCGGGGCGGCGTACTGGTTCGCAAGGCCTCGATCGGCCCGGGCACCAGCGTGACCACCGTCTTCGGCCGTGCCTACGGTACGAAGCCGCAGACCATCGTCGAGACCGGCGACGGGAAGATCGGCAACGCGGTGGTGAAGTCGAGCTTCTATCTCTACCGGCACGTCGAGGCGCGGCCGTGGCCGGGCACGACGCCGACCGTCATCGCCCGGACGCTCGATGCGCGCGGCAACTTCATCTCCATCGGGAGATGGTGAGCCGACCGGTCGTGGATGATGTCCACATGGATGTAGCAGTACTGGAAATCGGGGGAAGCCACGTGACGGCGGCGGTTGTCTCGCCGGACGCGTGGACCGTGAACGTCGTGGACCGGGCGAAACTCGAATCCCAGCTGGCACCCGAGGCGGTTGTCGGTCAATTGGCCGACGCGGCCCGGAAGTTGCCGCTGGCAAATGGTCTGGCGGTGGCCCTGCCCGGGCCGTTCGACTTCGCCACCGGCGTCGCCTGGTATCGCAACCAGGGCAAGTTCGACCAGCTGTACGGCTACAACCTGGGTGACAACCTGAAGACCGAACTCAGGCTCGATCGCGTCATGTTCATGAACGACGCCGAGGCCTTCACCGTCGGGGAGTGGACCGCGGGCGAGGTCCGCGGCGTCGAACGCTGCGTCGGCGTCACCATCGGCACCGGCATCGGTACGGCGTTCCTCGCCGACGGCCGCGTGGTCCGCGAGGGCGAGACCGTGCCGCCCGGCGGTGAGCTCTACAAGACGTCGTACGACGGGAAGCCGCTGGAGGACTCGATCTCCGCCCGGGCCATCCAGCGCGCGTACCCGGGCAAGGTCCCGGGGGTCAAGGAGATCGCGGACCTGGCCCGCGCCGGGGACCGGGTCGCGGGCGACGTGCTCCTGGCGGCTTTCGGCGCGTTGTCCGCCGCCCTCAAGCCGTGGATCGATCGTTTCGGCGTGACCAGGACAGTGCTCGGGGGCTCGATCTCCGGTGCCTTCGACCTGGTCGAGTCGGTCTTCGACTTCCCGGTCTCCGCCACCCAGGACACTGAGCAGTCCGCGCTGATCGGTGCGGCCGCCCATTACCTGCGCTCGTCCTGAACTGTCCGCGGCTCTGGTTACGGTCTCCCCATGAAGATCGCTGCGCCGCGGCTGCGCGCCCACCTCGACCCCGCGTCGCCTGCACCTGACGACATCGACGACGAGGTGCGGCTGCTCGATCTTGCCTTGGAGGACGTGGACCTGAGCGATGTCGAGGCTGAGCACCTCGAGCTGAGCGGTTGCCGGCTGACCAGGTGCAAGCTCGCCGGTTCGGACCTGGACAAGCTGATCCTGGTCGACACCGAGCTGTCCCAGTGCGACGTTGCGAACGCGCGCTGGTCCGACGCAGTGGTGACGCGGGTGGCGATCACGTCGTCCCGGCTGACCGGGTTCGCCGGGCCGGGAATGAGCCTGCAGCACACCACGATCCGTGACAGCGTGCTGGACTTCGGGTCGTTCCGGTTCGCGAAGTTCGTCAAGGTCGAGTTCGCCGACTGCCGGCTGCAGAGCGCGGACTTCGTCTCCGCCGACCTGACCGGCACCGTCTTCCGCGGCTGCGACTTCACCGGAGCCGAGTTCTCCCAGGTCAAGGCGGCCAAGGCGGTCTTCGTCGACTGCATCTGGGAAGGCGCCAAGGGCCTGACCTCGCTGGTCGGCGCGACCGTGGCCGCCTCCTCCCCCATCGACACTCTGACCTTCGCCAGCGCGGTCACCACCGCCGCCGGCATCACCCTCACCCACCCGGACGAACTCGACGGAGCGTGAGCCTGCCCACGTGCCAGCGGTACCGATCGAGCCGCCCATTAGGGTGGGGCTGTGACTGACTCGACGATCATCTACACCCACACCGACGAGGCTCCGGCGCTGGCCACGTACTCGTTCCTCCCCGTGATCCAGGCGTACGCCGGTCAGGCCGGTGTCGGGGTGGAGACCCGGGACATCTCACTGGCCGGGCGGATCATCGCGCTCTTCGGCGAGTTCCTGACCGAGGACCAGCGGATCGCGGACGCGCTGTCCGAGCTCGGCGAGCTCGCCAAGACGCCCGAGGCGAACATCATCAAGCTGCCCAACGTCTCGGCCTCGATCCCGCAGCTGAAGGCCGCGATCGCGGAGCTGCAGGCGCAGGGCTACGCGCTGCCGGAGTACCCGGACGAGCCGAAGACCGACGCCGAGCGGGAGATCCAGACCCGCTACGACAAGGTCAAGGGCTCCGCGGTGAACCCGGTGCTGCGCGAGGGCAACTCCGACCGCCGCGCGCCCGCCTCGGTGAAGAACTACGCGAAGACCCACCCGCACCGGATGGGCGCCTGGACGGCCGACTCCAAGACCAACGTCGCGACGATGGATCAGGACGACTTCCGCTCCACCGAGAAGTCGGTCGTGATCGAGTCCGCCGGGTCGCTACGGATCGAGCTGGTCGGCGACGACGGCACCACGACGGTCCTGCGTGAGTCGGTGCCGGTGCTGGCCGACGAGGTCGTCGACGCCTCGGTCATGCACGTCGCCGCGCTGCGCGAGTTCCTGACCGCGCAGGTCGCCCGGGCCAAGGCCGAGGACGTGCTGTTCTCGATCCACCTGAAGGCCACCATGATGAAGGTCTCCGACCCCATCGTGTTCGGACACGTCGTACGGGCGTTCTTCCCGGAGACCTTCGCCCAGTACGGCGACGTCCTGGCCAAGGCCGGCCTGACTCCGAACGACGGGCTCGGCGGGATCCTCAACGGCATTGCATCGCTGCCGGAGGGCGCCGAGATCAAGGCCTCGTTCGACGCCGAAGTGGCCGCCGGCCCGGCGCTGGCGATGGTCGACTCCGACAAGGGCATCACCAACCTGCACGTCCCGTCCGACGTCATCGTCGACGCGTCGATGCCGGCGATGATTCGTACGTCGGGGCACATGTGGGGACCGGACGGCGCCGAGCACGACACTCTCGCCGTACTGCCGGACAGCAGCTACGCGGGGATCTACCAGGTCGTCCTCGACGACTGCCGCGCCAACGGTGCGTTCGACCCGGCCACGATGGGCTCGGTCCCGAACGTCGGCCTGATGGCGCAGAAGGCCGAGGAGTACGGCTCGCACGACAAGACCTTCGAGATCCAGACCACCGGCTCGGTCCGGCTGGTCGACGAGGCCGGCAACGTCGTACTCGAGCAGGCTGTCTCGGCGGGCGACATCTTCCGCGCCTGCCAGACCAAGGACGCGCCGATCCAGGACTGGGTCAAGCTGGCCGTGAACCGCGCCCGCGCGACCGGTGACCCGGCGGTGTTCTGGCTGGACGAGACCCGGGCGCACGACACCCAGATCATCACCAAGGTCCAGAAGTACCTGTTCGACCACGACACCGAGGGCCTGGACATCCGCATCCTGGCGCCGGTCGACGCGATCAAGTTCTCGCTCGAGCGGATCCGCCGGGGTGAGAACACGATCTCGGTGACCGGGAACGTGCTGCGTGACTACCTGACCGACCTGTTCCCGATCCTCGAGCTCGGCACCAGCGCGAAGATGCTGTCGGTTCGCGGCGCTCCTCGCCACCCCGTTCTTGATGACAGCCGGGAACGTCGCACCCAACTCCCCGCTCCACCCGGCCTCTTTCACCAGCCGCGCCAC
>NZ_JBFAXQ010000021.1:0-154996 GCF_040680855.1 Kribbella sp. NPDC051952
CGAGTGGTGTCGATCCCGTGCGCGATGAACCCGCCGTCACTGGTCGGCTGGTTCGTCACGCTGTCTCCTCGCCGTCGGCGGTTCTGTTGCCGGTGCCCTTGAACTCCTCGAAGATCACCTCGTCCATCTTCGAGCCGGTCTCGATCAGCGCGGTCGCGAGGATGGTCAGCGAGCCGCCGTCCTCGATGTTGCGGGCCGCACCGAAGAACCGCTTCGGCGGGTACAGCGCGGACGAGTCGACACCACCGGACAGGATCCGGCCGCTGGCCGGGGCCGCGATGTTGTACGCGCGTCCGAGCCGGGTGATCGAGTCGAGCAGTACCACGACGTCGTGGCCGAGCTCGACCAGCCGCTTGGCCCGCTCGATCGCCAGCTCCGCGACCGTGGTGTGGTCGTCGGCCGGACGGTCGAACGTCGAGGCGATGACCTCGCCCTTGACCGTGCGCTGCATGTCCGTGACCTCTTCGGGCCGCTCGTCCACCAGCACGACCATCAGGTGCACTTCGGGGTTGTTCGTGGTGATCGCGTTCGCGAGCGCCTGCAGCACCATCGTCTTACCGGCCTTCGGCGGCGAGACGATCAGGCCACGCTGGCCCTTGCCGATCGGGCTGACGATGTCGACGATCCGGGTGGTGAGTACGCCGGGCTCGGTCTCCAGGCGGAGCCGCTCGGTCGCGTACAGCGGGGTCAGCTTGTTGAAGTCCTGCCGCTGCTTGGCGATCTCCGGGTCCGCACCGTTGACGGTGTCGATCCGGACCAGCGGGTTGAACTTCTCCTTGCGCTCGCCCTCCTGCGGCTGCTTGACCGCACCGGTGATCGCGTCACCCTTGCGCAGGCCGTACCGCTTCACCATCGAGAGTGCGACGTACACATCGTTCGGGCCGGGCAGGTAGCCGCTGGTCCGGACGAACGCGTAGTTGTCGAGTACGTCGAGGATGCCGGCGGCCGGGACGAGGACGTCGTCCTCGCTGATCGTCGGCTCCGGGTCGAACCGCTCGCCGCGGCCCCGGTTGCGGGTGGTGTTGTCGCGCGGGCTCGGGCTGCCGTCGCGGTTACGGTCCCGGTCGCGGCCCCGGCGGCGACGACGACGGCTGTCGCCTTCCTCACCGCGGTCGTCGCGGTTGTCGCCACGGTTGTCGGCGCGGCTGTCGGCGCGGTTGTCATTGGCGCGCGCGTTCTGGTCCTGCCGGTTCCGCTGGTTGTCACCGCGGCTGTCCCGGTTGTTGTCGCGGTTCTGACCGTCACGGTTGCCGTCACGGTTGTCACGCGCCTGGCTGTCGCGGTTGGCATCACGGTTGTCACGGGCCTGGCTGTCACGCTGGTTGTCGCGCGAGGTCTCCCGCGTGTTGTCCCTCGTGTTGTCCCGGTTGCGGTCGCGGCTCTGACCGCTGTCGCGGTTGCGGTTGTCGCGCGAGCGGTTCTGGTTCTCACCGCGGTCGTCGGCGCGGTTGTCCGCGGCCTGCTCGACCTTCGGCTCAGCCGGTGTAGAGGCGACAGCGGCGGTCCCGTTCTGGGACGCGGCGGCCGGTGCCTCGACCACGACGGCGGCCGGGGTGTCTGCGCCGTTCTGCGCAGCGGAGTCCTTCTCAGCGGCGGCGCGGGTCCGGCGACTGCCACCCTCGCGCTTGGCCGGCGCTTCGGCCTTCTTGGCCACGGGCGCCTCGGCAGCACCTTCGTCGAGCGTCGGCTGACTGGCCTTCGCCCGGGCACCGCCGGTGGAGCCGCCCGTCTGGGCGGCCTTGATCGCCTCGATCAGCTGGCCCTTGCGCAGTGCGCCGGTGCCTTTGATGCCCAGCGTCCCGGCGAGCTGCTTGAGCTCGGGGAGCAGCATGCCTTCGAGGCCGCCTCCGGCCTTCCGGCGACGCGTGGCGGTGGTCGCCGCAGCGTCGGATCCCGGGGCCGACGTGGTGCCGGCTCCGCTGGAGGCTTCAACAGTTTCTGTCACGTGAGGTCCTTCCCACACGGATCATCGATGTAGCAGAGGCACATCGATCAAATTCATCCCGACGACCGACGCAGTGCCGACTGTTCCGGCTTCGGCGGCGACGCGGGTTCAAGAGGCTCTCGCTCGATCTGAGTCCCCCCGGACATCTCCGGCGCAGGCGGCGCAAGGTCAAATCCACAGGAGGGTCGCCACACAACACAGGGTGCCGGGAGCACAGCCCGGATCGTGACGAGAGTTCACCGATCACCTGGAGGGGATCGGGTGAGTCGAGACTAGCACCACTAGGGGTCCTTCTGGTGACTCAAGGGGTCCAACGCGTGTCAGTTCCGCGGAATTCCCGGCAGGTCACCACCGGATTCCGCAGCTACCCCGCTTCGAGCGACCAGACCTGTACGCCAACTGGATCAATCCCCAGGTCATAGCGGGTCCAGCCGTCCGGCGCGGGCGGCGTCAAACCCTTCGCCTTGTCTGGGCCGCCCAGTACGAGCACGGTCGGTCCGGCGCCACTCACCACGGCCGGCAGGCCACTGCCCCGGAGCTTGTGCATCAGGGCCAGGCTCTCTGGCATCGCGGACTCGCGATAGTCCTGGTGCAGCCGGTCCTCGGTCGCCGTCATCAGCAACTCCGGCCGCCCGTCAAGAGCCGCTACGAGCAAAGCCGCACGGCCTGCGTTCGCGGCCGCATCCGCATGCGGTACGACGTTCGGCAGCAGACCGCGCGCCTGTTTCGTCAGCACCCGATTGTCAGGTACATAGGCGATCGCGACGAGCGACGTCTTCGGTTCGAGCCGGACCGCCTTGCCGGTTCCGCCTTCGCTCCAAGCGATCGTGAAGCCACCGAGCGCACTCGCCGCGACGTTGTCGGGATGCCCTTCGATCTCGGTCGCGAGCGCGACGATCCGGTCCCGGTCGAGCTGCTCACCAGCCAGCCCGTACGCCGCGGCCAGCCCGCCGACGATCGCCGCCGACGACGACCCGAGCCCGCGACCATGCGGCACGCTGTTCTCACACAGCAGCGAATACCCCGGTACGTCGGCACCGAGCGCCTTCAGTCCCGCCTCGATCGACTGCACGACCAGGTGCGACTCGTCCAGTGGCACCTCGCCCTGACCCGGACCGATCACCTCGACCCGGACGCCGGAACCACCCGGGGTCACGACGAGTTCGTCGTACAGCGTCAACGCCAGGCCGAAGGCGTCGAACCCAGGGCCGAGGTTGGCGCTCGTCGCCGGGACTCGCACCCGCACCTGGTCACACGGCCGCCGCTGCGCCGAACGGTCGTCCTTGTTCTCCACCGCGACCGCCTCAGGCCAGACCGGCAACGCGGGCGACGGCGTCGGTGTCGGCCGGTGTGACCGGGGACTCATCGGCCTTCGCGTGGTCCAGGGCCGTGTCGATGTCCTTCAGGCCGTGGCCTGTGACAGTGATCACGATGGTCGAGCCACCCGGCAGCCGGCCTTGGGCCTTCGTCTGCAGCAGTCCGGCGACGCCGGCCGCCGAGGCGGGCTCGACGAACACGCCTTCGCGGGCGGCGAGCTCACCCTGGGCGGCCAGGATCTGCTCGTCGGTGACCATCTCGATCCGGCCGCCGGACTCGTCCCGCGCGGCCTCGGCCAGCGTCCAGGAAGCCGGGTTCCCGACGCGGATCGCGGTGGCGGCGGTGTCCGGCTTCTCGACGATCGAGCCGCGCACGATCGGAGCCGCGCCCTCGGCCTGGAATCCCCACATCTGTGGGGTTTTCGAGGCCAGCTTGTCCTTCGCGTACTCCTGGTATCCCTTCCAGTAGGCCGCGATGTTGCCCGCGTTACCGACCGGAAGCAGGTGCAGGTCCGGGGCGTCGCCGAGCGCGTCGCAGACCTCGAAAGCGGCGGTCTTCTGACCCTCGAGGCGGACCGGGTTGACCGAGTTCACCAGGGCGACCGGGTAGTGCTTGCCCAGCTCGCGCACGATCCGCAGGCAGTCGTCGAAGCCACCGTCGATCGACACGAGCTTGGCACCGTGAACGACGGCCTGGGCCAGCTTGCCCTTCGCGATCCGGCCGGCCGGGATGAGTACCAACGGGAGCAGTCCGGCGCGCACGGCGTACGCCGCGGCCGAGGCCGAGGTGTTCCCGGTCGAGGCGCAGACGACCGCCTTGTCACCGGCCTGCGCGGCGAGCGAGATCGCCACCGTCATACCCCGGTCCTTGAACGAGCCGGTCGGGTTGTTGCCCTCGACCTTGAGCCAGACCTCGCAGCCGGTCTGCTCGCTGAGCCACTGCGCGGCCACCAGGGGCGTCCCGCCCTCGCCGAGCGTGACGACCGGGGTGTCGTTCGAGACCGGCAACCGGTGCCGGTACTCCTCGATCACGCCACGCCATTGATGAGGCCGCTGCTGCGCCATTCCTCTACCCGCCTTCTACCCGCATCACACTGCTGACTTCACGAACGGTGTCCATGTCCCGCAGGGCCTCCACGGTCGCGGACAACGCGGCGTCGGTCGCGGTGTGGGTGACCACCACCAACTGCGCGTCACTGCCCCGGCCCTCCTGGCGGACGGTCTGGATCGACACGTCGTGCTCGGCGAAGGCCTGGGCCACAGCCGCCAGCACACCGGCCTTGTCGGCCACGTCCAGCGACACGTGATAGCGGGTCGTCGCGTCGCCCATCGGCCGCACGGCTCGCTGGGTGTACGACGACTCGCCGACCCCCGGCACGCCCTTGAGCCGGTTGCGCGCGGCGGACACGAGATCCCCGAGGACTGCGCTGGCCGTCGGGGCGCCGCCGGCACCACGACCATAGAACATCAGCTGGCCGGCTGCCTTGCTTTCCACGAACACGGCGTTGTACGCGTCCCGAACACTGGCCAACGGATGGGTGGCCGGGATCATCGCCGGATACACCCGGGCGCTGACCGAGTCGGTCGGTTCGTCCAGTTCGCAGATCGCCAGCGACTTCACCACGCAGCCCATCGCGCGGGCCGACGCGATATCGGTCGCGCTCACCTCGGTGATGCCCTCGCGATGGACGTCGGCGATGGAAACCCTGGTGTGGAAGGCCAAACTAGCCAGCAGGGCGGCCTTCGCGGCGGCGTCGAAGCCCTCGATGTCCGCGGTCGGGTCGGCCTCGGCGTACCCGAGGGCCTGTGCCTCTTCGAGTGCTTCGTCGAAGCCGGCGCCGGTGCTGTCCATCTTGTCGAGGATGTAGTTCGTGGTGCCGTTGACGATGCCCATCACCCGGGTCACGTCGTCACCGGCCAGCGACTCGCGCAGCGGTCGCAGGATCGGGATCGCACCCGCGACGGCGGCCTCGAAGTACAGGTCGCGCTCGTACTTCTCGGCGGCGGCGAACAGGGTCGGGCCGTCCTCGGCGAGCAGCGCCTTGTTCGCCGTGACGACGGATGCGCCGTGCTCGAGCGCGGACAGGATCAGGGTGCGAGCCGGCTCCAGGCCGCCGATGACCTCGATCACGAGGTCCAGGTCGCCGCGCGACACCAGGGCCTGCGCGTCGGTCGTGATCAGCGCGGGGTCGACCGCGATGTCGCGCTCGCGTCCGGCCCGGCGGACGGCGATGCCCGCGATCTCCAGCCGGGCGCCGACCCGGGCGGCGAGATGATCAGCCCGCTCGGTCAGGATCCGCACCACCTCGGTGCCGACCACGCCACAACCGAGCAGGCCTACCTTCAAGGGTTTCTCGTTCACGCGTCCGCCCCCATGTCGAGTGCCAGCAGGTCGTCTTCGGTCTCACGCCGTACGACGACCCGCGACCGGCCGTCCTTGACCGCGATCACCGGTGGCCGCGGCACGTGGTTGTAGTTGCTCGCCATCGACCGGCAGTACGCACCGGTGCCGGGGACGGCGACCAGGTCACCGGGCCGCACGTCCGACGGGACGAACTCGTCCCGCACGACGATGTCACCGGCCTCACAGTGCTTGCCGACCACACGGGCGAGTGTCGGCTCGTTGTCGGAGTACCGGTTGGCGAGCGTGCACGAGTAGTCAGCGTCGTACAGCGCGGTGCGGATGTTGTCGCTCATCCCGCCGTCGACCGAAACATACGTACGCACGGCGCCCGCATCCAGCTCGACATCCTTGACCGTGCCGACCGAGTAGACGGTGCACATCGCCGGGCCGACGATCGCGCGACCGGGCTCGATCGACACCTTCGGGACGTCCACGTCGAAGGCACGGCACTCGTGCTCGACGATCTTGCCCATCTCGGTGGCCAGCTGCGCGGGGTCGGACGGGTCGTCCTGGGTGGTGTAGGCGATCCCGAAACCACCGCCGAGGTCGAGCTCCGGCATGTCCACGCCGAGCTCCTCGGAAACCCTTGCGTGCAAGGCGATCACGCGCTTCGCAGCGACCTCGAAGCCGGACGAGTCGAAGATCTGCGAGCCGATGTGCGAGTGCAGGCCGAGCAGCTCCAGCTCCGGTGCTTCGTTGACCCGGGCAACGGCCTCGTAGGCCGCGCCGGAGGTGATCGAGAAGCCGAACTTCTGGTCCTCGTGCGCGGTCGCGATGTACTCGTGGGTGTGCGCCTCGACGCCGGCCGTGACCCGGATCATCACCGGCGCGACGACGTTGCGCTCACCGGCGAGCGCGATCAGCCGGGTGATCTCGTGCTGCGAGTCGACGATGATCCGGCCGACGCCGGCATCGAGTGCGCGGGCCAGCTCCGACTCGGACTTGTTGTTGCCGTGGAACCCGAGGCGCTTGGGGTCCGCACCGGCCCGCAGTGCGACGGCCAGCTCTCCCCCGCTGCAGATGTCGAGGTTCAGGCCCTCTTCCATCACCCAGCGGACGACCGTCGTACAGAGGAAGGCCTTGCCCGCGTAGTAGACGTCGAAGTCCTTGAAGCCGAGCTTGAACGCGCGGGCGCGGGCGCGGAAGTCGTCCTCGTCCAGGACGTACGCCGGGCTGCCGTGCTCGGCGACCAGGTCCCGGACGTCGACACCGCCGATCTCGAGCGCGCCTTCACCGTTCTTCTTCGCAGTGAGCGACCAGAGCGAGGTGACCAGGTCGTTGGGGTCGCGTGGCGCGCGCAGCCACGGCGGCGCCTTGTGCCCGATGTCGGCGTGCAGCGCGCCCGCCTCGTGCGCCCTCACATCCGCTCCGGTGCGGAGACGCCGAGCAGGTCCAGCCCGTTGGCGAGCACGGTCCTGGTCGCGGAGACCAGGGTCAGACGAGCCTTGTGCACCGGCTCGACCTCCTCGTCGCCGCGCGGCAGCACGCGGCAGCTGTCGTAGAACTTGTGGAACGCGGCCGCCGTGTCCTCCAGGTAGCGCGCGATCCGGTGCGGCTCGCGCAGCTCGGCCGAAGTCGCGACGACGCGCGGGAACTCGGCCAGCGCACGGAGCAGGTCGCCCTCGCGCTCGTGGCTGAGCAGGCCCGGATCGAACTCGTCCAGCTTGATGCCGAGTTCGTCCGCGTTCCGCAGGATCGAGGCGAGCCGGGCGTGCGCGTACTGGACGTAGTAGACCGGGTTGTCACTGGCCTGGCGGGTCATCTCCTCGATGTCCAGCGTCAGCGGGGAGTCGGCCGGGTAGCGCGACAGCGTGTAGCGGAGCGGGTCGACGCCGCCCTCCTCGACCAGCTCGGCCAGCGTGACGATGGTGCCGGCCCGCTTGGACAGGCGCATCTCCTCGCCGCCCTTGAGGATCTTCACCAGCTGACCGATCAGGACCTCGATGTTGTGCTCGGGGTCGTCGCCGGCGCAGGCCGCGATCGCCTTCAGCCGGTTCACGTAGCCGTGGTGGTCGGCACCGAGCAGATAGATACAGACGTCGAACCCGCGCTCGCGCTTGTTCACGTAGTACGCCGCGTCGGAGGCGAAGTACGTCGGCTCGCCGTTGGACCGGATCAGGACCCGGTCCTTGTCGTCGGTGAAGTCCGTTGTCCGCATCCACAGTGCGTCGTCGGCGTCGTACAGATGGCCCTGCTCGCGGAGCTTCTGGATGGCGTGGCCGACGCCGTCCTGCTCGGTCAGGCTGCGCTCGGAGAACCACACGTCGAAGCTGGTCCGGAAGTGCTCGAGCTGACTCTGCTGCTCCTTGAGCTGGCGCTCGTACCCAGCCTCGCGGAACGCGACCAGCTGCTCGTCGGCCGGGAGGTCGGTGATGCCGGGGACCTCGGCCACGATCTCCTTGGCCAGGTCGAGGATGTACTCGCCGTGGTAGCCGTCCTCCGGGATCGGCTGCCCGTTCGCCGCCGCGGCCAGGCTGGCACCGAACTTCTCCATCTGGGCGCCGCGGTCGTTGATGTAGAACTCGCGCTTGACGTTCGCGCCGGCGGCGGTGAGCACCCGCGCCAGCGCGTCACCGACGGCGGCCCAGCGGGTGTGGCCGAGGTGCAGCGGCCCGGTCGGGTTGGCCGAGATGAACTCGAGGTTGAACGCCTGGCCGCTCAGGCTGTCGCCCGTGCCGTACTGCGGGCCGGCGTCGACGATCGACTGGGCGACCTTGCCCTGGGCATCGGCCGCGACCCGGAGGTTGATGAAACCCGGGCCGGCGATCTCGACCGCGGTGATCGCGTCGTCGTCGCGCAGCTTGGCGGCCAGGAGCTCGGCGAAGGCGCGCGGATTGAGCCCGGAGCGCTTGCCGAGCTGCATGGCGACGTTGGTGGCGTAGTCCCCGTGCTCGGGGTTCTTGGGGCGCTCGACCTTCAGCTCGCGCGGCAGCCCGCCCTCGACGGTGATGGTGCCGTCGTCGGCGAGCGCGGCCAGGGCCTGCAGGATCTTCTCAGCGAGCTGTTCCGGAGTCACTGCCTCAGCCTAATGGCCGCGCCCCCAAACCCTTGACTCGCTATCCACAGCCCGGTACGAGGTCAGTGCCGGGCACTCACCGTGACGTGGCTGTTGCGGACGAGCGGGGTGTTCCAGGGCGCCGGTTTGCCGTCGACGGTGATCGACAGGGCGGTACAGGCGTCAGCGATGCACTTGGCGTCGTACTGGACTCCCCAGAGGGTGAAGAACTGCGCGAGCGTGGGGTGCTCGGAGGCGGTTTTGGCTTCGACCCAGACGACACCGTCGGTGGTGTGGGTGTGGATGGCCGCCTGCTCGGCGCGGAGCCGGTCTATCCCGACGCCGGCCGGGATCTGCACCGGCTTGCCGTCGACGGTGACCGCGATGTGCAGGGTGTACGGCGAGGGTCCGGAGAAGTCGAGCGGGAGTCGTTCGAATCCGGCCTTGTCGATGTATGAGACCCCGTCGCGTGGCGCGTCCCACGGGGGTGCACTGGTCCGGAGCTCGGCCGGGCCGGGCTGCGCCGGGCCTACCTGGCAGCCGCTGCTGACGAGGAGCAGAGCGGCCGCGATTCCAGCCGCGCCCGCCCGGCGCCACCTGCCTGCTCTCATGAACAGCCAGGTTGCCATGCCGGGACGGGCGCGCGGCCGGAGGGTCAGTCGTCCGACGGCATCAGCACCCAGAGCACGATGTAGATCAGGAACTGAGGGCCGGGGAGCAGGCAGCTGATGACGAAGATCGCCCGCATCGTGTTCGCAGAGATGCCGAACCGGCGGGCCAGCCCGGCGCAGACACCGCCGATCCAGCGACCGTTGGACGGGCGGACCAGAGTGGTAGCCATGGGTACCGATTCCTTTCCACAGATGGGCTTACAACCACTATGACGCCGTCTCGGCGATAGTCGATCCCGCCGCACCGCCTTTCCAGGGTCGGATCAGGGCTCTCCCCAGTCGGCATCGGGACGTGTCCCCCAATTCGGGATTGCCAGGACTTTCCTGCTACTGTTCTGACCGTTCCTGAGCCCCCGTAGCTCAGGGGATAGAGCACCGCCCTCCGGAGGCGGGTGCGCAGGTTCGAATCCTGCCGGGGGCGCGTACCAGCCGAACCATTGCGGTTCGGCTTTTGTCGTTTCAGAGGCCAGTTGCGTCGAGGCAGTACTGCCAGATGTGTTGGCGGTCGGCTGGTGATTCTTGGGTCCGGGCGAGGTAATGGGTCGGACGGGGTTGCCTGTCGTGCCAGAACTTGCCGGTGGGGGGTTCGGGGGTGGTCGCGGCCAGCCAGACGGTGGTGTCGGCGCCTTCGGCCGGGGTGCGGAGTAGTGGGCGGGTGAGTTTGGTGAAGAGCGGGAGTGACGACGTCAGGCCCGGGGTGTCGGACCAGCCGGGGTGCATGGTGGCGACCGTGATGTTGTCGGGGGCCAGGCGGGTTGCCAGCAGCGGGGTCAGGGCTACCTGGATGCGCTTGGAGCGGGCGTAGGCGGTCGCGCCGCGGTAGGGATCGTTGCGGTACTCCGGGTCCTCGGTCGGCAACTGCTGGGTGTACATGCCCCCGGAAGCGATCAGGATCACTCGGCCGCCCGCAAGCTTGGGGCGGAGCAGGTCGGTAAGGAGCAGCGGGCCCAGGACATGGGTGGCCAGGGTGAGCTCGTGGCCTTGCGGGCTGAGGGCTCGTTTGGGCGGCATCACGCCGGCGTTGTGCACCAGCACGTGAATCTGGCCGGCCTCGAGCTCCTTGGCATACCGGCGCACGTCCTCCAGGTCGGACACGTCACAGCGGTCCAGGACGAGTTCGGCGCCTGGTACCTCGCGTTCGATGTCGGCCAGTGCCGTCCGCCCCTTGTCCAGGTTGCGGACAGCGAGGCGGACCGTCGCGCCCAGACGGGCCAGGCCGAGGGCCGTTGCTTTGCCCAGTCCTGATGACGCGCCGGTGACGATGGCGGTTCTCCCCCGCAGCGCGTCCGGCCGCGGGTCGTCGGCCGGCCAGGACGTACGGCGTACCAAGTAGCCGATGCGGCTGTAGCCGGGGAGGACAGTGCGGTCCAGGGCCGTGTCCAGAGCAGTGCGGAGGGCGGTCATCGCGTCAGCGCGCCCAGTGCGTTCTGCAGCCCGCGCTCGGCCTCGTCACCGAGCCGCCGGAACGGCCTGCGCATCAAGGGCTCCGCGAACCGGGCCAGGCCCTTCAGCTGGAACTCCGCGCGATATGTGACCCGGGTGCCGCCGGATTCGCCGCGGAACGTCATCGTGTCCCGGGCGACCACAGTCTTGTTCTCACCGCGCAGCACCACCCGGTTCGGGCGGTCCGACTCCTCCACGACGTACCGCAGCTCGGTCTCGCGACCCGCGAACGACGAGACGTTCCGGTACGTCGTACCGACGCCACCGTCGCCCTCGAGCCGGACCGTCCGGACTGTGCCTGGGTCCCACTCCTCTGTTGTTTCGAAGTCCGCCAGGTAGTCGAACACCAGCTCCGCCGGTGCCGCTACGACGACTTCCCGCTCGATCACGATCATCGGTCCGCCCTTGTGGTTGCGACTTGGTCCGCCCACCGCTCCGCCGCGGTGACCGGGTCATCAGTGACGTGCTCTGCCCCGACCGCAGTCGCGATCTCCGCGGAGGCACCCGCGCCGGCCAAGGCGACGGGCCAGTCCCGGGCCAGCTGGGTCAGGTCGGCGCGCACCGACTCGAACCGGCCGGCATCAGAGGACGCCAGCATCACTACGTCCGGTCCGAGCACCCCCGCGGCCTGCTCGATGTCGGAGATCGGCGAGTCCGCACCGAGGTAGATGACGCGCCAGCCTGACCGCCGGAGCACCAGCCCGAACGACAGCAGCGCGATGTCGTGCAACTCGCCGGGCGGGCACGCGAGCAATGCCCGCGGGCCCAGGCCGGCACCCCACCCGGGGGCCAGTCCGGCGAGCCGGGACCGGATCAGGTTGCTGGCGAAGTGCTCCTGCCCTACGGTCACCTCGCCGCGACTCCATCGTTCGCCGAGGTCGCGCAGGTACGGGATCAGCACGTCCCGGATGACGGCCTCGATGGACAGCGCGCCGAAGAGCTCGTCCAGCACGTGCTGTGCCGCCCGCTCGTCGAGTTCGTCCAAGGCGGACCTGAGGCTGGCTGCCCCACCTACCCCAGGTCCGCGGACGACAGCCGAGTCGGGCACCCCTCCGGCCCGCTCGGCCAGTACTGCACGCGCCGCCTCGGCCGCGGACAGACCCTGCGCGAGGTAGGCCCGCATCCGCCGCACTCGGTGCACGTCGCTCTCGGAGTACAGCCGGAAGCCACCGGACGACCGCATCGGCGCCAGCAGCCCGTACCGGGTCTCCCAAGCACGCAATACGTGCTCGCTGACACCGGCGCGCTTGCTCAACGCACCGATCCGCAGACCGCCCGGCCCCGAAGTCTCCACGAGGACACTATACAAACCCTAGACGTAACTTTGACAAGAGCCAGACAAGCTGTCTAATCTCTAGACAAACCTTAGACAAGCGGAGGGAATGCCGATGCGAGAAACCGTGGCCGTGGTCGGCGCCGGAGTGTCCGGACTGACCGCCGCGTACCTGCTGGCCCGTCAGTACGACGTAACGCTCTACGAGGCCGAACCGAGGCTGGGCGGACACGCCCACACCCATGACGTGACCGACCCCGACGGGCGCCCGCTCGCGATCGACACCGGGTTCATCGTCCACAACGCCCGCACCTATCCCCTGCTCCGCAGGTTGTTCACGGAGCTGGGCGTGCGGACGCAGCCGACCGAGATGAGCATGAGCATCAGCGACCCGTCCACGGGCCTGGAGTTCGCCGGCGGCCGCGGGATGACCGGGATCTTCGCGCAGGGCCGGCGGCTGTCGGACCCGCGCTTCCTCAAGTTGCTGACCGAGGTACGCCGGTTCCACCGCCGCGCCGCCGCCTACGTCGAGCGGACCGGCGACAGCGATCTCACCACCTTCGGCGCGTTCCTCGAGGCCGAGAAGTTCAGCCCGGCCTTCATCCGCCTGTACGCCGTACCCGTCGTGTCCTGCGTCTGGTCGTGCGGCGGCGGCTCGGCGCTGAACTACCCGGCCCGGTACCTGTTCCGGTTCCTCGAGCACCACGGGATGCTCTCGGTGAGCGGTTCACCGGAATGGCTGACCGTCACCGGCGGCTCCCGCCAGTACGTCGATGCCGTCGCCGACCGGCTGGACGCGATCCGCAGCGGCGTCCCGGTCCGGTCCGTGCAGCGGCATCCCGACGGCATCGCGGTGACCGTTGCCGACGGCAGCACGACGGACTTCGACCGGGTCGTGCTGGCAACGCATGCCGACCAGGCGCTCGAGCTGCTCGCGGACGCGACGCCTACGGAGAAGTCCGTACTCGGACCGTTCGAGTACAGCCGTAACGAGACTGTGCTGCACACCGACACGTCGTTGCTTCCCGCAACGAAGAACGCGCGCGCGTCCTGGAACTACGTCGTTCGTGGTGACGCCCCACTGACGACGTACTGGATGAATCGGTTGCAGGGCCTGGAGACCGACGAGACCTACCTGGTCACGCTGAACGGCGCGGACGCGGTCGATCCGGCGAAGGTGATCGCGCGGATGGACTACGAGCACCCGATCTACACCCCGAAGGCAGTGGCTGCGCAGCAGCGGCTGCGGTCGTTGAACACCTGGCGGACCACTTTCGCCGGTGCGTACCACGGCTGGGGTTTCCACGAGGACGGCTGCCGCGCCGGGGTGACGGCGGCGGAGTCCTTCGGAGTGCGCTGGTGACGACGGTCGGAGAGGTCCCCACCGTTCCGGCCGTCGTCACCGGCTTTGTCCGGCACGGGCGGTCGATCCCGATCCGGCACGGCTTCCAGCACCGGGTGTACCAGTGGCTCGTCGACCTCGACGATATGCCGAGGCTGCCCTGGTACTTGCGGCCGCTGGGCGGGTTCGACGTACGCGATCACCTCGGCGGCCACGGTCCGACGATCAAGGCAGGACTGCGCCGCTACCTGGCCAGTCACGGCATCGAGTACGACGGCCGGGTCCTGATGCTCGCCAACGCCCGCGTGCTCGGCCATGTCTTCGATCCGATCACCGTGTTCTGGTGCGTCGACAGCCCGTACGTCGTCGCCGAGGTGCACAACACCTACGGCGAGCGGCACGCGTACCTGCTGACACCGGAGGCGGACGGCAGCGCCAAGACCGCGAAGAAGTTCTACGTCTCGCCGTTCAACGACGTGTCCGGTTCTTATCGGCTCAAGTTCGAACTCGATCGCGAACGCGTGCGAGTCCAGGTCAGCCTGTCGCGTGGCCAGCGGACCGTATTCGGCGCGAGCTTCGACGGCGTACCGCGACCGGCCACCCGTCGAGCGGTCCTGGCCGCAGCGGTGCGGATGCCGCTGATGCCACAGCGGGTGTCGGCACTGATCCGGCTGCACGGGTTGTGGCTGTGGGCCCGGCGTCTCCCTGTGGTGAAACGGCCTGAACAGAAGTCCCTGCGCGGCCGGATCACCGGGCTGATCGTCAACCGCATCCTCAACCGGGTTCCAGTCCGCGCGCTGTACCCGGACGGCACTGTCCTCGGCGGCGGTGGGCCGGATGCGCCCGCAGTACGGATCGCGCGGCCGGAGTCGCTGTACGCACGGCTGGGACAGAACCCCAAGATCGGGTTGGGCGAGGGCTACACGGCCGGTGACTGGGAGCCGGCCGAGGGCAGCGACCTGGGTGAACTGCTGACCCCGTTCGCGGCCCGGCTCACCGAACTGGTGCCGCCTTCGCTGGTCCGCTTCCGGCGGTTGGTCGACCAAGGCATCCCCAGCCGCCTGCGCAATACGCCGAATGGTGCCCGCAGCAACATCAGTGCGCACTACGACCTCAGCAACGGGTTGTTCGCCGCCTTCCTGGACCCTGGGATGTCGTACAGCGCAGCCCTGTTCGACAGCCCCCAACAGTCACTGGAGGAGGCCCAGCGCAACAAGGTGGAGCGCATCCTCGACCAGGCCCGGGTCGGACCGGGCAGCCGGGTGCTCGAGATCGGCATCGGCTGGGGCACTCTCGCGATCGCCGCCGCGCGGCGTGGCGCTCACGTCACCGGCATCACGTTGTCGAGAGAACAGCTGACGCTCGCCCGCGAGCGGGTCGCCGACGCCGGGCTGACCGACCTGGTCGACCTGCACCTGCAGGACTACCGCGAGCTGACCGGTTCGTACGACGCGATCGTCAGCGTGGAGATGGTCGAGGCCGTCGGGGAAGAGTTCTGGCCGGAGTACTTCCGCACGCTCGACCGCGTGCTGGCGCCCGGCGGATCGGTCGCACTGCAAGCGATCCTGATGGAGCACGACCGGATGCTGGCCACCCGGCGCTCCTACAGCTGGATCCAGAAGTACATCTTCCCGGGCGGCCTGATCCCGTCCCGGACCGCGATCGACGAGACGCTGGCGCGCCACACCGGCCTGGTGGTGCAGGGCGATCACCGGTTCGGCCAGGACTACGCAGAGACGCTGCGTCGCTGGCGGCGGCAGTTCGACGTGAACTGGCCGGCCATTCGCGCACAGGGCTTCGACGAGGCCTTCCGGCGTACGTGGGAGTTCTATCTCGCGTACAGCGAGGCGGGCTTCGCCTCGGGCTACCTCGACGTCGGCCAACTCGTGCTCAGGCGACCCGATCCTCACCCGGAGTCCGACCGAACGCCTGGTGATACGCGCGGGTGAAGTGGGCGGCGCTGGTGTAGCCGACCCGAAGGCCGACCTCGGCCGCGGTGATGGCCTGGGTGCGCAACAGGACCCGCGCCTCCTGGAGCCGGATCTGCTTCTGGAACTGGATCGGCGTCATCGAGGTCGCGGCGCGGAAGTGCCGGTGGAACGTCGACGGGCTCATCCCGGCCAGCTCGGCGAGGTCGGCGACCAGGAGTAATTCGTGGTGGTGGCGGCGGATCCAACTGATCGCGCGCGAGATGTGCGCGAGCATGCCGTCGGCCAGGCCGATCTGACGGACCAGGCCGCCCTGTTCGCCGGTCAGGAGACGCCACAGGATCTCCCGCCGGATCCCCGGCGCCAGCACCCGCACCTCGTCCGGATGGTCGGCGATCCGCAACAGCCGTACGACGGGATCGAGCAAGTCAGGCGTCGCGTCGCTCACCACCAGACCGGCGTACTGCGGTGGTCGGTCCGGAAGGTCGACCAGCAGCGGGGCGATCTCCACCGGATCGAGCCGCAGGCTGACCACCTCGAACGGTTCGTCGTGGCTGGCCTTCAGGGCCTGGCCGACCACCGGAAGGTCCAGTGACGTGACCAGGAACTGGCCGACGCCGTACTCGTAGGCGACGCCGTTGAGCATCGTCCGCTTGATGCCCGAGGCCACGATCGCGACGGACGGCTGCGCCATGCTCGCGGTCAACTCGGTCGGTTCGTCGCGCCGGCTGACCAGCACTCCGTCGATCAGGTGCACGCTGTCGCCGCGCTGGCCGGCCGTGTGCCGGGTGATCAGGGTCCGGAGTTCGTCGAGCAGATCCACCCTTCCAGTGGAGCACAGTGCCGATGACAAGGCGGCAGGATCGCGCAAGCCGGCGCCAGTATCACGCTCACGCCCCGGCGCACTCCGGTGCTGTCATGGAGAAGACGGCAACGATGAGAAAGGCACCACCTGTGAATCGCAGAATCCTCGGCGGCACCGGTATCTCGGTCAGCGAGCTCGCGCTCGGCGCGATGATGTTCGGCGCGATGGGCAATCAGGACCACGAGGACTCGGTCCGGATCATCCACCGCGCCCTCGACGCGGGCATCAACCTGATCGACACCGCCGACGTCTACTCCGGCGGCGAGTCCGAGGAGATCGTCGGTACGGCGATCCGCGGCCGGCGCGACGACGTCGTCCTGGCGAGCAAGTTCGGGCTACCGATGGGTGAGGACCCGAACCAGCGCGGCGCCTCCCGCCGCTGGATCATGCGGTCGGTCGAGAACAGCCTGCGCCGGCTCGGCACCGACCACCTCGACCTGTACCAGCTGCATCGCCCCGACCACGAGACTGATGTCGCCGAGACGTTGTCGGCGCTGTCGGACCTGGTCCAGGCGGGCAAGATCCGGGCGTTCGGCTCGTCGATGTTCGCGGCCGAAACCATCGTCGAGGCGCAGTGGGCCGCCGAGCGTCGCGGCACCCACCGGTTCCGGACCGAACAGACCATGTACTCGATCCTGACCCGCCGGCCGGAGGCGTCGGTGTTCCCGGTGGCCCAGCGGCACAACCTCGGCGTACTCACGTTCGGACCGCTGAACAGCGGCTGGCTCTCCGGCCGGGCGAACCAGGCCTCGTCGCACCGGTCCACGTTCCGGCCGTCGAGTTTCGACCCGACCACTGCGACCGGTCAGGCCAAGGCCGCGGCCGTTGCCAAGCTCGCGCCCCTTGCGGCCGAGGCCGGGATGACGCTCCCGCAGCTGGCCATTGCGTTCGTCCGGGCGCATCCGGTGGTCACGTCGGTGTTGATCGGCCCGCGAACCCAGGAGCATCTCGACACCCTGCTCCCGGCCGCCGGGCTCACGCTGTCCGCCGACGTGCTCGACCGGATCGACGAGATCGTTGCCCCAGGCACCGAGCTGGATCCGGCCGACAACTACAACGCCGCTCCCCCGGCGATCCTCGACGCCACCCTCCGGCGCCGCTGATCACACGTCCGGCAGGGCGATCATCGACAGGACCACGCGATCCTTGCCCGGCGTCTCCTGCAGGTGCGGCTCCAGCAGGGCGCTGATGCCGTCGCGGATGGTGGTGAGGTCCTCGCTGTCGACGTACAGCGCGAGTTGGCTGTAGCCGAGCTGGGCCATCCGCGGGTAGAGGTCGCCGCTCTCGACCAGGCGGTCGAAGTCGGCGGCCAGGCGGGTGAGGACGAGCAGGAACGCCTGCCGGTGCTGTTCGGGCGTCATCGCACGGGCCTCGGCCTCGTCGATGCGGCCCTTCGACTGGTCCAGGGTGAGGGTGCGCTCGATCGTGCCGCGGACGCGTCGTTCCCGGACCACGCTGAGGAAGCCCGCGTCGATCAGTACGGCGACATGCCGGTACAGGCTCGTGGTCGGGACGTCGGGGAGATCGCGCTTGAGCTCGGTCGTGGTCAGCTCACGACCGAGCAGGCGCTGCGTGATCCGCCAGCGGATCGGATGCAGCAGCAGGTCCGACACCGGCGTCGGCGATTCATCCATGCACGCACTCCATCACGGCGCTCCGAGTCGGGCCTGGGGGTCAGGGTTCTTTCAGGGTCCCAATTGTTCCCAACTTTGGTAATAATAGCGGCAACGGAACCATTTCACCCTGTCGCCCCGAGGAGAAGTTGCCGTGTTGCTCACCCGTCGAACCCTGCTCACCTCCGCGGCTGCCGCCGTACCGGTCGCCGCCCTGCCGTCCCTGCCCGCATCAGCCACCCGGGAGCCGGCCCCGATCGGCCGGCTGGCGGACAAGATCGAGGCCGGGATGGCGAAGTACGCGATCCCAGGCGTCGGCCTCGGCCTCTGGTACCGGGGCCGCGAGTACGTCCGCGGCTTCGGCGTCACGAACGTCGACCAGCCGTCGGACGTCACCGCGGACACGGTGTTCCGGATCGGCTCGACCACCAAGACCTTCACCGGCACGCTGATCATGCGCCTGGTCGAACGCGGCCGGATCAGCCTGGACCGCCCGGTCCGCGCGTACCTGCCCGACTTCCGGACCAGCGATCCCTCGGTGGCCCGGCGGATCACCGTCCGCCAACTGCTGAACCACTCGGCCGGCTGGCAGGGCGACTACTTCCTCGACACGGGTGACGGCGAGGACGCGCTGACCCGGTACGTCGCCGGGATGACGGAGGTCCCGCAGCTGACCCCGCTCGGCAAGGTGTTCTCGTACAACAACGCCGCGATCGGTGTGGCCGGCCGGATCATCGAGGTCGTCACCGGCAAGCCGTACGAAGTCGCCGCCCGCGAGCTGCTCATCGATCCGCTCGGCCTCGAGCACAGCCGGTACTTCCGCAGCGAGCTCGACGGGTTCAGCGTCGCCGCCTCGCACAACATCGTCGACGGCAAGCCGGTGGTCGAACCGTCGTTCGACCGGATCCCCCGCAGTCTGGCCGCGATCGGTGGCCTGATCTCGAGCGCTCGCGACCAACTCCGGTACGCGCGGTATCACCTGGGGCACCCGGGATTCCCACACCTGCTCAGCGATCGCGCCCGGCTGGCGATGCGTTCCCACCCGGGTCCCGGCGGCACGCTGTTCGTCGAACTGAACGGTGTTGGCGTCACGTGGATGCTGCGGCCGACCGCGGAGGGCCCGACCGTCGTACAGCACGGTGGTGACTGGTCCGGTCAGCACTCCGGCTTCCTGATGGTCCCGCAGCGGGATTTCGCGATCACCTTGCTGACCAACTCGGAGAGCGGTCCGGCGTTGGTGGCCGAGCTGTTCGCGGACGACTGGGCGCTGCGTGAGTTCGCCGGCGTCAGTAATCTGCCCGCCGTACCGCGTCAGCTGCCACCGCAGAAGCTGGCTGCCTACGAAGGCACCTACGTGTCCCAGCAGATCGGCTTCGACGGCAAGCCGGAGGAGCTCGGCCTCGAACTGGCGGCGAACGACGGGGAACTGGTCGCCAGTATCGGCGGCCAGGTCGCCCTTCGCCTGCCGTTCTACCGCCAGGACTATGTCCTAGCTCTGGAACCCGACGGCCAACCCACCCACGTCCGCGCCAACTTCGTCCGCGGCTCGAACGGCTCTGTCGACTGGCTCCGCTACGGCGGCCGGCTCTTCCGCCACCAACCCACCACGGCGACTCCCAAGGCACTGAAGGCTCCCCACCTCAAGCACCCGCGGCTGCTCTAGGTGGTTTCGACCATCCATAGGTGGCCGTCTGGGTCGGTGAAGGTCGCGAGGTAGGCCCAGGGTTTCCGGGTCGGCGCCGTGACGACCTTCGCGCCCGCGGCCACCGCCTTGGCCACCTGGGCATCCACGGCGGCCTCTGATTCGACGTGGATGCTGAGGAGGCACTCGCTGGTTCCGGTCCGTGCGACCGGCTGGTCGCCGAGCACCATCCGGAAGCCGCCGGTCGGGATCAGCATCATCCGTACGCCGTCGGCCAGCACGAACTGCAGGGGCTCGGGGATGCCGTCCTCGCGCAGCTCGTCACCGAACGGCTCGAAGCCGAAAGCCTCCTGGTAGAAGGCGTACGAGCGCGGACGGTCCGCAATCGGAAGACTGATGATCATCGGTTCACTCCCAGGGTGAAGCGCTCAGCGGCGGCGCCGGTCAGATGGTCAGGTGGGAGGCGGCGACCGCACAGCACCAACAGCAGATCCTGGGCGGAGCCTGTGAGTGGTTCGCCGGCGCCGTACGTGAAGTCGAGGTCGTTCGCCTGGAGCTGGACGCCGGTCAGATCCACACCGAAGTACTTGAGTTGACGTGGATGCAGGTCACCCAGGACGTAGCGCAGCCGATCGGGCGGCACCCGCCGGTCGATGCCCAGGGCAACGGTGATGTCGAGGCCGTGGATCACGTCGTGCGACAACGCGCCCTGATAACCACCACCCGGCGGCTTCCACGGATGATGGATGTTGTCCTGCACACTCGCCGTCAGCTCGGCCGCACTCAGCTCGACCGCATCACGACGGGCCGCCCGATCCGCGAACCGGTTGAAGTTGCCCCGGTTCTTCACCATCCCCAGCAGGAACCGCGGCACGGAGTACCGGTACGCCATGGTGATGTGCGCAACCACCTCCCGTACCCGCCAGCCCGCACACAACGTGGTCCGGTCCCAGTCGTCCGCGGGCAGCCCGGTCAGCAGGTCGGCCAGGTCGCGCCGCTCTTCCGCGATGACCTCTCGAATGTCCGTCATACCCCACCGACGAACGGATCAGGACCGGACAGACACCTCGGCCAGCCTTCGACGCAGATAGCGCCGTTCCGCGTCCGTCCCGGCCAGGTCGATCGCCGCCCGGTACGCCGTTGCCGCCTCGGGCCAGCGCCCGAGCCGGCGGAGGAAGTCGGCGCGGGTGGCCGGGAGCAGGTGGTAGCCGGCCAGCGGACCAGCAGCCAGGTCGTCCACCAGGCGCAGGCCCACAGCCGGGCCGTCGGCCATGCCGATGGCTACTGCACGGTTGAGGGCAACGACCGGGGTCTGCTTCAGCTGGGCGTACAGGCCGGCGATCTGCGGCCAGTCCGTATCGGCTGCGGTCCGCGCGGTCGCGTGGCAGGCCGCGATGGCGGCCTGTACCTGGTACGGACCAGCAGCGCCGCGGCGCAGGGTCGCATCGAGGAGGTCCTCGCCCTCGGCGATCAGAGCGCAGTCCCAGCGGGTCCGGTCCTGGTCCTCTAGCGTCACCAGCTCACCGTCCGGTGTCAGCCGGGTCGCGCGGCGGGCATCGTGCAGAAGCATCAGGGCGAGCAGACCGGCACCCTCAGGCTCGTCCGGCATCAGCTGCACGAGCAGCCGCGCCAACCGGATCGCTTCAGCGCTCAGGTTGCTCCGGACCACGTCGGAGTACCCCTCGTTGAACAGCAGGTACAGCACAGCCTGTACGGCGGGAGTCCGCTCGGGCAGGAGGTGTGCGGGCGGGACGCGGTACGGGATACCGGCGTACTGGATCTTCTGCTTCGCCCTGGTCAGCCGCTTCGACATGGTCGTCTCCGGAACCAGGAACGCCCGTGCGATCTCCGCCGTACTCAGACCGGCGAGCGTCCGGAGGGTCAGCGCCACTCTTGCCTCCATCGCCAGCGCGGGGTGGCAGCAGGTGAACATCAACCGCAGCCGGTCATCAGGTACGTCGTACGCCGGTCCGGACTCGTGGGTCATCGCAGCCACCTCCTGGAGCTTCTTGGCGCCGACGGCCTCACGGCGCAGCCAGTCGACCGCACGGTTGCGTGCGGTCGTGGTCAGCCAGGCACCTGGCTTGTCCGGTACGCCGTCCCGCGGCCAGCGCTCGAGCGCCGCCGCGAACGCTTCCTGCGCGCACTCCTCGGCCAGCTCCCAGTTCCCGGTCACCCGGATCAGCGTGGCGACCACCTGGCCCCACTCCTGCCGGTAGACCTCCTCGAACGTCACACCACGCCCGGTGGTGGCTCCAGGACCGGTCGGATCTCGATGGTGCCGTAGCCGGCCACCGGGTGTTTGGCCGCGATCTCGATCGCCTCGTCCAGGTCGGCGCAGTTGATCAGCACGAAACCACCGATCTGCTCCTTCGTCTCGGCGAACGGCCCGTCGGTGAGCAGCAACTCATCGTTGCGCACCCGGACCGTCGTCGCCTCTCCCGGCGGCCGCAGCCCGGCACCGCCCTCGACCACTCCGCGCTGCTCCATCTCCTCCGACCACCCACCGCACCCGTCGTTGGCGTGCTCCTCGGCCGACTCGTCACCACAGATCATCAGCAGGTACTTCACGGCAGGTCCTCTCTGTCACCCCACCGACGTACGGCGACGCCGGAAACAGACACCCTCACCGTAGCGTTCTCGGGCGTTGGCAATCAGCCTGACGCCTGACCGTCACCGGAGCGACCTACACTGCGAGATGTGTTGGCTCCGGTGGTGTCCTCGGGAGGACTGAATGCCTGACCGTACCCAGACCATTGCGTACCCGTCTCCCGGATCGCGCCCGTCGCGACGGGATCCGGAGCCGCTGGCGCCGCACGTGATCGTGCTGTTCGGTGCCACCGGTGACCTGGCCAAGCGCAAGCTGCTGCCGGGGCTCGCGTATCTGCAGCAGTCCAGGTTCGCTCCCGACGTACGGATCATCGGGTCGGCGACCGAGGAGCTGACCTCGGACGAGTTCCGGGCCAGGGCGCGGGACGCGGTGGAGAAGTTCGGCACCCACAAGATGTCGGACGAGGAGTGGGCGCAGTTCGCCGAGCGGCTCGAGTACGTGGCGTCCACGGCCGGGCCGGAGGCGCTGTCCGCGGCGGTCAAGGCGGCGGAGGAGCTGCTCGGTCCGGACGTACGGCGGCTGCACTACCTGTCGGTGCCCCCGAAGGCGGCCCAGTCGGTGATCGCGATGCTGCGCGACGCGGACCTGGTCGACCGGGCCCGGGTGGTGATGGAGAAGCCGTTCGGTGACGACCTGGCCAGCGCGATCAAGCTGAACGACTTCGTGCACGAGACCTTCGACGAGTCGCAGGTGTTCCGGATCGACCACTTCCTCGGCAAGGAAGCGGCGCTGAACATCCTCGCGTTCCGGTTCGCGAACGGCCTGTTCGAGCCGATCTGGAACCGCAACTTCATCGACCATGTCCAGATCGACATCCCCGAATCGCTCGGCCTGGACCAGCGGGCCACCTTCTACGAACCGACCGGCGCGTTCAAGGACATGGTCGTCACGCACCTCATGCAGGTGATGTCGTTCGTCGCGATGGAGCCGCCGACCGCCCTGGAGCCGCGCGCGATCTCGGAGGAGAAGAACAAGGTCTTCCGGTCGATGCTGCCGATCAGCCCGACGGACGTGGTCCGCGGGCAGTACTCCGGCTACCGCAAGGAGGAAGGCGTCGCGCCCGACTCCGACACCGAGACATTCATCGCCCTGCGGGTCGAGATCGACAACTGGCGCTGGGCCGGTACGCCGTTCTTCCTGCGCACCGGCAAGAAGATGGCCGAGGGGCAGCGGATCATCTCGATCGCCTTCAAGGAGGCGCCGAAAACGATGTTCCCGGTCGGGTCCGGGGTCGGCTCGGAAGGGCCGGACCACCTGACCTTCGACCTGGCCGACTCGTCCCGGGTCTCGCTGTCGTTCTACGGCAAGCGGCCCGGCCCGGGGATGCGGCTGGAGAAGCTGTCGATGCAGTTCTCCACCCAGGAGACCGGGAACGCGGCCGACGTCCTCGAGGCGTACGAGCGCCTGATCCTGGACGCGATGCGGGGCGACCACACGCTGTTCACCACTGCCGAGGGTATCGAGTCGCTGTGGGAGCGGTCCGCGATGCTGCTCGAGGACCCGCCGCCGGCCAAGCCGTACCAGCCCGGCACCTGGGGACCGAACGCGATCCATCAACTGATCGCGCCGCGGGCCTGGCGGCTTCCGTTCGAACGCGAGTGGCGCGAGGCCAAGCAGTAGCTGCCAGTCGGCGCTGCCGGTCGGCGCTGTCATAGGCTCCCGGGTATGCGGGAGATCGTGGTGATCGGCGTGGGTGCGGGCGATCCGGAACAGGTGACGATGCAGGCCGTGTCGGCGCTGAACCGGGTCGACGTGTTCTTCGTGCTGGACAAGGGCGAGGTGAAGCAGGAGCTCGTCGAGCTGCGCGAGGAGATCCTGCGCCGGTACGCGACGTCCAAGCAGTACCGGGTCGTCGTCGGCCGCGATCCCGAGCGCGATCGGACCACTTCGGCGTACGTCGAAGCCGTTGACGACTGGCGCCGGCGCCGGGCCGACGTGTGCGCGGAGCTGATCGCGTCGGAGCTCGGCGAGGGTCAGGTCGGTGCGTTCCTGGTGTGGGGCGATCCTTCGCTGTACGACAGCACGCTGGCGATCCTGGACGACATCCAGGCGCGGGGTGAGTTGGCGTTCGAGGTCGAGGTGATTCCGGGAATCAGCAGCGTGTCGACGCTGGCGGCGCGGCATCGGGTCGGGCTGAACCAGGTCGGGAAGCCGATCCAGATCACTACCGGACGGCGGCTGGCCCGGGAGTGGCCGGAGGAGGTCGACGACGTCGTGGTGATGCTGGACGCGCAGACGGCGTTCGCCGAGCATCTGGATCAGGATGCGGAGATCTACTGGGGTGCTTATCTTGGGACGCGGGACGAGATCTTGATCTCGGGGCCGCTGCGGGAGGTTGCGAGCGAGATCGAGAAGGTACGCGCGGAGGCCCGGGATCGGAAGGGCTGGATCATGGACACCTACCTGCTCCGACGGTCAGGTAGACCAAAGTCGTAGGTTGGGTGTTCTTCAGGCCGAAGCGGGAGTCGGCCGGTCTGCCCGAGGCTTCCGGGTATGACGACATTGCGAAGCAAACTGCGGTTGGCCGTAGCTCTGGCGGTGATTCCCGCCGGGCTGCTCGTGAACTCCGCGAGCGCGCAGACCAGTCCCCCGGCGCAACAGGACGTCGTACGGACTGATTCCGGGCTCGTGGCGAGTAAGGCCGTTGGGGATGCGCGGGTGTTCGACGGGATTCCGTACGCCGCTCCCCCGGTCGGTGCGCTGCGGTGGAAGGCACCGCAGCCGGTCAAGGCGTGGGACGGCGTACGGGCGTCGGCGCTCGGTAATCCGTGTCCGCAGCAGGCCAACTCCGAGGCCCCGAACGGCTCCTCCGCCGAGGACTGCCTCTATCTGAACGTGACCACGCCGGCCGCGAAGTCGGCGAAGCCGCGCGCCGTGGTGGTGTGGATCCCGGGCGGCGGTTTCTTCTCCGGCGCCGGCAACAGCTACGAAGCGTCCAAGTTCGCCGCCCGTGGCGACGTGGTCGTTGTCACGGTCAACTATCGACTCGGCATCTTCGGCTTCTTCGGCTATCCGGGCCTGGCGGGCTCCGGCACGTACGGCATCCAGGACCAGCAGGCTGCACTGCGCTGGGTGCAACGCAACGCGCGAGCCTTCGGTGGCGACCCGCGCAACGTCACCCTGGCCGGTGAGTCGGCCGGTGGCATGAGCACGTGCGCACAGCTGACCTCGCCGACCTCCACCGGCCTGTTCGCGAAGGCGATCATGCAGAGCGGTTCGTGTGCCTTCAACTGGGCCGACAACAGCCAGTACCCGGGCCAGGCCGCGGACTCGCCGTGGATCCCCGCCAAGACGGTCCAGGCGAACGGCAAGGAGTGGGCCGACGGTTACAAGGACAAGCTGGCGTGCAAGCCGGGTCAGTCGATGCTTGACTGCCTCCGCGCCGCGAAGTCCGACGTACTGGTGGACGAGACGCTGCAGTTCACCCAGGTCGGGTACGGCGGCACTGCGGCAGTGCCGCTGAGTCCGGCCAAGGCGATGAAGGCCGGACTGTTCCACCGCGTGCCGGTCATCTCCGGGAACAACCACGACGAGGCAACGGCATGGGCCCCCGCGTTCGGGGACATCACGGCCAAGAACTACCCGCAACTGGTGACCAACATGGTCGGCGCGGACAAGGCTGCGGTCGTACTGCGGCACTACCCGCTGAGCCGTTACGAGTCGCCGAAGGCAGCGTGGTCCGCGCTCACCACGGACCGGATCTGGTCGTGCACCCAGGTCGCCACTGACCAGCAGGCCGCTCGCAAGGTGCCGGTGTACGCGTACGAGTTCGCCGACAAGCACTCGCCGATCTCAACGCCTGGGCTGGGAGCCGCGCACGCCATGGAGCTGCCGTACCTGTTCCGGCTCGGTGGCTACGACCTCCCGATGTCGGCGACCCAGCAGCGGCTCTCGAACCAGATGATCGACTACTGGACCGCGTTCGCCCGGACCGGCAACCCGAACGGACCGGACCGGCCGCAGTGGTCGCCGACCGGCAGTCACTCGGTCAAGGGGCTGTCACTGGCTCCGACCGACCAGACCGGGATCAAGCCGGTCAACCTGAGCACCGAGCACCAGTGCGCCTTCTGGGCCGGACTCAGCTGACCTGCTTCGGTCGCCAGACCCGCATCAGGGCCGGCGACAGAAGCAGCAGGAGCAGGGCGTAGAAGCCCACTCCGGGGACGAAGGCCGCCAGCACGAAGGCGACCAGGGTCAGCCCGGTCAGTACGCAGGAGCCGATGAGCTCCCGCTTGCTGACCGGGTCGTCCGGGTTCTCGAGCTCCCGATGGCCGTGGATCATCCAGGTCAGGGCGGTCTGGCAGATACTCAGGGCCAGAATCGTCCCGCTGTACAGGCCGGCGGTGAACCGGCTGCTGTCGTAGGCGCCGGTGATCTCGGTCGGGAACGGCAGGAACACGATCGTGAGCAACCAGAGCAGGTTCAGCCGCATCATGGCCGAGGTGTAGCCGCGGACGTGCTCGAACACCCGGTGGTGGCCCAGCCAGAAGTTCGCGATCACCACGAAGCTCAGCAGGAACGTGGAGATCTCCGGCTTGTGGTGAGTGACCACCTCGACCGCGGTGAGGTCCTCTGCCTTGGACTCCTTCACCACGTCGACCAGCGGCAGGATCAGCAGCGTGATCGCGATCGCGACGACCGCATCGGTGAACAGGACCAACCGGTCGGGATCTCTCGTCTTACTCACGGCGGCTAAGAGTAGCCAGTACCAGGGCTGCCAGGACAAACCCGGCCGCTGTGAGCCACGCGGCGCTGTATCCGTCTCGCAGCGCCGATACGTCGCTCGCACCCTGGCTGAGCCGGTCTGACGTGGTGGATGCGGCCAAAGTCGCGAGTACTGCGGTCCCGATGGCGGCGCCGGCTTGCTGGGCGGTGTTGTTGAGCCCGGAGGCCAGTCCGGCATCGGCCGGGTCCGCACCGGCCATGGCAAGCATGATCGCGGCCGGAATCGCCAGTCCGATCCCCGCGCCCATCACGGCGAGCACGGGTGCGACGTTGACGACGTACGACCCGTCTACTGGTGCTTGGCTGATCCAGAGGAGTGCTCCGAGGAACGCGGTCAGGCCGGCCAGGAGCATGGTCCGCGGACCGAAGCGGACGGTGAGGCGTGGGGCGATGGAGAGCGACATCACCGCGTTCATGAGCGGTGCGGGCAGAAACGCCAGTCCGGTGGTCAGGGAGTCGTAGCCCAGCACCTTCTGGACGTACAGCGCAGTCGTGAACTGGAAGCCGAATCCGGCGGCGAAGAGCAGGACGACCACGACGTTCGCCACCGTGAGCTGGCGCCTGCGGAAGATGTGCAGGGAGAGCAGGGGGTTGGCGACGCGGGTCTGGCGGAGCACGAACGCCGCCAGCAGGAGCACCGAGACCGCGGCGAGGACGAGCGTGCGCGGGAGGCTCGCGGTTGGCTCGGCAGTCTGGACGATCGTGTAGATGCCCGCGGAAAGACCGGCAGTCACCAGGATTGCGCCTAGTACGTCGGCGCCCTTGCCGAGACCGAGACCGGTCTGGCGGGCCAAGAGCCGTACGGCGAACGCCAGGGCGGCTAGGCCGATCGGGACGTTGATCAGGAACGCCCAGTGCCAGCCGATCGTCTGCGTGATCACGCCTCCGAGGATCAGCCCGATCGACGCGCCACTCGCCGCGGTGAAGCTGTAGACGCCCATCGCGCGGGCTTGCTCGCCCGGAGCCGGGTAGAGGTTGACGATCATGCCGAGGATCACGGCGGAGGCCAGGGCGCCGCCGACGCCTTGCAGGAAGCGTCCGGCGATGAGGTCCTCTGCGCTGTTCGCCAGCCCGCACAGGAGCGAGGCAGCGGTGAACAGGCCGAGGCCCGCGAGGAACACGCGTTTGCTGCCGATCAGGTCCCCGATCCGCCCCGCGAGCAGGAGCAGGCCGGCGAAGGCGATGAGGTACGAGTTCATCACCCACGCAAGCCCCGCCTGAGAGAACCCCAGGTCGCGCTGGATCGTCGGCAACGCGACGGTCACCACGGTCCCGTCCAGGATGATCATCAACTGCATCACACAGAGCACGACGAGCGCCTTCGCCCGCCCAGCCACGCCCTGCCCGACAACCTCTGCAACCACGGTCAGCTCCTCATCGATCCGACTCCGATGAATATGACCATAACAGATAGTCCCGTAGCAGACGATCTTTTATCGAACTAGCTCGCCAATGGTAGGGAGACCGATGTGTGGGCCAGGTCGACGGTGATCCTGGTGTTGGTGCCTGGTTCGGTGTCGGGGGTGACCAGATCGGCGTCGGTTCCGGTGAGGACGAGGCCCAGGCGGTGGCCGGCCTTGAACTCGTAGTCCTGGGGCAGCATCGGCCAGGTGACCTGGTAGGACTTGCCGGGTTTCAGCGGGGTCGGGTGGGTCAGCGACGTACGGTTCTGGGCGTCGATGATGCCGCGGGTGACGACCTGGAAGCCGGAGGTGATGGTGTTGTCGGCGGCCCGTTGGTAGCAGCCGTCGTCGTCGGCCGTGCCCTCGCCGATGCAGTCCTTGCCGTCGATGAACTTCAGGCCCTGCGCGCCGTTCGGGTCGACACCGTCGATCCGCGTGTCCTGGCCGTAGTCGACGAGATACACGCCCAGGTTGGCGGTCGGCTTGTCCAGCGTGACCCTCAGGCTCACCGACGGCGTACCGGACAACCGCACCGCTTTCTTCAACGCAGGAGTCAAGAACGCGAGCCGGTGCGGATCGGCGCCGGCCGGATCGTTGACCATGGCAACTTCGGTCTGACTGGTGTCGACATAGCTCCTGGCCCCGGTCGACGGCTTCGCGCCGAGTGAGCCGTCGTACTGCGGTCGCAGCGTCACCGGCCGGGTCGGCGCCGGCCAGTCGGACTGGGTGATCCAGCGATCCGGACCGAGCTGTACGTCGGCCCGCGGCTGCCGCATGATGTCGTTGGGTACACCCATCAGTTCGTGATCGAACCACTTGTGCAGCGTGTCCATCCAGACATCGCGCCGGGCCCAGAACGGGTCGAGGTGCCCGTACTGCGTGACCCACACCTTGCGCTCGACACCGCGAGGCAGTCCGGCCCACCACGTGGAGAACTGGTTGGCGGTGACGTTGCGATCCTGCATGCCCACGACCGAGAAGACGCTCGCCCGGACGTTCCGCACGTTCGAGACCGGCCCGGTCCGGTAGTCCAGTTGGCGCCAGTACGCGTTGTAGTTGCCGGTGGCATCATCCGATCCCTGGATCATCCGTTCGTACGCCGCCGCACACTTCTGATCCGGATCCTCGTCGACCATGGAGGCCAGCCATTTCTGGCCGTCCTTGTAGTCGGTGAGGGTGCCGTTCATCCGCCACATGTCGTACCAGTTGCTCGGGCCCGCGAGCGGCACGATCGTCTCCAGCCCGCGCACCCCGGTGCCGGCGACCCCGATCGCGAGCGAGCCCTCGTACGAGTGCCCGATCATCCCGGTCCGCCCGGTGGTCCAGGTGGCCTTGACCGGCTTGCCGTGCGCGTCGTACGCCGTGGCCCGGCCGTTCAGCCAGTCGATCACCGCCTTCCCACCGAGTACGTCGGACGGACCGCCGGAGGTCGGGCAGCCGTCCGACAACCTGGTGCCGATCATGTCGACGGACACGAACGCGTACCCGCGCGGCACGAAGTAGTTGTCCAGGTACAGCGGGAACTTGGTCAGGTTCCCGTTCGCGTCGTACTTCTTGTGGTCGAGCTCGAAACCGATGCCGGGCTGGTCGAAGTACGGGCTCTCGTGCATGATCACCGGCACCTTGAGGCCGGCGTTCGACTCCTTCGGCCGGATGATGTCGACCCGGACCAGGTCCTTCTTGCCGTCGCCATCGCTGTCCACCGGGGACTGCACCTGAACGTGCTCGCGGATGGCGTCCTGGTATGAGAAGACGGGCTGCGTGAGCCCGCCGGAGGTGTTGATCGTCGGCTTGGCTGTCGCTGCTGCGCCGGGGACTCCGGCAACGACGAAGGCGGTTACAAGCGCGACCGCGGAGACGAGTCCCCGCCGGTGCAGTGTCATTCGGTGTCCTTCCGTGGCTGTTGTCCAGACGACAATCGCCAACGGTGCTGACACCCGCCTGACACAGCCCAGACACGGTCCGGGGTTACTCGGTTCCCGTGATCAGCTCGCGCGCTGGCGGGTCCGGCGTACCGGCTGGGCTTCGACGGGGGTGGAGAGGTGGCCGCCGTCGACGAGGTCGATCAGGGCCTCGATGAACGGCTTGCGCTGCGCGGTGGTGATGGCGGCGAGGGCGTCGGCGTGGACGCGGTCGACGATGCGCTGGCCCTCGGCGGCGATCGTCGCGCCGGATTCGGTGACCGCGATGATGCGGGCGCGGCGGTCGGTGGCCGACGGCTTGCGTTCGGCGTACCCGGCCTTCTCGAGGGCGTCGACCGTCACGACCATGGTGGTCTTGTCCATGTACGCCAGCTCGGCGATCTGGATCTGCGTGCGCTCCTCCTCGAGCGCATGGCGCAGGACGCACTGCATCCGCAGCGTCAGCCCGACCTCGGCCAGCGCCGCGGACAGCTGGGTCTCGAGGACGTGGCCGGCGTGCGTGAGGTATCCGGTCAGGTCAGGAACCGTACGCGGAGGAGTCTTGGCCATACCCCGAGAATAGCTCGCAATCATCTACTCCCAGACGATCCCAAGCCAGATCATTCCCCCTTGGCCCCGTCGATCAACTCCCGCACGATGTCGAGGTGACCGAGGTGGCGGGCCGACTCCTGCAGTACGTCGGCCAGTAGCCGCTCGACCCGGATCGGCCCGCGATACCCCTCGACGAACCCGGACCAGTCGACGTCCCGCATCGTCTGCTGCGACAGCTCCCACTCGGCGTCGTACGCCGCCAGCACCGACGCGACCGTCTCGTCCGGCCCGATCCTGAACTCGAAAGTCGTGATCGTCGGGGCGCCACAGCGACGGTAGATCCTTGCCGCCGGCGGTCCGTTGGATGTGCTGCCGCTGGACCGCGGTCAGGTGCTTCACCAGGCCCAACGGACTCATCACGGGCGAAGTCTCGATCGGCGTCGCCCGAGCCTGCTGCTCGTCCAGTCCTTCCAGCTTGTTCATCACAGTCGCGTGGACGAATCCGAAGTAGCCGACCACCGACTCCCGCAAAGCCAACCCGTCCCCTGGCCACGCCCGCTCCCTAAGCACCATCCTCCGACCCTCCCATGCCCCGCCGACATCCCCGGGAGCCGAGGTTAGTGGCGGGAATGCGACGTTGAGGGCGGTGGCGTGAAACCGCGAGTTTGTGGGGAAGCGGGTGGGTTGGGTGGGTGGCATGAGTGTTGTGATGACGCGTACGTCGACCGTCCGGTGGCTCGGGGTCGTTGCGGTGACATTGGGGATCTTTGCGATCACCACCACGGAAATCTTGCCGATTGGGTTGCTCACGCCGATCGGGGCCGACTTTGGGCTGACGTCGGGGCGCACGGGGTGGCTGATGACGATGCCGGGGCTGGTTGCGGGGGTGGCGGCGCCGGTGGTGACAGTCGCGACGGCGAAGCTCGATCGACGGGTGATGTTGTGTGCGTTGATGGTGTTGCTCGCCGCGGCCGGGTTCCTCGCTGCGGCGGCGCCGGTGTACTGGCTCGAGTTGCTAGCCCGGTTCCTCGTCGGCCTGACGCTCGGCGGCTTCTGGTCGATCGGAGGCGGGCTAGCGGCGCGGCTGGTGCCGGAGCAGTGGACAGTGCGGGCGACGGCGGTGATCTTCTCCGCGGTCCCGCTCGGCTCGGTGGTCGGCGTACCGGCCGGCACGTTCGTGGGTGAGCTCGCCGGCTGGCGTACGTCGTTCGCCGCCCTCGGACTGCTCTCACTCGTCGTCCTGGCCGCTCTCTACTTCACCGTGCCCGCACTGCCCCCACTGCAGGTCACCCGGGCCGCCGTACTGCGGCAAGCGATCCGTCCCAGCCGGAACGCCCTCATCGTCACCTGTCTGATCGTGACCGCCCACTTCGCCACGTACACGTACGTGACTCCGTTCCTCCGGACCGTCGTACGCCCGGAGCTGATCGGCCTCCTGCTCCTCGTCTACGGCGCCGCCGGCTTGGTGGGCAACCTCGTCGCCAGTACGACGGCCGCCCGGAACCTGACCGCCACCTTCGCCACCTGCGCCGGCCTCATCGCGCTGGCGACCCTCCTCATGCCGGTCGTCGGACGGAGTACGCCGGGAGCCCTGGTGCTGCTCGTGGTCTGGGGACTCGGGTACGGCGGTGTGCCGGTCTGCTCGATGGGCATGTTCGCGCGGGCGGTGCCGGGGTCGCGGGAAGCGGCGACCGTGCTGTTCACGTCGTCGTTCCAAGCGGTGCTGTCGACCGGTGCGTTGCTGGGTGGGTTGCTGGTGGACGCGTGGTCCGTGTCGGCCGCGATGGTGTGCGGCGGGGTGGTTGCGGCGTTCGCGGCCGGGGTGGTGCTGTGGTGCAGAACACAGCAGGCGCCGGGGACGTAGCATCCCAGGTGTGGTGAGGACCGAGACCGATCGATGCCCCGGTGTGCTGGCTGTGCACCAGGCGGCTGATGGGGGTCTCGCGCGGGTGCGCGTGCCGGGTGGCGCGCTGAGCGCCGCCCAGCTCGACGTACTGCGGATCGCTTCCGCTGACCTGGGTGACGGGCGCTTGGAGCTCACCTCCCGAGGCAACGTGCAGATCCGCGCACTGCGCGCCAACGGGCCGCGTGAGCTGTCGGAACGGCTGTACGGCGCGGGACTGCTTCCGTCGATCACCCACGAGCGCGTACGCAACGTCCTCGCGTCCCCACTCACCGGACTGGACCAGCACAGCCGGTACGACGTACTCCCCGTGGTGGCTGCGGTTGACCGTGAACTGTGTGCGCGGCCGCGGTTGGCTGAGCTGCCCGGTCGGTTCCTGTTCGCGTTGGACGACGGGCGCGGGGACTTGGCCGGGGTGCGGGCTGATGTCGCGGTGCGGGCGGTGGATGAGAGAGAGGCTCTGCTGCACCTCGGGACCAGCGCAGTGCGGGTGGGGTGGGGTGACGTGCCTGGGCTGATGGTTGCGGCGGCTGAGGCGTTCTTGGACGAACGTGACGGCGAGGAGTGGCGGATCGCTGAGCTGGCGGACGGGGCGGAGCGGGTGCTCAACCGGCTCGGGTTGCACGCGACCGAGGTCCTCCCGACCACCTCCGCCACGATCGAGGCAGGGCAGCACGGATCAGCACTCGTCGTGACAGTCCCCCTCGGCACCCTCACCCAGGAACAAGCCGCCGTGCTGACAGAGCATTCCAACGAGATCCGGATTACGCCCTGGCGGTCGGTGGTCGTGCCGGCGGCAGCCGCAGGACAGTTGGAGGCCGTCGGGTTGGTGACGACCGCCGGCTCGGTGTGGGGCGGGGTCACCGCCTGCGCGGGACAGCCGAAGTGCAGCAAGGCGCTGGCGGACGTGCGGGCCGATGCCTGGCAGGTGATGCCGGGCATGCGGCGGGACGGGAGACGGGTGCACTGGTCGGGGTGTGAGCGCCGGTGCGGCAAACCTGCCGGCGACTTTGTGGATGTGCTTGCTGTGGGCAACGGGTATCTGGTCGACGGGGAGCCGATGTGAACGATTACGTGCGTGATGGTGCGGAGATCTACCGACGGTCCTTCGCGACGATCCGAACAGAGGCGGCGGACGCGCTCGGCGCGCTCCCGGCCGAGGTCGCGCAGGTCGCCGTACGGATGATCCACGCCTGCGGAATGACCGATCTGGTCAAAGACCTGGCCTGGTCGCCCAACGTGGTGAAGAACGCGCGAGCCGCACTCCAGGACGGCGCACCGATCCTCTGCGATGCGCAGATGGTTGCCGCCGGCATCACCCGACGCAGACTCCCGGCGGACAACGAGGTCATCTGCACCCTGCAAGATCCACGCACGGCAGAGCTGGCCCGGCAACAGCAGACCACTCGAAGCGCGGCCGCCGTCGACCTCTGGGCCGACCACCTACAAGGATCGGTTGTTGCGGTTGGCAACGCGCCGACCACGCTGTTCCGGTTGCTGGAGGTGATCGCCTCCGGAGGTCCGCGACCTGCCGCCGTGCTCGGGATCCCGGTCGGGTTCATCGGAGCGGCCGAGTCGAAGGACGCGCTGGCGGCGAACAGGCTGGACCTTGAGTACCTGGTGGTGCGAGGCCGACGCGGTGGGAGTGCGATCACCGCGGCCGCCGTGAATGCGATTGCGAGTGAGGAAGAGTGACAGGTCGGCTGTGGGGTGTCGGGTTAGGACCCGGCGATCCCGAGTTGGTGACGGTCAAGGCGGCGCGGCTGATCGGGGCGGCCGATGTGATCGCGTTCCACAGTGCTCGGCACGGTCGGAGCATCGCCCGCTCGGTGGCGGCGCCGTACCTGAAGGAGGGTCAGCTCGAGGAGCACCTCGTCTACCCGCTCACGACTGAGACCACCGATCACCCCGGCGGTTATCAAGGCGCGATGGACGACTTCTATGCCGACTGCGCCGAGCGGCTGGCTGCGCATCTCGACGCGGGCCGCGATGTCGTCGTACTGGCTGAAGGCGACCCGCTCTTCTACGGCTCCTACATGCACATGCACAAACGCCTGGCCGACCACTACCCGTGCGAGGTCGTCCCCGGCGTGACCTCGGTCAGTGCCGCGGCCGCCGTACTCGGACGGCCGTTGTGCGAGCGGGACGAGATCCTCACCGTCCTCCCCGGCACGCTGCCGCCGGACGTCCTCGCCGAGCGCCTGCGGACCACCGACGCGGCCGCGGTGATGAAGCTCGGACGCACGTTCCACAACGTCCGCGAGGCCTTCGAGCTGGCCGGCCGAGCAGACGAGGCCTGGTACGTCGAACGCGCGACCACCGACGCCCAGCGCACAGCACCGCTCAATGACGTGAACCCCGACGAGGTCCCGTACTTCTCCCTCGCCCTGCTTCCGAGCCCGATGAACAGCACGTTCGCTCCCCCGCCGCCGAAGAGCGCCACCGACGGCTCGGTGACCGTCGTCGGCCTCGGACCGGCCGGACCGGAGTGGATGACCCCCGAGGTGCGCGCCGCGATCGCAGGTGCCGACGACCTGATCGGCTACGGCCCGTACGTCGACCGCCTGCCGGACCGCGCCCGCCAGCGCAAGCACGGCTCGGACAACCGGGTCGAGTCCGAGCGGGCCGCGTTCGCCCTCGATCTGGCCCGCAAGGGCTCCACGGTGGTCGTGGTCTCCTCCGGCGACCCCGGCGTGTTCGCGATGGCCAGTGCGGTCACCGAGGTCGCGTCGGAGCCGGAGTACGCCGATATCGCCGTCCGCGTGCTCCCCGGTATGACCGCGGCCCAGGCCGTCGCCAGCCGGGTCGGCGCACCGCTCGGGCACGACTACTGCGTCCTGTCGCTGTCCGACCGGCTGAAGCCCTGGGAAGTGATCGCCGACCGGATCACCGCGGCCGCCAAGGCGGATCTGGCGATCGCGATCTACAACCCGGCCTCGAAATCCCGCACCTGGCAGGTCGAAGCGACACGTGATCTCCTTCGAGAGCACCGCTCTCCCGACACGCCGGTCGTGATCGGCCGCGACGTCGGCGGCCCGCAGGAAGCCATCACCGTGACAACGCTGGCGGAACTCGACCCTCAAACGGTTGACATGCGCTGTCTCCTGCTGGTCGGCTCGTCCCAGACCCGTACCGTGCCACGCCCGGCCGGTCCCCTGGTCTTCACTCCACGCCGTTATCCGGCGACGATGAGTGAGGGCAGGCCAGGAGCCGGTTAAATCCGCCCTCCGCCTGTGTCAGACGCGCTGTCAGAGGGTAGACACGGCGCGAGGGTGACCAGTGAGGAGAACAGCGGACATGAGTCAGCAGTACGGCGAGACCACCGCCACGATCCCCAGCGGCGAGACGAATCCCACGCAACGGTACGAAGAGGCCCGCGCTGCCGCCGCCCGGGCGATGAGCAACGTCGCGATCATCCCGGACCAGCCGCCGACCACCGGCACGATGGCAGCGGTCGACCAGGAGGTCGACCCGGAACTGCTGTCCTACCGCGGATTCAAGTTCGGCGCCGCGTTCTTCGGCTGGCTGATCGCGATCGCCATGTCCGTGCTGCTGATGGCCGCCGTCGCCGGCGCCGCCCTCGGCACCGCGCAGGTCCTCGACTACACCACCAATGACGCCAAGGCGGACCCCGGCGCTGCCTCCGTCACCGTGGCCGCCGTGACCGTCCTCATGCTGACGCTGGCGTTCTACGCGGGCGGGTACGTCGCCGGCCGGCTCGCGCGGTTCGACGGCGGGCGGAACGGCTTCGGTGTCTGGATGATCGCCCTGGTGGTCTCGGTGCTCGCGGCCGGCGTCGGAGCCCTCCTGAACCACCAGTACGACTTCCTCACCGACCTCGACCGCCCCGATATCGCCCTCTCGAACGACACCCTCAGCATGGGCGGCATTATCGCCGCCGCCGCACTCCTGCTGCTGACGCTCGGCGCCGCGATCCTCGGCGGCAAGTCCGGCAAGCGGTACCACGACAAGATCGACCGTTTGCTCGACTAGCAGAAAGTCGTCGCCTCACCACGCATAGCCAGCATTCCGGCGGGTACCGGAGGGATGCACGGGGTCTGTCTGGTGAGGAGAACCGAACATGGTCCAGCACTACCGTGACGACGCGGACGCGAAGCAGGTCGACGACACTCGTCCCCTGCAGCGCGCCGAGCGCGAGCAGGTCCAAGCACCGGCACCGCACCACCGCGCGGACATCCAGACGTCGGCCGCCGCCGAGGTGGATCCGGCGTACCGCGGCTTCAAGGGCGGCGCCGCGTTCTTCGGCTGGCTGGTCGCGATCGGACTGACCGCGCTGCTGACCGGAATCGTCGGTGCGATCGCTGCGGGCGTCGACTACGCGACGACGATCGACTGGACGACCGCTGGGGACGAGGCCGGCACCATCGGTGTCGTGTCCGGCGCGGTCCTGGTCCTGATCCTCGCGATCGCCTACTACAACGGCGGGTACGTCGCCGGCCGGCTGGCCCGGTTCGACGGTGCCCGGCAGGGCTTCGGCGTCTGGGGAATCGGCGTGGTCGTGACGCTGATCGTCGGCGCCATCGCCGGAGTCGCCGGCTCGCAGTACGACGTACTGGACCGGGTCGATCTCCCGTCCGTCTCGATCGGGCAGCACACGCTGACCGCCGGCGGACTGCTGGTCCTCGGGATCGCCATCGTCGTGACCCTGTTCGCAGCTCTGGTCGGCGGGATCGCCGGCCAGCGATACCACCGCCGCATCGACCTCAGCGGCGATCGAACGACCGACTGACCATCGGTCAGCAGTAGGCCCGGACGGCGGATAGCTCCTATCCGCCGTCCGGGTCTTGCTTGCCGCGATCACTCAGGGCGAGCAGGATGCCAGGCATGCCAGCCCGTACTGCGCTCGTCGTCGGAGGCACCAGTGGGATCGGGGCGGCCACCGTACGGCGTCTCGCCGCCGACGGACTGCAGGTCGTCGCGGCCGGTCTCAAGCCAGGACCTGACGAGGTCGAGCTCGATCTCCGCGAGCCGGGCGCGCTGGAGGACCTGATCGGCTCGCTCGAGCACCTCGACGTACTGGTCAACGCGGCCGGGATCATCCGGCGCGGTGACGAGCACCGGCCGGAGGTGTTCCGGGAGGTCGTCGAGATCAACCTGACCGGCGCGATGCGGGCGGCCGAGGCGGCCCACGACCTGCTCGCCGCCAGTGGCGGTTGCGTCGTCAACGTCGCCTCGATGCTGAGCTATTTCGGTGGTCCGCTCGTACCGGCGTACAGCGCCTCCAAGGGCGGGATCGTGCAGCTGACCAAGTCGCTTGCGGTCGCCTGGGCGGCCGACGGGATCCGGGTGAACGCCGTCGCACCGGGCTGGATCGCCACCGACCTGACCGCCGACCTGCAGGCCGACCCGGACGCGTCGGACCGGATCCTGTCCCGTACGCCGATGGCCCGGTGGGGCACGCCCGCAGAGGTCGCCGGCGCCATCGCCTTCCTCACCGGCCCGGACGCGGGCTTCATCACCGGCACCGTCCTCCCCGTCGACGGCGGCTACCAGAGCATGTAAGGAGCAGTGGATGATCCCGATTTCAGCAGGTGTACCCGCGGAGATCGCCGTACCGGCGGTGCCGGACGACGACCGGCTGTGGGTGCAGCAGGCGCCCGACGTGTGGTTCCGGCCGTTGATGCTGAACACGATCACCGGCCAGTGGTGCAACCTGCTCAAGGTCACCCGCTCCGGCATCGTGTCCCGGCACCGGCACCCGAGCGCGGTGTTCGGCTATGTGATCAAGGGCAAATGGCAGTACGACGAACACGAGTGGGTCGCCGAGACCGGGTCGTTCGTGTACGAGCCGCCGGGTGAGATCCACACACTGCGCGTGCCGGAGGACTGCACGGAGATGATCACGTTCTTCAACATCTCCGGAGCGATGATCTACGTCGATGACGACGGCAACCAGATCGGGTACGAGGACACCTTCACCAAGATCCAGCTGTGCCGCGACCACTACGGCGCGAACGGTCTCGGTGCGGACTACGTCGACCAGTTCATCCGCTAGCCCGGACCACCAGCTCGGTCGGCAGGATCCGCGGCCCCTCGTCGGCACCGTCGATCCGGCGCAGGAGTACGTCGATCATCTCGCGGGCCACCAACTCCAGCGGTTGCCGGATCGTGGTCAGCGGGGGGTCCGACTCCCGGGCGATCCGGGAGTCGTCGAACCCGCCGACGGCCACCTCGTCGGGAACACTGCGACCGGCCCGGCGCAGCTCCATCAACGCACCGGAGGCCAGCAGGTCCGAGGCTGCGAAGACGGCGTCAAGGTCCGGGCTGGCCTTGAGCAGCTTCGCCATCGCCTGCCGGCCGGCCTCCTGGCTGTAGTCGGTCACCGACACCACGAGCCGCTTGAAGGCCTTCCGCCCGAGCACGTCCTGGTAGCCCTGCAGCCGCTCCTGCCCACCGGCGATCTGCGGCGCGCTGATCATCCCGATCCGCTGATGCCCGTTCTCGACCAGGTACCGGGTCATTTGCCGAGCGCCCTCGCGATCGTCGGCAGCGACGTACGGAAGGACGTCGCCGGGCGCGAGCGGCTTGCCACAGACAACGGCCGGTACGCCGCTCTCGGCGATCTCGGCGATCAGCGGGTCGCCGAGATGCGACGAGATCAGCAGCACCCCGTCCACGTGCTCGCCGCGGACGTACCGCAGGATCCGGTCCCGCTCGGCGTCGCTGGACTCCAGCATCAGCACCAGGCTGATGTCCTGCTCGGCCAAGGCCTGCGTGCAGGACCGCAGCAGCACGCTGAAGTTCGGGTCCTCGAACAGTCGCTCCTGCGGCTCCGACAGCACGAATCCGATCGCGTTCGACCGCTTGGTCACCAGGCTGCGCGCGCTCTGGTTGACCGTGTAGCCGGTGGCGGCCATCGCCTTGCGGACCGCCTCGAGCGAGGGGGCGCTGACGTAGTGGCCGCCGTTCAGGACCCGCGACACCGTGCCGCGGGACACGCCGGCCAGCTCGGCGACGTCGTCGATGGTGGGTCCACGCCGCATGGCCCGTCGCGCCGCACCCCGCGACTTCGGGTGTGCGGCGGGCTCGCCGGCGGACGTCCCCCTGCCTGTCACGGGCACATCATGTCAGGCCGTACTGCTACCGGACGGCAGGGCATTGGCACGCGCCACCCGACCCAACCAGCCCGCACTGCTCTTCGGCGTACGGGTCTGGGTCGGGAAGTCGACGTGGACGATGCCGAACCGTTTGGCGTAGCCCTCGGCCCATTCGAAGTTGTCCAGCAGTGTCCAGACGAAGTACCCACGGACATCAACCCCAGCGGCGACAGCGGTCCGTAACGCAGCCAGATGTCCCTGCAGGTAGTCCACGCGCAGCGGGTCGTCGACGGTCCCGTCCTCAGCGGGTACGTCGTCGTACGCGGCGCCGTTCTCCGTGATGTACACAGGCGGTAGGTCGTAGTCGGCATGCAGCTCGACCAGGACTTCCCGGAGGCCGTCGGGCTGGACCGGCCAGTTCACCGAGGTGACCGGAACGCCCGCGGGCAGGACGGTCTCGTCACCGGTGGGACCGGCCTGGACGAGGATTCGGCGGTAGTAGTTGATTCCGAGGAAGTCGATCGGCGCACTGATCAGCTCGAGGTCCCCGTCCTCCACTGCGTCGAGCTCGACCGGATACGCGCCGCCCAGCAGTGGGTCGAGGAACAGCCGGTGGCTGTCGACGTCGACCCGCCGCGCCGCCGCGACATCAGCATCGGAGTCGGTGAACGGCTTGACCGGGCTCACGTCGAGGGTGATGCCGAGGACCTGGTCCTGTGAGTGCCGGCCGCCACGCAGTGCCTGCAGTCCCAGGCCGTGCGCCAGCATCAGGTGGTGAACCGCACGGTCACGCTGTACCTGGTCCTTGATCCCCGGCGCGTGGATGCCGCTGCCGTAGCCGGCGTGACTCGACACCTTCGGCTCGTTGAGCGTGATCCAGTGCTTCACGACGTCCCCGAGCGCGTCGTGCACCACCGCCGCGTAGTCCGCGAACCTGTACGCCGTATCGCGGGCGGGCCAGCCGCCCTTGTCCTGCAGGGCTTGTGGGAGGTCCCAGTGGTACAGCGTCAGGTACGGCACCACGTTGCGGGCCAGACACTCGTCCACCACCCGGCGGTAGTGGTCCAGGCCCTTCTGATTGATCGCACCCGCCCCGTCCGGCTGCACCCGCGGCCAGGCGATCGAGAACCGGTAGGCGCCGAGCCCGAGATCCGCCAGCAACCCGATGTCCTCGGCGTACCGGTGGTAGTGGTCGCAGGCGACGTCGCCGGTGTCACCACCGGCGATCGCGCCTGGGACACGGCAGAACGTGTCCCAGATCGACTGGCCACGACCGTCCGCGTCCACCGCGCCCTCGACCTGGTACGCGGCGGTGGCCGCACCCCAGACGAAGCCCTCGGGAAAGGTATCGGTCGGACGGGGTGCGTCACTCATACAGGGTCCTCCAGTAGTGGTTGAGAAAGGTCAGCCCTTGACGGCGCCGCTGACCAGGTCGATGCGCCAGTAGCGCTGCAGGAACAGGAAGAGGGCGATCAGCGGCAGCACCGACAGGAACGCGCCCATGATCACCAGCGAGTACAGGGCCGGCTGGCTGGCGCCCTGGTTGAGCATCGAGAACAGGCCGACCGTCATCGGGAAGTGCCGGTCGTCGGAGATCATGATGTAGGGCAGCAGGAAGTTGTTCCAGATCGCGACGAACTGCAGCAGGAAGATCGTCACCATGCCGGGGATCATCGGCGGGATCCCGATCGACCAGGCCAGCCGGTACTCGCCCGCACCGTCGATCCGGCCGGCCTCGAGCATGTCGTCCGACACCACCGCGGCCGCGTAGATCCGGGACAGGTAGATGCAGTACGGACTGATGATGCTCGGCAGCAGCACCGACCAGTACGAGTTGACCAGGCCGAGCTTCGACATCAGCAGGTACTGCGGCACCGCCAGCGTGATCTGCGGGACCAGGACACCGGCCAGGATGCAGCGGAACAGCGTCTCCCGGCCGCGGAACCGGTACTTCGCCAGCGCGTACCCGGCTGTCACCGAGATCGCCACGGACAGCAGCGATCCGGCTCCGGCGTACAGGAGGCTGTTGCCGGCCCACTTCCAGAAGATCCCGTCGCGGAACTCCAGCAGGTGCGTAATGTTGTAGCCGAAGCCGCCGTTGAAGCTGGGCCAGAACGAGAACGTGGTGAACAGGTCCCCCGGCCCCTTCGTGGCCGCGATGACCACCCAGACCACCGGCAGCAGGCAGTACAGCGCCCCGATCAGCAGGATCGCCGTGGACACATACCGGGTACGTCGCGGCGGGCGCGCGTCGGCCCGAACCGCCTCGGGCCGGGTCAGTACCGCCGTACTCATCGATCCTCCCCGAAGGCGCGCTTCTGCAGGAAACTCAGGACGGCGAGCGAGACCACCAAGGTGCCCAGGGCAAGCAGTACCGAGGCCGCGGCGGCCGTGTAGATGTCGTTGTTGACGAAGGCGTCGCGGTAGATCGTCATCAGCGGCACCCAGGTGAACGAGATCGAGTCGGTCAGCGGCTGCAGCGTCGACGGCTCGCTGAACACCTGCAGGGACGAGATCAGCGAGAAGATCCCCGTCATCACCAGTGCGGGGGCGATCAGCGGAACCTTGATCCGCAAGGCGATCTGCAGCTCACTCGCACCGTCGACCCGGGCGGCGTCGTCCAGCTCGGCCGGCAGACCGCGCAGCGCGGTGTAGAGCACGATCATGTTGAACCCGACTCCGCCCCAGATGCCGATGTTGGCGACCGAGAAGAGCACGGTGCCCGAGCCGAGGAAGTCCGGCGCGGGTATCCCGATCCAGTCGAACGTTGCCCGGATCGGGCTCACACCGGGCAGGTAGAGGAATCCCCACAGCAGCGAAGCGATCACCCCGGGGACGGCATACGGCAGGAAGATGCCGAGCCGGGTGAACCTGGTGAACCGGGCTCCGCGGGAGTCCAGCAGCAGCGCGAACAACAGGGCCAGTCCGAGCATCGTCGGCACCACGATCACGCCGTACCCGAGCATGCGCACGACAGAGTGCGCGTACGCCGAATCCGTGATCGCGCCGACGTAGTTGGCCAGGCCGACGAACGACTCCTTCCGGAGCCCGAGCCCACCACCGGTGACCCGGGACGCGCGCACGCTGAGCCAAATGGTGTACCCGATCGGGATGATCAGGAACAGCACGAGCAACACCAACGCCGGCAGCAGCAACACGTACGGCGCCGCGCCGCCGACCCGCCGTGGACGGGTCGCCGGGCTGCGCAGGGACAGTGCGGCCACCGTCACGACCCCTTGATCTGGAAGCCCTGCTTCTTCAGATCCGCGACCGATGCCGCCTGCAACTGGTCGACGGTCGCGCCGAAGTCGCCCTTGGTCTGGATCGCCTTCGCGAACAGGTCGCTGTACTGGCTGTAGGTGACGTTCACGTTCGGCGCCCAGGTGAATCCGCGGGCACCCTTCGCGATCTCGGCCGCCTCGGTGAAGAAGGTGGGCTGGTTCGGCATCATCGCCGGCGCCTTGGCCAGTGCGGGCGTCGACTGCCCCGCGGTCGCGGCCGGGTAGATGCCACCGAAGCTGACGAACGCCTCCAGCGCCTCCGGATCGGTGTTCAGCCACTTCACGAACTTCTGTGCCTGGGCGGACTGCTTGGACTTCGCCGCGATCGCGGTCGCGGACCCGCCCCAGAATCCGGTCGTCGTACTGCCGGTCTCCCACTGCGGCAGCGGGACCATCTTCCATTTGCCCTTCGTGGTCGGCGCGACGCCCTGGAGCACACCCGCACCCCAGATGGCGCTCGGCCAGGCCAGCAGGGTGCCGTCACTCATCGCCTTGTTCCACTCCGGCGTGTACATCGGCTTGCCCTGCAGGGTTCCGGCGTTCACCAGGTCACCCCAGAACTTGGCGAGCTTCTTGGTCGGCTCGTCGTTGATCGACACCGTCCAGGTGCCGTTGTCGTTGGTCCACCAGTTCGCGCCGGCCTGCTCGGCCAGGCCCGCGAACCAGCCCGGATCGCCCGAGGAGAAGGTGGCGAGGTATCGCTTGGGGTCCTTGGACCGCACCTGTGCGGCGAGCGCGCCGAACTCTTCCCAGGTCTTCGGCACGGTCAGTCCGAGCTGGTCGAACAGGTCGGCGCGGTAGTACAGCATCATCGGACCGACGTCCTGCGGGATCGCGTACGTCTTGCCGCCGAACGAGGTGAGTCCCCAGGTGCCGTCGGTGAACGCGCTCTTCACCTGTCCGGCCAGTGTGGTGAGGTCGGCGGTCACGCCGTTGGTGATCAGCACCGGCAGCGCCTGGTACTCGGCGTGGATCAGGTCGGGTGGATTGCCGGCCCGGTGCGCGGTGACGATCTTGGTCAGCAGTTCCTCGCCCTGCGCCTGCGCGCTGACCGTCACCTGCTGGCTCGGGTTCTTCTTGTTCCAGATCGCGACGACCTTGTCGATCCCGGTCGTCCAGGTCCAGAAGGTCAGCTTGGCCGGCGCGTCCGGATCGCCCGCGGGCTGCGGCGCCGCGGCCGGCTCGTCGTCACTGGAACAGGCGGCCAGACCGGCCGGCAGGCTGAGGGCAAGGCCCGCGCCGGCCACACCGCGCAGGAAGCCACGGCGGCCGACGCCGGCCTCTGAGGTCGAACGAACCATGGTGAACCTCTCCGGAACAGTCGAGTCTGTGATCGCTCACAGATTTCTGTGAGCGATCACAGATTCGGCCCGCCGAGGCCCGCTGTCAAGACTCTGGGGTGCCATTCTGTGAGCGGTCACGGTACTCTCCCTGCCATGCCCGCTGACCTGCCCGAATCGTTATCGCCCGGACTGCGCCGGATCGAGATCGGCTGCCGGGATCTCGACCGCTCCCTCGACTTCTATCAACGCCTGCTGGGTTTCCAGCTACTCCCCGACGCACCGCGACCGGCCGGACGCAGCCGGTTGCTGAGCCACGGCACCGTCGTCCTCGAGCTCGTCGAGGTCGGGGCCGACGGCAACCAGGGCGGCTGGGTGAACGACGATCTGCAGGGCGGGATCCGGCACCTCGGGATGAAGGTGGCCGGGGTCGATCGACAGATCAAGCGGTTGGAGGATGCTGGGGTGACGGTACTGTCACAGCCCCTCGATGTACTCGGCGACGTACGGATCGCGTTCTTCCTCGACCCCGACGGCGCGCGACTGGAGTTCATCCAAGGCAACCTCGGCTACCAGCAGATCTCGTCGCCGGAGCTGGCCGCCGCAGAGGCCGCGCAGGTCGCCGGTGACGAACCGCGGTTCGACCACGTCGCGGTGACCGTGGCGGATCTGCCGGCGGCACTGGGGTTCTGGCGGGACCGGTTCGGCTTCGAGGTGATCGGCGAGATCAGGCATCACGGGGATCCGGGCGGGTTCCTGATGACGTACCTGCAGGCTGGTCCGGCGGTGCTCGAGGTGTTCAGCTTCGACGTACCGATCGTGCCGAACGATCTGTCCACGTCCGGACCCGCTGTCCTGGGTCCGCGCCGGCTGGTGCTGGACGCACCGGGTGAGCAGCAGCTGATCGCGCCCGATGGGGTGCCTGTCACGATAGGAGGGTTGCGGTGAGCCGTGTTCTGGTTACCGGATCGAATGATGGCATCGGGGCGGAGATTGCCCGGGTGCTGACGGCTCAGGGTCATGAGGTGATTCGGCATGCGCGCAATGCGGAGCGCGCTGACGGGCCGGGATATGTGCTCGGCGATCTTGGGTCATTGCGGTCGACTCGGGTGCTGACGGAGCAGGTGCTGCGGGTCGGGGCGCCGGATGTCGTGGTGCACAACGCGGGGTGGGGTTCTAAGGATGAGACCCGGCCGGTGACCGAGGACGGGCTGGAGAAGACGTTTCAGATCAACGCGCTGGCTCCGCTGCTGATCACCGCGTTGCTCCCGAAGCCGGATCGGATCGTCTTCGTGAGCTCGGACTCGATCACGCGCGGCCGGATTCGCCTCGACGATCTGCAACACGAACAGGAGTGGACGCAGGACGCGGCGTACGCAGACTCCAAGCTGGTGATGGCCGCCCTCGCGTTCGCACTGGCGCGGCGTTGGCCCGACGTACGGTCGAACGCGGTTCACCCGGGGTGGGTGAGCACGAAGATGAGCGGTTACGCAGCGCCGCTGACCGTTGCCCAGGGCGCCGATACGCCGGTTTGGCTGGCCGGATCGGACGATCCGGAGGCGCTTGTGACCGGGACGTTCTTCCAGGACCGCAAGGCGATCGAGCTCAATCCACAGGCATACGACCACGCGCTGCAGGACGCCGTACTCGCGCAGTGCTTGGAGCTCTGCGACGCCGCGCTCCCCTAGGGCCAGGTCGGCGGCGGTACGGCGCGGACCGCGGCGATCACGTGTTCCATGGCTGGGGTCCGCGGTCGATCACGGTGTACGAACAGGCCGACCTGGCGCTCGACGCCCGCGTCGCGGATCGGGACCAGTCGTACGCCGGTCAGGTTCGCCGTTGTGACAGCGAGCGCGTTGGTGACACCGGTGCCGAGACCGTGGCGAACCAGCGAGAGCAGAGTCTGCGGCTGATTGGTGCGGAAGGCACTCTTCGGGTTGAGACCGGCCGACGCGAACGCCAGGTGTGACTCGAACTGGCGCGCACCCGAGGCCTCGCCGATCGAGATCAGCGGCAGCCCGGCCAGCTCCGCCAAGCCGATCGACTCGGCCGCCGCCAGCGGATGGCTGTCCTCGAAGACCGCGACCAACGGCTCGGTCCAGAGGATCTCGTGCTCCAGCGACTCCGACGCCACCGGCGGATGCACCGGTCGGATCGCCAGGTCGACCTCACCCCGACCGAGGGTGCCCTCGAGTTCGAGGCTGGGGCCTTCGACGAGTAATAGCGTGATGCCGGCCGGCAATCGGCGTACGACTTGGGGGAAGAGCCAGGCGGCGGCGCTCGGGTAGGCGCCGAAGCGGACCTCTCCCCCGGCGGCGGTCAGGGTGTTCAGGCGGTCGAGGATCTCTTCGGCGTACGGGACGAGCGCGCGCCCCTCCGGTGTCAGCCGCGCCGGGTGGACGGTGCGGTCGAACAGCTGGACGCCGAGGGCGCGTTCCAGCTCGGCCACGTGCTCACTGATCCGGGACTGGCTGCGGAACACGGCCTTGCCGGCCGCCGAGAAGCCGCCGTGGCGGGCGACGGCGACGAAGCTCACGATCCAGTCCATCCGGAAGCCGTACGCCGCGGTGAGATCCATGCCACTCACGCTATCGCTGGGAAGACCCGTCGATGCCTCCGCGTTATGGCTGACGTGCTCGAAGTCGTGGTGATCGGCGCCGGTCAGGCGGGGCTGTCGGCTGCGTACCACCTGGTCCGGATGGGATTCACGCCGTACGACGAGGTCGTCGTACTGGACCGGAATCCGGCACCGGGCGGGGCCTGGCAGCACCGGTGGGACTCACTGACGATGCACGACGTGCACGGGATCGCGAACCTGCCGGGGGTGCCGGTCCCTCCTAGTGCCTCCTCCGAGCGCGCGAACACCTTCGTGCCTTCGTACTTCGCTGACTACGAGAAGCGGTTCTCGCTACCGGTGGTGCGGCCGGTTGCTGTGTCCAGCGTGCATGCGGTGGAGGGTGGGTTCTCGGTGGATACCTCGGCCGGCACTTACCGCACGGCGGCGCTGGTGAATGCGACGGGGACTTGGGATCGGCCGTTCATACCTTGGTATCCGGGGAGCTTTCACGGACGGCAGCTGCATACGGCGGACTACCGCGGTGCGGCTGAGTTTGCTGGGCAGCATGTGCTTGTGGTCGGGGGTGGCGCGTCGGCGGTGCAGTTGCTGGCGGAGCTGTCCGAGGTCGCTTCCACTACTTGGGTCACGCGCCGGGAGCCGGAGTGGCGGACGGGTGAGGACTTCAACCCCGAGTACGGCCGACAGGTGGTCGCGCGCGTCGAGGAACGCGTCCGCGCCGGCCTCCCACCCCGCAGCGTCGTCAGCGTGACCGGGCTCCACCTGCGCGAGCAGGAGCAGGCGGCGCTGGAACGCGGCGTCTACACCCGCCTGCCGATGTTCTCGCGGCTGACGCCGGACGGCACCGAGTGGGCCGACGGCCGGGTGGAGAAGTTCGACGCGATCCTGTGGGCAACCGGCTTCCGCGCCGACCTGGCGCATCTGGCTCCGCTGCATCTGCGCGAGCCTTCGGGTGGTATCCGCATGGATGGCACGCGGACCGTGCTGGACCCCCGCATCCACCTGGTCGGTTACGGCCCGTCCGCCAGCACGATCGGCGCCAACCGAGCCGGCTTCGCGGCAGCCCGAGACCTCAGAGACCTCCTCAAACCACAGGCAGCCTGAGGCCGGCGACAAGTACGGCGACCATGTGGCGGGCGTTGTACTGGGGGTCGGTGCCGGCGCCTATGCAGAGGTTGCCTACGGCTCGCATCAGTTCGTAGGCCTTGGTGTCAGGGGCGATTTCGCCGGCGGTGGCCGCGGCGTCGAGGAGCTCGGTGCAGACGGGGACGAGGCGGTCGAGGAAGTACGCGGCGAGCGTTTCGAGGCCGGGTTGGCCGGACTGGAGGATGGCGGCCAGGCCGTGCTTGGTGGCGACGAAATCGACGTAGAGGTCGATCCATTCGGCGAGTGCGGCGTACGGCGATGCGCTCGTCGCCAGCAACCGTGGACCGGCCTCGGCGCAGGCGTCGACCTGGTGGCGGTAGACGGCGATGATCAGGTCGGCCCGGGTCGGGTAGTGCCGGTAGATCGTGCCGGTGCCGACGCCGGCGCGGGCCGCGATGTCGCGGACGGGCGCGTCCACGCCGGACGTGACGAAGACCGCGGCGGCCGCGTCGAGCAGGCTCTGCGCGTTCCGGCGGGCATCGGCTCGGCGCGCTCTGGCCTGTTCCGGGCTCACTGAGACCTCCTTGATAAACGGAACAACGTTCCGTATCGTCGTTACCGGAACATCGTTCCGCATAGCCCATCATGCCAGGAGGACCGTACTCATGCAGTACCGCAGCTTGGGAACCACCGGCGTACAAGTCAGCACCCTCGCACTCGGCGCGATGAACTTCGGCGCCAAAGCCAACACCACCCAGGACGACGCCACCGCGATCGTCGACGCCGCGCTCGAGGCCGGGGTCAACCTGATCGACACCGCCGACATGTACGGCGCCGGCGAGTCGGAGGAAATGGTCGGCCGGGCGATCGCCGGGCGCCGCGACGACATCGTGCTGGCGACGAAGGCGACCATGCCGATGGGTGCCGAGCGCAACCGCCGCGGCAGTTCACGCCGCTGGCTCGTCACGGCACTGGACAACAGCCTTCGCCGGCTCGGTGTCGATCACGTCGACCTGTACCAGATGCACCGCTGGGATCCGGCCACGAGCGACGAGGAGACCCTGTCCGCGCTGACCGATCTGCAGCGCGCAGGCAAGATCCGGTACTTCGGGTCGTCGACGTTCCCGGCGTACCGGATCGTCCAGGCGCAGTGGACTGCGCGGGAACACCACCTGGGGCGATACGTCACCGAGCAGCCGAGCTACTCGATCCTGCAGCGCGGGATCGAGAGCCACGTGCTTCCTGTGACCGAGCAGTACGGCATGGGTGTGCTGGTGTGGAGCCCGTTGGCGTCGGGCTGGCTATCGGGTGCCGTCCGCGCCGGGCGCGAGATCAGCACCAACCGCTCGACGGTGGTGCCAGAACGCTTCGACACCACGCTCCCCTACAACCAGGCCAGGCTGGACGCCGTAGAGCAGCTGGTGAAGGTCGCCGACGAGGCGGGCCTGACCCTGATCCAACTGGCCCTAGCCTTCGTGACCGCCCACCCCGGCGTAACCAGCGCCCTCATCGGCCCACGAACCCTGGACCACCTCCACTCCCAACTAGCCGCCGCCGACACCGTCCTAACCCCGGACCTCCTCGACGCCATCGACGAAATCGTTGCCCCCGGCACCGACCTCGCCGCCCACGAAAAGATTGACACCCCACCCGCCTTGCTGGACCCCACCCAACGTCGCCGGTGAGCTGTTAGCCCACCGGGGTGAGGTCTCGGGTGAGTTGGTGGTGGTTTACGACGGGTGGGATCAGTAGGCCGGCGGTTAGGAAGATGGCGGCTACCAGGAGCCAGCCGGGCCAGCCCCAGGAGATGGCTACGGTGGTGAGGAGGAGCGGAGCGGCCAGGTCGCCTAGTTGGCGGCCCATGGCGTAAGCGCCTTGGTATTGGCCTTGGGCGCCGGGCGGGGCCAGTTCGAAGCTGATTCCCCAGCCGCCGGCGGACTGGAGCATCTCGCCAACGACGTGGACCAGGGCTGCCACGATCAGGAGGGCGACGGTCACCGTTCCTGAAGTGGTGTCGGTGACCGCCAGGACCAGGCAGGCGATCGCCAGCAGGAGCCCGGCGCGGCGGCCGGCGCGGGCGGCGCCGGTGAGGGTTTCGGTGCCTCGGGCAACTCGGACCTGGAGCAGTACCACCGCGACGGAGTTGAGGACCAGGAGCACGGAGACCATCCAGCGTGGCGCGTCGGTCGAGGTGGCGATCCACAGCGGGATCCCGATCTGCGCCATCGCGGCATGCATCGTGAGTACGCCGTCCAGCGCCACGAACACGAGGAAGCGCCGGTCCCGTACCGCGGTCAGCGCCGACGGACCCGTTGCTCGCGGCACCGGTGGGACCGGCGGCATGCCGAAGCGGACCAGCCCGGCCGTGACCAGGTACGTCGCCGCATTCGCCAGCAGTGCGATCACATAAACCTCACGCCGATCGACCGCGAGCACGATCCCGGCCAGGCCCATCCCCACACCCATGCCGATGTTCGTCGCGACGCGGAGGATCGCGCGCGTCCGCACCCGCTGGTCAACTGGTGCGAGCCCGGCGATCAAAGCACCCTTGGCACCACGCTGCCCGGAGTCGGCGATCGCGGTCACGCCGGCAACAACGACGTACGGGACGACCGAACGCACCTGCGTCAGCGCGGTCATCGTGACGGTCTGCAGCAGCAGGAACCCGACGTACGTACGGTTGGGTCCGAGGCGATCGGCGACGACGCCGAGCGGCGTACTCGCGGCCAGTCCGATCAACGCCGCGATCGTGAGGCCCACGCCCACCTGGCCGACGGACAGACCGGCTGCCCTGGTCAGGTACAGCGCGGCGACGGCGGCGTACACGCCGTTACCCAAGGTGTTGACCAGGGTGGCGGCGATCAGGCTCCGGACAGCGGGCGGAAAGGTTGTTGTCACAGCCACCCAGCCAACGGCACAGCGCCCGGGAGCACCGTTGGATTGCGGGAATCCGTCAGCTCAACGCATCACGAGGTTGAGGAGGTCGAGGCCGAGATCGCGGAGGGCGGATTCGTCCAGGCGGTACGCCATGAAGCGGCCCTGGCGTTCGGCGGTGACCAGGCCGACCCGGGTGAGGGCCCGGAGGTGACGGGTGACCTGCGTGGGGTGAAGGCCCCAGAGACCGGCGATCTCGCCGGCGGTGCGGGGCTCGCTGGCGACCGCGCGGCAGACGAACAGGCGGTCCGGAGCGGCCAGCGCTTCCAGCCGACCGCGGACCTGCTGGGCGGTCGGTACGGCGGAAGTCCGGCCGGTCGGTGGATAGATGACCGTCAGCGGTTCACCGGGAACCTCACCCAGGAACAGATGTGGCGCGATGAAGTTGCTCGGGACAAGCAACAGCGAGCGCTCCGACAGGTCGATGCGCTTGTTCTGGACCTTCTGCACGACCAGGTGGTCCTTGTCGCGCACACTGATCGCGCCGTCCAGCGAACACAGCATCGCCGCGACACCATCACGGACAGCCAGATCGCGATCCTGCCGCCCCTGCGCAGCCAGAGCCTGCCGCGACTCCTCCCAGACCTCCTCGAACCACTCCGTCCAGCAGTTCTCGAGCAGCGCGATGAAGCGCCGGACCGGCTCGGCGGGTGACGTCAGCAGCGCCTCGACGATGTCCCCGACGGACCGCCCCCGGCTCCGCGCCCAACGCCGTACGGCGTCCTGGTCGGTCACACCGCTGTACGACGGCAGCCCGCGCAGCGGCCGGATCAGATCGGCGGCCACCTCCGCCGACGGCCGCGACCGCAGTCCGTCCAACTCTTCCTGCCAGGTCGGCATCCCGGTGGCCGCACTCGTGGCGAAGCAGCGGGACCGAATCGCCCGCACCGTCCAGGACCACTGAGCCAGCTCGGTCCGGAGCTCATCGGACAGCCGTACGCCGGCAGCCCACTCGACCCGCCCGTGGTGTCGCGGTTCGGCCAGAACGTGTAGCGCGCAGCCCAGCTCGATCAGCGGCGAGGCGACGTGGCGGATGCGTTCGGGATCGAGCCGGCTGACACCGGCCAGGACGTTCGGCAAGCGTCAGCCCTTGAGCTTGAACTGGAGTTCGGTGTCCCAGTCGTTCATGTCGGGGACTTCGCGCGGGTCGGACTTGTAGATCTCCAGGCGGGCGGTCCAGTTGTCGCCGTTGGCGTCCCACTCGAGTCCTTCGGCCGAGGCCCAGTCGAGCAGGTCACGGGTCGCGTCGACGAGACCGTCGGGGTGGCCGTGGTAGTCCGCGCTGGCGTAGCGGCCGGCGGGGAGCGTGCCGGTGACGATCTCGCCCTCGCCGGCGTGCAGGTCGTCGACGGGGAAGCCGATCTCCATGGTCAGGCCGCTCTCCATGTCGACCACGTCGTACTTGAAGAAGGGGGCGTCGTTCGGGGCGATCTCACGGGCGGCCAGCCAGTCGATCACCTCGCGCATGCGGTCGGCGAACGCGCCGATTCCGCCCATCGCAACCTTGCCCCGGAGGGCAACGTACGGGCGCTCTCCCACTTCCACGATCTCCGGCATGCAATCCTCCCAAGTCGGCTTCGCCTCAACCTAGCGCTTGCTGAATCGCCGCGGTGTTCTGGTACTCACGCCACCCGGCGATCCGCCCGTCCCGAACCCGCAGTACGCCGATGAACCGCGCCGATCCCCGCCCCCCGGTGGCAGTAACCTCGCCACCCAGCTCGTATTCGATCACCGCAACCTCCGGATCGACCGTCTCGTGCACCGCCAGCTTGGTGAACGAATCGAATCGCACCGGGAACCCCTCCCGCGCAGGTCCCGCGAACGCGAGCCACGACTCCCGGCCGTCCCACCGCATCGGACCGCCAGGAGCGAACGGCACCTCCATCACCACGTCGTCAGCCAGCAGACCGTCGATCGCGCCCGGATCGCCGAGCCACCCAGCACCCATCCGATCAATCATCGCGTGCAGCTCCGACATCCCGACCTCCGATAAAATGAGTCATGACTCAGGTTTCAGCACGACTATAGTGAGTGATCACTCAGGTTTCTAGTCCAGGAGGCCACATGACTCCCCGTGCCGACGCGGAGCGGAACCGTGCCGCGATCCTCGCCGCCGCGACCGAGGCGTTCGCCGAGCACGGGCCGGCGGCGACCACCGAGAAGGTGGCGATCCGGGCCGGGGTCGCGGTCGGGACCGTGTTCCGGCATTTCCCGACCAAGGACGCCCTGCTGGTCGCGATCATGAAGGAATCGCTGCACGGGCTGAGCCGGCGAGCTGCGGAGTCGACGCTGTTCGACTTCATCGCCGCAGTCGTCGACGAAGCGGTCCGGACCCGGACCGTGGTCACAGCGCTGGCCGCTCCGACGCTTGACGTGGGCGATGCGCTGCGTAGCCTGACCGATGAGATCGAGCGGCTGCTCACGAAGGCGAGGGACGCCGGCGAGGTGCGTTCCGACGTACGCGTCGATGAGGTGATGGCGCTGCTGACCGCGGCCGCTCAGGCGGCGCAGCAAGGCGGGTGGTCGGAGGACCTGCGGCGGCGGACGTTGGCGGTGATCTTCCGAGGTCTGGCGCCATGGGGCTCGTGAGCGTGTACTGACGTCAGGGGGTGAGCCGTCATGCTCAAGGTCAAGGTCGCGATAGCAAGTCTCGCTCTGCTGATGATCGGCCCGTCCGCACCAGCGCTGGCCGAGCCGACCACTCCCCTGACCTACGCGGCCGGCACAACGGCGACCCGCTTCACCGGGCTCGCCTTCGACACGTGTACGGCGCCAACCCTCGCTCAGATGACTGCGTGGAAAGCCTCGCCGTACAAGGCGGTCGGGATCTACATGGGTGGGATCAACCGGAGCTGTGCGCAACCACAGCTCACACCTAGCTGGGTCACGGCCGTCACTGCGATGGGGTGGCGCCTCGTCCCGATCTACCTCGGTCTGCAGGCGCCCTGCGGTACTCGCACCTACAAGATGTCGACCACGTCCTCCAACCGGCAAGCGGTGCGTGAGGCGGACGATGCGGTCGCCAAGGCGAAGGCGCTGGGCCTGCTGCCGGGCAGTGCGATCTACAACGACATGGAGAACTACGACAGCACCGACGCCGGCTGTCGTTCCGCCGTACTGCATTACCTGTCCGCGTGGACGAAGGAGCTGCACCTGCAGAGGTACCTGTCCGGTGTCTACGGGAACCTGAGCTCGGGCGCACCGGACCTGGCCGCCGCGTACAACTCCACGTCGTACGCGCGGCCGGACGCACTGTGGATCGCGCGTTGGGACTTGAACAGTGCGCTGACCGGCTGGGCGACGGTCCCCAACGCTTTCTGGTCGGTCGGGCAGCGCGGGAAGCAGTACCGAGGCGACCACACCGAGACGTACGGCGGTGTGACGCTCAACATCGACAACGACCGGTTCGACGCACCGGTTGCCTCGGTTGCGTATCGGTACACGGTCAGGACGACGATCCACAGCTACGGCGGACCGTCGACGGCGTATCCGGTCAGGACGACTATCGCCGCCAACGCGAGCGTGCGGGTTGTGTGTCAGACGTTCGGGCCGAAGATCGGGACGACGACTGTGTGGAACAAGTTGATCGATGGCACCTATGTCACCGACTACTACGTGCGGACGCCGAACAAGCCCGGGTACAGCGCACCGATCCCCGGCTGCAGCTTCCCGTTCCAGACGACTGTCGACAATCTCGGGCGGCGGCGTGGGCCGGGTACGTCGTATGCGACGTACCCGGGGTTGCTGCGCACCGGGGCGCTGGCGTGGGTCACTTGCCAGCTCCCCGGCACGAAGGTCGGTACGACGGCGGTCTGGAATCGGTTGAGTGATGGCAGCTATGTGACGGACTACTACGTTGCGACCACTAGCAACGCGACCTACTCAGCCCCGATCCGGCGTTGCTGATGGAGGTTACGGGAAGTAGGTCGGGAACTGGTCGGTTGTGGGCCAGGACTTCACGCCGTTGGCAGCTGTCCACAGGGCCGCGTCGATGTCGCCGTACGACTTGCCGCTCGCGTCGTCGCGACGGTTGAACAGCGCCGCCCAGCTCATCCCGTTGTACGTCCGCACCACGATGGTGAAGGTCCCCGGCAGGCTGCCGGTGTGCCAGGTGTTGCGACCGGTGCCGCCAGTCGTCGGCCGGACCTGCCAGCCGAGCCCGTAGTACCAGCCGTCCGGGTTCACACCGGTCGACGGCTTGGACCAGAAGTGGCTCAGCGACGTGCTGTTCAGCACGCTGCCCGGAGCGTCGAACATCTTCGCCCAGCGGACCAGGTCGGGCGCACTGGCGATCCAACCACCGTTGGCGTCGTGCAGCCGCATGCTGAAGGACCCGTACGGCGCAGCCACGGTCTTGCCCGACATGTCCAGCACGGTTTTCGCGGTGTACTGCGACTCGTACGACGTCTCGCCGGTGTGCTTCGCGATCGTGTACCCCTGCGTGATCCGCTTGATCTTCAGCGGGGTGAGCAGCTTCTGCTGCACGTACGTCGCGTACGGCAGGCCGGTGAGCTTCTCGATCACGCGGCCGGCCAGCAGGTACCCGAAGTTCGAGTACGCGACCTTGGTGCCCGGGGCAAAGTCCAGCTTCTGCCCGGCCATGTACTTGATCACGTCGGCGTGCTGAAGCTCCATCGGTACGCCGAGCGTCCGGGAGATGGTCGCGTCCTTGGCGAGCGGGTCGCCGGAGACGTCGCGGTCCCAGCCGCTGATGTGCTGCAGCAGCTTCCACATCGTGATCGACGACCAGCGCGGGTCCCGGGTCAGGCCGGTCGCCGGGGTGATGTCGAGGATGTCGGTGACCGGCGTGGCCAGCGTCAACTTGCCGTCCTGCACCAGCTTCACGATCGCAGCCGCGGTGAACGACTTCGTCAGGCTCGCGATCCGGAACAGCGACGTCGGCTGGACGGCCAGCGCGGTCGACGTACTGTAGCCGCGGGCAAGCACCAGGCGGCCCTTGTACGTCACGGCCAACTGGCCGGCGGTCACGCCGCGGGCCTGCATGAACGCCTTCATCTGGTTGTCGAAACCGGCCAGGGCCGGCACTGCGGTCCCGGTGGTCTTCCAGGTCGCGGCGGCATCGGCGGAACGACTCAGGGCCGTTCCGACTCCGGTGCCGGCGGCGGCGACCGCTCCAGTGGCGACAGCAAGCTTGCCGAGATTCCGGCGCGTCAACTCCACGGACGTGTTCTCCTTCAGGTGTCTCAGGGCAGAGGGGTAGTACGCAACGAGTCTTTCACCCGAGAGGTCTACTCGATCATCGATGCGTAGGAGATCACACCGCGACGGATCTCCTCGACGACACGGCGTGCGGTCCGGCGCAACGCAGTGTCGCCGGCGGCATCGGCAACCTGCTCGGTCAGGTCGATCAGTTGCTTCACCCAACGAACGAAGTCACCGGCGGCGAGGTCTGATTCGTACAGCACCTCAGCCAGGGAAGCGCCCGAGGCCCAGCGGAACGCGGGCCAGCAGAACCCGAGGTCCATGGATCGCAGGAAGTCGACCCGCATGTCCCGCTCCAACGCGGACAGGTCGCGCCAGATCGCACCCATCCGCTCCAACGCCTGCCGTACGTCGCCGCGCGGCAACCGTGGTGAGGTCGGCTCGTCCTTCGACCGCGCCTCGTAGACCAATGCGGCCAGACACGCGGCCAGCTCCGGGACGTTGAGGTCGTCGAAAACTCCTTGCCGAAGGCACTCAGCCGCGACCAGGTCGAGCTCGGTGTAGATCCGCGACAGCCGGTCGCCGGCCTCCGTGGTCTTGTCGCCGTCCAGGTAGTGCAGCGCGTCCAGCACCTGGCAGACCCGGTCGAACTGGCGGGCGATCGTGTTTGTCCGCTGCTCGATTTTCCGCTGTACGTCGCGGTTTTCCCGGTCGAGCCGGAAGTACCGCTCGGCCCAGCGGGCGTGGTCCTCGCGATCGGAGCAGCCGTGGCACGGATGCGCGCGCAGCTGCGCCCGCATCTCCTGCAGCTCCGGGTCGTCAGCGTGCGTGACGACATCGCGGCCGCGGGTGCGAGACGGCGGACCGTCCTCGCCGAGCATGTCGGTCCGGTTGCGCAGAACCTGCGCCAGCTCACGCCGCTGCTGCGGGTTGCGCGGGTTGAACTTCTTCGGGACCCGCAACGTGCTGATCGCCTCGACCGGGGTCGGGAAGTCGATCATCGACAGCTTCCGCACCTGCCGGTCGAGCGTCAGCACGGTCGGCCGCGGTCCTTCGCGCTCCGACCGCATGCCTGCGTCGAGCACCAGTGCCCAGCCTGCGCTGCGTCCGGCCGGGATCCGGATGATGTCGCCGATCCGGAGCTTCTCGATCGACTCCTGCGCCTCGACCCGCCGGTCCTGTTTGCGCGCCTTCGAGCCCGAGGACTCGCGGTCCCCGATCCGCCGGCGGAGTGCGGCGTACTCGAGGAAGTCGCCGAGGTGACAGTCGATCGACTCCTTGTACCCCTCCAGCGCCTCGGTGTTGCGCTGCACCTGCCGGGCCAGCCCGACCACGGCCTGGTCGGACTGGAACTGCGCGAACGAGAGCTCGAGCATGTCGCGCGCCCTGGTCCGCCCGACCTGGCGAACCAGGTTGACGGCCATGTTGTACGACGGGGAGAACGACGAGCGGAGCGGATACGTACGGGTGCTGGCCAGGCCGGCAACAGCGCGCGGATCGAATCCCGGCTGCCAGAGCACGACCGCGTGCCCCTCGACGTCGATGCCGCGGCGACCGGCCCGACCGGTCAGCTGGGTGTACTCCCCCGGCGTGATGTCGACGTGCGCTTCGCCGTTCCATTTCGACAGCTTCTCGAGGACGACCGTCCGCGCCGGCATGTTGATGCCCAGGGCAAGCGTCTCGGTGGCGAACACCACCTTGATCAGGCCGCGCGCGAACAGTTCCTCGACGACCTCCTTGAAGGCGGACAGCAGGCCGGCGTGGTGGGCCGCGATGCCACGGCTGAGCGCCTCGGCGAAGTCGTGGTACCCCAGTACGCCGAGGTCCTCGTCCGGCAGGTCCGCGGTCCGCTCGGCCAGCACCCGCTTGATCTCGTCCCGCTCCGACGGCTTGGTCAGCCGCAGACCGGAACGCAGGCACTGCATCATCGCGTCCTCGCAGCCCTTGCGGGAGAAGATGAAGTAGATCGCCGGCAGCAACGCACCGGCATCCAGCTCCTCGACCACATCGGACCGGTACGGCGTGAAGTGGGTCCGCGTCGGCCGCCCCTTCGGGAGGTCCCGGCGACGGCGCGGCTTACGTGAGTCGTCCCGGAAGATCCGGTTGTCGTCACGGGCGATCCGGACCAGCTGCGGGTTGACCAGATCCTTCAGGTCGACCTGGTTCGCCTTCGCGGGGTTGCCGGACTTCGACGGCGCGCCGACCCGGGCCGTCGGGGCTTCCCCGGCGAACAGGTCGTGCAGCCGCTTGCCCACCATCACGTGCTGGAACAGCGGCACCGGCCGCTTCTCCTCCAGGACGACGACAGTGTTGCCACGGACCGTCTCGAGCCAGTCACCGAACTCCTCGGCGTTGCTCACGGTCGCCGACAGCGACACCACCGAGACGGAGTCCGGCAGGTGGATCAGCACCTCTTCCCAGACCGCGCCGCGGGCCCGGTCGGCGAGGTAGTGCACCTCGTCCATCACGACGTACGAAAGACCGAGCAGGGTGCTCGAGGCGGCGTACAGCATGTTCCGGAGCACCTCGGTCGTCATCACGACGATCGGAGCCTCGGAGTTGATCGAGTTGTCGCCGGTGAGCAGGCCGACCTTGTCCGCGCCGTACCGGCTGACCAGGTCGGCGTACTTCTGGTTGCTCAGCGCCTTGATCGGTGTGGTGTAGAAACACTTCTGCCCACGCTGCAGAGCGAGGTGTACGGCGAACTCGCCGACCAGCGTCTTCCCGGAGCCGGTGGGCGCGGCGACCAGGACCTGGTGACCGTCTTCGAGCGCGGCGCAGGCCCGCAGCTGGAAGTCGTCCAGCTTGAAGTCGTAGAGCGCCCGGAACTCCCGCACCGCGGGGTGCTCCTGGTCCGAGCGGAAGACAGCATATTTCTCGGACGGGGTACTCATACCCCCCAATCTATGCGACGCCGCCTACAGATTTGTCGGAGGCGGTTCGTGTCCGGCTCGGGAGCAGGAGTGCGGGGATCACGCTGAGTGCTGAGAAGGCGAGCACCCACCAGAAGGTGTCCGCGAACGCGGCGGCGGGATCCGCGGGGTGGTGACCGAGACGGGACTGCAGGATTCCGGTCACGACCGCCGCCCCGGCGGAGGCTCCGATGGTCGTCACGGTGGTGATGAGACTCGTCGCGCCCGGGATGTCCGCCGGATCCAGACCGTGGTAGGCGGCGACCGACACCGGTACGGTCGCCGCCGCGATCCCGGCGCCCCAGACCAGGAAGGCGACCCCCAGAAGGACGAAGGAGCTCGTAGCCGTCACCTGCGTGAAGGCGACAGTCGCGACGACGATGATCCCGACTCCGACCAGAGCCACCGGCCGCGCGCCGAGGCGGTCGGTCAACCGGCCGACGACCGGCAGGGCGACCACCGTACCCAGACTCTGCGGGGCGAGCAGCAGACCGGCCTCCAGGGCACTGTGACCGCGAACCTGCTGCAAATACAGGGGCATCAGAAGCATCGCGCCGAACACCGAGAAGCGCGACAGGAAGTTCAGTACGGTCGCCACCGTCACCGGAAGGTGGCTGAACAGGCGCACGTCGAGCAGGGGCAACGACGACCGCAGCGCGCGCACCGTGAACGCGGCGAGCAGTACCGATCCACCGATCGCCGCCGGCCAGGTCGCCGTACCGCTCAGGGACAGCACGAGCAGCGCGATCGCCGGCGAGACGAGCGCCAACCCGACCAGGTCCAGCCCAGCAGATCGCCGTACGACGTCAGCCGGGATGGTCCGCCAGGCGAGCGCGATCGCGGTCAGTCCGATCGGGAGGTTGATCAGAAAGATCCACTGCCAGCCGATCGTGTCCACCACCAGTCCACCGAGCAGCGGACCGGCGATCGGCGCGAGCTGGGCGGGTATGCCGACCAAGCTCAGCACCCGGCCGCGACGATCAGGGCCGGCGGCTTTGGCCAGGATCATCATGGTGAGCGGGACGATCATGCCGCCACCGAGACCCTGCAGGACGCGGAACGCGATCAGGCTGCCCGCCGACCAGGCCGTGGCACACAACGCCGAGCCGACACAGAAGATCGCCAGCGCGGTCAGCCACATCGTCCGGGCACCGAAGCGCTCCAGCAGCCGGCCGGTCGTCGGAATGGTGATCGCGATCGACAGCAGGTACGCGGCGCTGACCCATTGGACGGTGACCACGGAGGCGTCGAGGTCGTCGGCGATCCGGGACAGCGCCACGGTCACCATCGTCATGTCGAGCAGCGGAGTGAGGGCCCCGACGACCACCACTCCCCCGAGCGTGAGAATCGACCGGTCCAGGGCAGTTTCAGGCATTCGATCACACTACACCGTGCAGTGTAGTAACGCTACACTGCACGGTGTAGACGATCGGGAGGAGCACCCGCTGTGGTCAGGGAAGGGTCGCCGGCGAAACGGGCGGCGATCGGACGGGCGGCGTTGAAGGTCTTCCTCGCCGAGGGCTACGCCCGGGCCGGGGTGGACGCGATCGCGGCCGAGGCGGGCGTCTCGAAGCGCACGGTCTACGACTACTACGGCGGCAAGGAGCAGCTGTTCCTGTCGACGATCGCGGAGACGCGGGCCGGGCACGAGAAGGGCTTCGAGGAGCTCCTGGACGAAACCCTCGACAACCCGGCCGACCTCGAGGACGCCCTGTTCCGGTTCGGCCAGGCGTTCGCCACCGCGCTGTCCCGCTCGGAGGAGCGGACCGCGATCGTGCGCCTAATGATCGCCGAAGCCGGCCACTTCCCCGACCTGCTCAAGGACCGCCCGACCAGGACCGCGCTGGCCGATCGGCTCGCGGCACTGCACGAGCGCGGGCTGCTCGACGTACCCGATCCGGTGGAGGCGGCCGAGTTCCTCGGCCTGCTCGTCACCGGCCCGATCCAGGGCCGGAGCTGGTACGGCGCGGTCCGCGTCGGCCAGGACGAGATCGATCACCTGGTCCGACGCGGCGTACGCATCTTCCTCAGCGCCTACGGCAAGTAGATCGACAGGAACTGTGCGGCCCGATCCAAGGCCTGGTCGGCCTCGTCCATCACGCCGACCATGTACTGGAAGACGTGCGGTGCACCGGCGACGACATCCAGGCTGACGTCGACGTCGTGATGCGCCGCCCGGGTCGCCAGCCGCAGCGCGTCGTCGAGGAGGACCTCGGCCGATCCGACCTGGATGAGCAGCGGCGGCAGACCGGTCAGGTCCGCGAACACCGGGCTCGCCAGCGCGTCGCGGGACTCGTGCCCACCGAGGTAGCGAGCGGCGTACTCGGCCATGTGCGCGCGGCTGAAGAGCGGGTCGAAATCGCCCCGGGTATCCATGCTGTCCCCCGACAGCGTCGTGTCGACCCACGGCGAGAACACGACCGCCGCAACCGGCAACGGCAGGCCTTCACGGCGTGCGGCCAGCAGCGTGGCCAGCACCAGCCCACCGCCGGCCGAGTCCCCCGCAATCACCACCGGCCGACCACCTGCGAGCAGTTCCTTGTACGCCGCCAACGCATCGTCGATCGCGGCCGGGAACGGATGCTCCGGCGCCCGGCGGTAGTCCAGCGACACCGCGCGCACGCGAGACCGGCGGGACAGCGGCGCGGCCAGGTTGGCGCCGGTCCGGGCCGAACCGACGACGTAACCGCCACCGTGCAGATAGAGGATCACGCCATCCCGGTCAGCGCCTACGACCTCGACATCCAAGGCCGGGACGCCGCCGAGCGTGCGCTCGATCAGCTTGACGTCGTCGCCCAGCGGCCGCTCGGCGAACAGTTCGTCGAACTCCGCGCGCTCCTGGTCCGGCGTCCGGCCGAGGGCGCCCTTGCTCATCATCGATCGCGCCGCGGCGCGTTGTTCCTGACTCATCGTCGATCTCCGTCGCTCAGGCTGATAGATTCCAAGGAATTCAGTTCCTGATAACTACATTCCAAGGAACCTAATTCCCAGGAAGCAGAGCTCGCGCTGTGACTGATCTCACGTCATTGTTCACCGACCTGGTCCGGCTGGAAACGCGGCTCTACAACGTGCTCGACACCCGGCTCAAGGCTGAGCATGACCTGCCGATGGGTCAGTTCGAGTTCCTGCGGTTCATCGCGGCGAGCGGGACCTCGCGGGTCTACGACCTGGCCCAGCAGATGGCGATCACGGTCGGCGCGACGAGCAAGGCCGTGGACCGGCTCGAGGCGGCCGGCCGGGTTCGTCGTACGGCGAATCCGCACGACCGACGGTCCTCGCTGGTCGAGCTGACGCCGGCCGGGACGGAGATCCTGGCCGCTGCGACACCGGCGGTCGAGGCAGAGCTGAAGACCTGGCTGGGTTCGGTGCTCCCGGCCGAGAACCTGGAGCAGCTCGGGTCCATGCTCTCGATGTTGCGTCAGCGTGCGGAGATCGACCGGCGTACCGATCGGGCCGAGCCCCGGACGTGACGCAGCCGGGCTCCCTCCCCTGGTGGTTGGTGGGAGTCCGGCTGCGAGTCCCGTGTTCGATCGATGCGGATCAGCTGATGTGGTACGGGTCGCCGTACACCTTCCAGTCGAGCGGGGTGTTCAGGTCGAAGTTGCCGTTGCGGAGGAAGACGCGCTGAGCGGTGTCGACGCGGCTGGTGTCGCTGTGCGCCTCCTCCTGCTTCATAGCCCAGACGCGGGCGTCAAGGAAGGCGTTGAGCCAGGTCGTCTCGTTGCCACCCTGCGACGGCGGCTTGGCCTTGCCCAGTGCGCGCTTGCGGATCCCGCCGAAGCTGGTCGAGTCGCTGCCGGGGCCGTGCATGACGATCGCGTCGTAGTAGCAGAACTGGCCGAGCGTGCGGATCCCGTCCGACTTGCCCTGCGACACCGCCGGGTTGAAGTAGACGCGGTCCCGCTCGTCGTTCTGGCACGACTGGAAGACGGTGTCCTGGGCGGCGGTCCTCCAGTCCCTGGTGTAGTTCGGGTCGAGGCCGTCGTGGGAGTCGCTGCCGTCCACGTTCCGCAGGGCGGGGAGGTACTTCTGCAGCACGTTGTTCGGCTTGCGGTCGGCGTACAGCTCGACCAGCTCGAGCATGTCGCCGGTGCCCGAGCAGAACCCGATGATGCCCGCGGTGTAGCCACGGCCGTCGTCGATGTCCTCGATGTACTTGTACTGCGCCTTCCAGTCCAGCGAGGAGTTCTCCGCGCTGCAGACGATCTTCATCGCGATCTCCTTCTTCGCGGGATCGTCGAGACCGACCGCCTGCGTGGCCGCGTCGGCGTGCGGCGCGTAGCGGGAGGCGGTGAGGGCGGCGGCCGGTGCGGCCGCGAGGCTGAGTCCGAGCAGGAGCGTGGTCCTGCGGGTGGGGCGGGTCGGCATGTCTCCTCCGGTGGGCGTCCGAGGTGAAACTGTTAGGAAGCTTTCCTATCAGACCAGACCCATGACAGCCAGGGGTCGGAGAATCTCAGAGTGTGAAGGTTGTGTGTAGCCGCTCAGGCAAAAATGGTGAGGGCGCCCGGGGCGATGGTGATGTCGACCGGGAGCGGGCCGAGAATCTCACCATCGGCGTACGCCGTGATGCCGGGCGACTCGATCCGGACCGACCGGCCCCGCAGCGTGCGCAGCATCGGGTGGCCGACGTGGGTGCCCTTGGACAGCTTCGGGAACATCTGCAGCAGCGTGAACCGGGACACCGGCTGGATGATCGTGACGTCGAGCAGGCCGTCGTCGATCTCGGCGCCGGCGCAGATCTGCAGTCCCCCGCCGTACGTCGGTCCGGTGCCGACCGCGACGAGCATGGCGCGGGTCTCGATCACCTCGTCGTCGACGGTCACGACGTACTCGAGGGGTTTGAACGTGCGCAGCTCGGCGAGCGTGGCGAGCGTGTAGCGCGAGTTGCCCTTCGGCCAGCTCATCGCGTTCGCGCGCTTGTTCACCAGGGAGTCGAAGCCGCCCGCGACGACCGTGGTGATGAATTCGTCCTTGGCTACAGCGAGGTCGACCGTGCGGGTCTTGCCGGCCACGATCAGGTCGGCGGCCGCGTTCGGATCCTTCAGCGGTACGCCGATACCGCGGGCGAAGTCGTTGCCGGTACCGGCCGGGATCACGCCGAACGGCATCCCGGACTTCGCCAGCACCTGGGCGCCGAGGTGGATGGTGCCGTCACCACCGATCAGCACGACCGCATCGGCGCCGGAGGCAACGACCTCGGCGGAGATCCGGCCGACGTCGTCGGCGCAGGTGGTGGCGTGAACGTCGACGGTCAGACCGGCGGCGGCGAGGCGCTCCCGCACCACCGGCGCGAGCCGAGCACCCAAGCCGCGACCGCTGGTGGGGTTGACCACCAGCGCGATACGCCTACTCATCACTCCGCCAGGAGCTCGTCTTGCTGTCGTCCACGACGCTTGTCGTTGATCCGCGCGATGACCTCGGCCGCGAAGAACAGCAGGCACATCGGGATCGCCAGCAGGCACATCGTGAACGGGTCACCGGACGGTGTCGCGACCGCGGCGAAGACGAAGATCACCAGGATGATGTAGGGCCGGAACTTGCTCAGCGCCTTGGCCGGCACGACGCCGACCATGTTCAGCAGGACGACGACCAGCGGGATCAGGAACGCGACACCGAAGACCAGCATCGTCCGGATCACGAAGTCCAGGTACGTCGGCAGCTCGATCAGGTTCTGGATGTCGAGCGGCGTGAAGCTGATCAGGATCGCGATGCCCTTGGGCAGCGTCCAGTACGCGACGGCCATCCCGCCCGCGAACAGCGGCGCCGCGATCCCGGAGAAGATGTACGCCCACTTGCGCTCGTTGCGGTGCAGACCCGGCGCGACGAAAGCCCAGAGCTGGTAGAGCCAGACCGGGCTGGCCAGCACGAGACCGAACAACGCCGAGATCTTGATCCGGAACGTCAGCGCGTCGCCGACGCCCGGGAAGGTGAGGATCGGTTCCTTGCCCTGCTCGCGGGCCAGGTCACCGACGCTGGTGTGGAACGGCTGGGTCAGGAACTTGAAGGCGTCGTTGTAGAAGATCCAGCCGAGCACCGTGCACACCACGATCGCGAGCACGCCGATGAGCAGCCGGTTGCGCAGCTCGACAATGTGCTCGCGCAGGGTCATCCGACCCTCTTCGTCTACCGGTGGGCGCTCCTTCTTTGCTTTACGCCTACCGATCCTCACCATTGACACCGGCGGTGCACTCGGCTCAGTTGGCCGTGTGCGTCGGCGGCAGGCCGTCGCCCGGCGCCTGGCCGTTCACCTGGTTCGGCTGCTGGGCGGCCTGCGGCTGCGCCTGCTGAGTCGGAGCCTGGGCGGGACGGATGTCACCCTCGGTGAGCTCGGCCTCCTTCTTCTTGGGGCCGACCTCTTCCTCCCAGATCTTCTTCGACTTGCCGAGTTGCTTCACCAGGGCCGGCAGCTTGGCCGAACCGAACAGCAGCACGACGATCGCGAGGATGACGAGCCACTCAGCGCCTTGGGGCATACCGAGGAGCGGTGGTGTCATGTCGATCTCCTTTTCACAACATCTACTCGAGGCTCAACGCTGAGTTCGTGGGCCGAATACTACGCCGGGGCGTGCTCGTCCTGGCGGGTCTGTCCAGACCCGGCCGTGGACTGGGCAGCGTCCAGCTTGGACTGGGCGGCGACCAACTCACGTGTCAGTGCCTTGGTCTTGCCCCACAGCCTCTTCGCGAGCAGCGCGAGGACCAGGGTCCAGATCGCGACCACCGCGAGGAAGAGCAGGAACCAGAACATACCCAGGAGCCTAGCCGGTTCCTGGGCGCGGCCCACGTCCCGCGGGGAGTCTGAGCAGACAACGGTGTCGGAACGTAATGGTAAAACCGAGTGTCTCCGCAGTGTTACCGCCGGTCTCGCGGTGCGGCAGGATCTCGGGGATGCGGGCACGGCAGGCGTACGGCGAGGCGAAGGGCGGCGGGATGTTGCGGATCGGAGTCGACGAGCGGCGGGCACGGCTCGGGCGGCGGCACCGCCTTGGGCCCGGGTGTCAGGCAGCCGATCCGATCGAGGCTGCCGCGGCGATGGTTGCGCTACATGCGACCGATCCGGCGACGGTCCACCTGAGTGTTGGCGCGCGGGTGCCGGGGAGTGACGTCGCGGGCACGGAGCGTGCGCTGTACGAGGATCGTGGGCTGATCCGGATGTTGGGGATGCGCCGGACGGTGTTCGTCGTACCGACTCCGTTCGCGCCGATCGTGCAGGCGGCGTGCACGGATGACATTGCGGTGAAGCAGCGGAAGTTGCTGGTGAAGCACCTGACCGAGGCTGGGGTCGCGGCGGACGTGGAGGCGTCCGGGCAGTGGCTGCGGGCGGTCGAGGAGTCGACGGCGACCGCGCTGGCGTTGCGTGGTTCGGCTACGGCGCAGGAGCTGTCTGCGGATGAGCCGCGGTTGCGGACCCGGCTGAGCATGGCGGAGGGGAAGACGTACTCCGCTCAGCCGTATGTGACTAGTCGGGTGTTGTTCCAGCTGGCGGCTGAGGGCCGGATCGTGCGAGGGCGGCCGTTGGGGACGTGGCTGAGTGGTCAGCACCAGTGGTCGCCGGCGGAGGACTGGCTGCCGGGTGGGCTGGTTGAGCGGCCGGCGGTGGATGAGGCGCGGGTGACGTTGGCGCGGGCGTGGTTGTCGTCGTTCGGGCCTGGTACGGCGGCTGATCTCCAGTGGTGGTCCGGGTGGACGGCCGGGCAGACAAAGAAGGCCCTTGCCGCGGTGGAGGCGGTTCCGGTCGATCTGGACGGGCAGGTCGGGTACGTGCTGCCGGGTGACGAGGCGCCGGAGATCCCGATCGAGCCGTGGGTCGCGTTCCTGCCGGGGCTCGATCCGACCCCGATGGGGTGGAAGGAGCGCGGCTGGTACCTGGGTGCCCACAAGGCGAAGATCTTCGACAACACCGGCAACATCGGTCCGAGCATCTGGGCCGACGGCCGGATCGTGGGTGGCTGGGGGCAACCCGAGTCCGGCGAGGTCCGCTACGAGCTCCTCGAAGACGTAGGCACCGAAACCCACGACCTGATCGAGTCCGAAGCCGCCCGCTGGACCACCTGGCTAGCCGGCGTCCGAGTAACCCCCCGCTTCCGCTCCCCCCTCGAAAAACACCTCAGCCAGAGCTAGCCCCCCACCCCACCCCGCGTCACCCCTCACCTCCACCTCCACCTCCACCTCCACATCGCCACGTCGTCGCCCCCGCCACCCCGCGTCACCTCTCCACCTCTCACCTCACCTCCACATCGCCACGTCGCCGCCCCCGCCACCCCGCGTCACCTCTCCACCTCCCACCTCCACCTCCACATCGCCACGTCGCCGCCCCCGCCACCCCGCCGCCCGCCACCCTCGCCGCCCCGCCACCCCCGCCTGGCACCGCGGGCTCGAGGGATAGCCGGCTCTTGTGTTGTTTCCGTGGATGCTGGTATGTCGCTGTGTGGATCCCGGATTGCCCGGCTATGTGACTGGTGTGGACCTGTGACACTCACCAACCCGGCGGCCAGGTCGCCGAGGCCCCCGGTCCGAGCGTGTACAGACGGTCTGGCCCGAGCTTGCTGAGTGCCGCAGCTCCGCCTCCCGAACCGGCGCAAAGAGAGCCCGGGCGGGCGACTTTGTGCACCGGATGTTCATGCTGCGGGCGATTCCGTGGACGAACCGTGCACAAAGTGGCGTCGCGACAATCGCTTCAGGGCAGCAGGAACGAGCGGTCGGACTGGGATACCCCCACGACAAACACGGCTGGATATCCCTTGCGGGTGCGGGTTCTTCTGCCTTCACAGCACCACAGAACGATCACTCACGGGGATATCCACGCGACATACCGGTTCTCCACTGGTGTGCAGCCCCAGAACCCTCACCTCAAACGGATATCCATTCGAAACAGCCGGGCGGGAGGCAGCAGGCAATCAGCCGCAAGCGGCGGGCCCGAGGTGCCGGGGCCGGAGCGGCAAGCCCGAGGCGCGGAGCCGGAGACGCCGGGGGCCGGAGATGCCGGGGGCCCGAGATGCCGGGGGCCCGAGATGCGGGGCCGGAGATGCCGGGGGCCGAGGCGCGGGGTCGGAGGCGGGGGCGGTGGTGGTGGTGCGCTTGGGAGGGCTAGTTGTCGTAGGCGGTTAGGGCTTCTTGGGCTGTGGTGGCTATTTGGGTGGAGAGGTCGACTGGGTCCAGGACTGTGGCGGCTCCGCCCAGGCGGAGGACGAGGCGTTGGAGCCAGGCGGTGTCGGCTACGCGGAGTTTGACGATGAGGGAGTTCTCGGGGCCCTCTTCGACGGACTCGTTGGGGTAGTACTCGGCGACCCAGCGGGCCGGAGGTGCGAGCCGGACCGTTGCCAGCAGGTCGCACTCGGACGGCTGGAACATGCCGTTGGAGAGGTCGCGCGGTGTCGCCTCGGGCGGCGGTTCGCTGGGGAGGTCGAGGAGTTTGACGCCGGCGATGCGGTCCAGCCGGAAGAGCCGGACGTCCTCGGCCAGTCGGCACCACGCCTCGAGGTACGTGCGGCCCTCCGACACGACCAGGCGCATCGGGTCCACGTCCCGCTCGGTGGTCTCGTCGCGCGAAGGAACGTCGTACGTGAGATGTAACCGCCGCTTGCCCGCGAGCGCATTGTTGACCGTCTCGGCGATCTCCGGTGCGGCCGGCTCGACGTGCACGTGTGCCGCCGCGCCCTCGCTCGCCGCGGCCGCCTCCCCCGCGGCACGCTCCAGCTTCCCGATCGCCCGATCCACCGCATCCCGGTCGGGCCCGGCGGTCACCTCGCGCAAGGTGCGCAGCGCGGTCAGCAGCGCGAGCGCCTCATCCGCAGCCAGTCGCAGCGGCCGCGCCAGGTAGTCGGCGTTGTTGATGTGGATGACCCCGTCACCCTCAGCCGCCTCGATGTCGATCTCGATCAGATCGCCCATCTGCGCACCGGGCAGACCGCAGAACCACAGCACCTTCAGGTCCGCGATGATCTGCTTCGGCCGTACGCCGAACTCCGCCGCCACATCGTCGACCCGGGCACCGTCGTTCTCCCGCAGATACGGCACCAGAGCCAGCAGCCGCTGCACCTGGTCACGCGCATTACTCATGCGCCCGCCACCGCCCGCAACCGCCACAGCACGCCGTCCAGCACGTCGCCCGGTCCCTCGACCACGGCGTTCGGACCGTACGACGCGATCTCCTCAGCCAGTACGGCGGAATCGGCGTACGGGACCTGAAGCAGGTCCCAGCCCTCCTCGTACTCCTCGACCGCGTTCGCCCGCCGCCGCAGGCTGACACACGACCCGGTACGCACCCGGATCTTCGCTTCGGACGTCGGCCGGGGCGGCGCCAACTCGGACACGAGCGACCGCAGATCGGTCCCCTCCGGCACCGTGAACGCACCCGGCTCGCCGACCGTCTTCACGTCCCCGCCGATCCGCGACAGCCGGAACATCCGGGTGGCCTCACGGTCCCGGTCCCGGCCGACGACGTACCAGCGACCGTGCCAGGACACGATGCCCCAGGGCTCCAGGGTCCGCGTGATCGCCTCAGAGGCACCACTGCGCAGGTGCTGGAACTTCACCACCGTCCGGCTCACCACAGCCGACCACAGTGGGTCGAACGCAGGCTCTGACGCGCCCACATGCGGCTCGATCGCGCTCAGCGCGGACTGGTCGGTCTGGATGCCGGCTGCCTTGAGCTTGAGGACCGCAGACGTGGTGGCCTCGGCCAGGCTGGCGTGCTGCCAGACCCGGGCGGCAACGCCGAGTACGGCGGCCTCGTCCGGCTCGAGGTGGACCTCGGGCAGCTCGAACACGTCCCGGCGGATCCGGTAGCCGACCTCGTCGGAGAAGAACTTGTCGATGGTGCCCATCTCGATCGGGATGCCGAGATCGCGCAGCTCGTCCTTGTCCCGCTCGAACATCTTCTCGAACGCATCGTCGGTCTGGCCCGCGTACCCCTCGACCACCTCGCGGATGCGTTCCTTGGTCACATAAGTGCGCGCGACCAGCAGGCAGATGACCACATTGAGCAGTCGCTCACTCTTCCGCGCCGACACCCGACCACCTTACGGCCTTCGAGCGTCAAAACCCGCTCTGCCGCACCAAAACCTTCGAACACGGGTTCGACCCGCTAATCTCCCTGTGTGATTCGCTGGCGGGATGGTGTGGTGAGTGCGGTCGGGCGGAGCTGGACCGGTGCGGTTGAGCTGACGGTGATGGTCGGCGAGCAGCCAGTGCGCGCCCTGGCCTACCCAGACCTGGTCGGTACGCCGGAGCCCGGCGACCGGGTCCTCCTCAACGTCGGCGCCCTCGACCGTGGCCTGGGCACGGGCGGGTACGCGTTGGTCGTCGCCGTACCGGATCGGCTGCCTGCTGACCCTCCTGAGCACGGCCATCTGGTGAAGGCTCGGTACACGCCGCTGCAAGCGATGGTGATGGGTGCGGACGAGCAGGACTCCCCCGATCACGACGTACTGCGGGATGCCGACGACCTCTTCGGTACGCCGGTAGTCGTGGCAGACCTGCACTCCGCCCTGCCCGCGGTACTGGCCGGGGTGTACGAGGCGAGGCCGACGACGCGGGTCGTGTACGTGATGACGGACGGTGGGGCGCTACCACTCGCGTTCTCGCGGACTGTGGCGTCGCTGCGGGAGAGTGGCTGGCTGAGCGGCACAGTGACCGTCGGACAGGCGTACGGCGGGGACCGCGAGGCGGTGACGGTTCACACCGGGCTGTTGACCGCCGTGCACGTGCTGGCGGCAGAGCTCGTCGTACTGACGCAGGGGCCGGGCAATCTGGGTACGGGCACCCGGTGGGGGTTCTCCGGGGTGCAGTCGGGTGAGGCGATCAACGCGGTCGGAACGCTGGGCGGACGGGCGGTCGCATCGCTGCGGATCTCCCAGGCCGATCCCCGACCACGGCACCGCGGGATCTCGCACCACAGCCTCACCGCTTACGGCCGGGTCGCGCTACAGCCGGCGGATGTCGTCGTACCCGATCTGTCCGGCGACTTCGGCGACGCCGTCCGTGACGCGGCCGAACCACTCAAGGCGCGGCATCGCGTCGTCCGGGTTGGCGTGGACGGTCTGTACGAGGCCATGCAGGCCGCACCGGTCAAGCTGTCCACGATGGGCCGCGACCTCGACACCGACCGCGCCTACTTCGAAGCGGCAGCCGCCGCGGGCCGCCACGCCGCCGGTCTGGTGGATGTACCACCACCTGGAGTGGGGTCGCAGTACTCCTGATTTGGGCGGGCGGCGCGACCACTCTGGGTGTATGACAACGCTCGCTCAGGTAGGAACAGCACCACAGACAGCTCGCCTGGCCACCTCACTCTGGCTGGTCGCTGTCGGCGCTGGAGTCGTGGAGACCGTGGTCCAGGTGACCAACGCCCTTGGTGATGGCGACTCGATGTCGTCGCTGGCTGGGCAGATCGCCATCCGGGCGGTCATTTACGGCGCCCTGTTCGTCATCATCGACCGGTACTTCCGGCGTGGTGTGCGCTGGTCCCGCTACTTCGTGGCCGGTCTGCTCGGGACGGTCGGCGTGGCCTCTCTGGTCTCCGAGCCGATCGACTGGCTGGTCAGCAACGGCGACCTCACCACGGTCGACTGGACCGCCACGTCCGTGACGATCGCTGTCCTCCGAACCGTGCACCTGACAGCCGTGCTGTCGGCGCTGGCGCTGAGCCTGCACCCGCAGACCGCCCGCTGGTTCAACGCGAAGAGCCGGTCCCCCAAGTAGGAGACCGGCCCTTCGCACAACCGTTGTTTCTACTGACCCGTCTGCTTCGGCGCCGGGAAAGCGTTCAGTACGTCGATGACGGCGAAAGCGTTGACCGCCTTGCCCTTGGCGTCCTTGGTCGCCGGGAGCTCGACCAGGACCCGGCTGCCGACGGGGACGCCGGCCAGGGCGTCGAGGGCACCGGTCTGGCCGGTCGGGCCAGGGCCGACCTGGAGCTGGTCGGTCGGGGCACCGGGCTGGGCCGGGGCCTGCTCGGTGGCGGGCTGACCGTCCCAGGTGCTGGCCTGCTTCTTGCCGGTGTAGTCGAAGACGGCGTACCGGCCGATCAGCTGGCTGCCCTTCTCGATCGGCTTGCCCTTGCCGAGTGCGAACACGACCGGCTTGCCCGGCTTCGCCGGCGGCTTGGTCCCGGCCGCGACCGTGACCTTCGGCTCGGCGTTCAGTGGGCCGCTGACGGTGATCTTCGTCGGCGTCGACGGGGACACCGGGTTCGCGTCCAGCGGGGTGTCGTTGGCGGCCACACCGATCAGGTCGACGACGAAGATGAGCGTGTCGTCACCCTTGATGCCGGCCTGCTCGTTGCCCTGCTCCTTGTAGCCCTTGTCCGACGGGATGGACAGCATCACGCGGCTGCCGATCTTCTTGCCGACCAGGCCCTCGTCCCAGCCGGAGATGACCCCGCCGACCCCGATCGGGAACGACGACGGCGCACCCCGGTCGTAGGAGTTGTCGAAGACCTTGCCGTCGCGCCAGATCTGGCCCAGGTAGTTCGCGGTGAGCAGCTCACCCTTCTTGACCTCCGGCCCGTCGCCCTGCTTCAGGACTTCGGTCACCAGGCCCTTCTCCGGGTCACCATCGCGGTGGGTGACGGTCGGCTTCGCACCGAAGTCCGAGGTCACCTTGATCCCGCCCTCGCCGAACTTCGCTTCGTTGCCGCACGCGACCAGGGACGATCCCAGGGCCACGACGACGACCAGACTCAACAACTTGCGCACGAAACCAGCACCTCGAAACATCCCGACGCGCACGGCGCCGCTCGACTCAGGGGGCAACAACGCGGCCCACCCTAGCCTGCAGGGCCAACTGCGCCATCGGCCGCCCGCGTCACCGTTGGGTCACACCACGTACAGTCACAGGGTTCAGAAGCCGACTGCGTTGTGTGGGGCGCGGTCCTGGTGGAGCAGGGCATCCAGCAATGCCAGCGCGCCGGGTGTGTGCTCGGTGATCCGGTCCGCGTGCGAGAGAACGGTTGCCGCGACTCCCCCGAGGTAAAGCGATCCCAGCTCGTTCACAGTCAGGCTGAGGTCGGCAGCACCTTCCGTCGGTGAACAGCTCGCATCATCAGGCGAAGCGTCCAAGCGCCAGCGTCCGGCGTTCCACGGGCACAGGTCGTCCGACACGTCCAGGACCAGCGCACCGGTTGCGGCGTACGTGCGTGCTTCCAAGGCCGCACGTACGTCGAGAATTCGCAGCCAGAGGTTGTCACGGGTGCGAGTGAGCCTCAATGCCCGTGGATTGGTCAGCATCCAGCGCAGGGGCTCGTCAACCGGTCGCCTCGCCGCCACCACTCGTTTGGTGAGGTCGAAGTCGAGCAGTAGGCCCCAAAGCGCCCGATACGCATCCAGAGTGAGTGCTTCAAACGCTTCTACCTGCAGTACGCCGGCCTCTGCCGGATCCGGTGACCACGGCAGCCGGAACAACGCCACACCATCAACAACACCGTCAGCCGAGCGATGCACCAGGTGATGTGCCGGTCCGGACCCGTCCGCCGGCAGTGCGTCGGTGGCGAGCCCATCCCACTTGCCAGGCAGCGGACTGACCTCCCCGACCCTCACAGCCCGCACCCGCTCGTGCAGCACCGGCCACACCTCAGCCGCGACCACGCCGTCCACCAGCTCGAGTGAACCCGGGTCAGTGAAGTCCTTCCGGAACGAAGCGTCCGTACGACGAACCTCCCACCGATGCTGGAACGTCGCCGGCGAGAACCCGTACCGTCCGTAGATCGTGCCCTCACTCGCACTCAACCCGGCCAGGAACTCACCGCGCTCCCGGCAGTCGGCGAGCATCGCGGTCATGATCTTCCGCAACAACCCGCGCCGCCGGTACGTCGGCAGCACACCGGTGGACGTCACTCCGCCGAGTGGGACCTGCTTGCCGCCGGGGAGCGTGACCTCGACCGACACGATCGCGGACGCACCGGCGATCTTGCCGTCCACGAACGCCGCCTGGGGGCGATACCACTCGCTCTGTACGTCGTCGACGTACGCGTCGAGCTCGGTCCGGCGGACTTGCGGTGGCCAGGTCGCGCGACCGGCGTACCAGGCCGAGGGCTCGGGCTCTTCCTGGGGCAGGCCGTTCACGTACGGGAGGACGCGCAGGTATTCCTTGGTCTCGGCTCGGGTCACCGGCCGGATCTCGATCGCCATCCGACCGTTCTATGCGGTGCCCCCGAGCCAAGCACTCGATTTAGAAGCGGCCTACATGCTCGCGATGAGCTTCTCGACGCGCTCGTCGTGGGACTTGAAGGGGTCCTTGCACAGGACCGTGCGCTGGGCCTGGTCGTTCAGCTTCAGGTGGACCCAGTCGACGGTGAAGTCGCGGCGACGCTCCTGCGCGCGCTTGATGAACTCGCCGCGCAACCGCGCCCGCGTCGTCTGCGGCGGCACCGACTTCGCCTCGAAGACGCGCAGGTCGTCGACCACCCGGGTGACCGCACCCCGGCGCTCGAGCAGGTAGTACAACCCGCGCGGCCGGTGGATGTCGTGGTACGCCAGGTCGAGCTGCGCGACCCGCGGGCTGGCCAGGCCGAGGTTGTTCTGCTGCCGGTAGCGCTCGATCAGCCGGTACTTGATCACCCAGTCGATCTCACGCTCGATCCCGCTCAGGTCGCCGGACTCGATCGCCTTCAGGCAGCGCTCCCACAGGTTCAGTGCCCGCTCGACCGCCGGCGTCCCGAGCTCGCGGCGGTCGACGAAGTCGCGCGCCTTGTTCAGGTACTCACCCTGGATGTCGAGGGCGCTCGCTTCGCGGCCGTTGGCCAGCCGGACCTCGCGGCGGCCGGTCATGTCGTGGCTGATCTCGCGGATCGCCCGGATCGGGTTGTCCAGGGTCAGGTCGCGCATCACGATGCCGGCCTCGATCATCCGCAGCACCAGGTCGGTGCTGGCCACCTTCAGCAGCATCGTGGTCTCGGACATGTTCGAGTCGCCGACGATCACGTGCAGCCGGCGGAACCGCTCGGCGTCCGCGTGCGGCTCGTCGCGGGTGTTGATGATCGGGCGGGACCGCGTCGTCGCGCTGGAGACGCCTTCCCAGATGTGCTCGGCCCGCTGCGACACCGAGTAGACCGCGCCGCGCGGCGTCTGCAGCACCTTGCCGGCGCCGCAGATCAGCTGCCGGGTGACCAGGAACGGGATCAGCACGTCGGCCAGCTTGGCGAAGTCGCCGTGCCGGCTGACCAGGTAGTTCTCGTGGCAGCCGTAGCTGTTCCCGGCCGAGTCGGTGTTGTTCTTGAACAGGTAGACGTCGCCGAAGATGCCCTCGTCGTGCAGCCGCTTCTGCGCGTCCACGAGCAGACCCTCGAGGATCCGCTCACCCGCCTTGTCGTGCGCGATCAGGTCGGTGACCGAGTCGCACTCCCCGGTCGCGTACTCCGGGTGGGAGCCCACGTCGAGGTAGAGCCGGGCCCCGTTGCGGAGGAAGACGTTGCTGCTCCGCCCCCAGGACACGACCCGCCGAAACAGGTACCGCGCCACCTCGTCCGGGGTCAGTCGCCGCTGACCGCGGAACGTACAGGTGACGCCGTACTCGTTCTCCAGACCGAAGATTCGCCGGTTCACATCTCCCACACTACGGCGCCGCTCCGACAACCGGGCCATGTCTCAGGCGCGCCGTTTCCCGGCGTTACCCCTTTGATGTCAATCCGGGGCCTAACCTTTCGGCCAGAGTCGGCATCGTGCTGGGTGAAACCCACTCCTCCGGGGAGATGTAGATGACGAAACCTCGCGCCGCGGCCGGACTACTCGGTACGGCGGTGTTGGCGGGTGCACTGGTGCCCGCGACGGCGTCGGCCGCGGCCGGGCAGGCGAGCGCAGCGTGTTCGCTCAGCCTCGGGTCTGTCACGACCGCGGGTGATCACAAACGGCAGAAAGTCACCGCGACGAGTCCGGCCTCCGTGACGCAGCCGGTGCTCGTGTCGACAGGACTGTTCCCGGTCGACACGGTCCGGCTCGCGAGCGGGCTCGGGTTCGAGCCCGATCCGCCGTCCGGTTGGCGGTACAGCGGCTACGCGACGATCGGCAACGACCTCTTCGCGTACCAGTACGTCCTGGACCAGACGACCGGCCAGCTCGACCCCGCCTCGTCCGTCAAGCGCCGCGTCGGCGGCGGCTGGACTCCGGAGTACACGTACCTCGAGGAGTCGCGGTACTCCACCCGGACCAGCACCTACGCACTGCACGGCGGTGTGATCAACCGCTGGACCGTGAACGCCGGCGTCTGGCGCAACAAAGCGACGTACAGCGGGTTCTCGGCCGTGAAGACGATGACTCTGATCAGCCAGACCGCGACGTACGACACGTTCCTCGCCACCACGCGCGGCGGAGCGCTGTACACGATCCACATCCCGCTGAGCGGCGCACCGGTGGTCAAGAAGGTCCGAGCGTCCACCTGGCAGGGTTTCGAGACCTTGATCGCGGAGAAGTGCGGCAACCAGAGCACGCTGCTGCTCGGCATCGACAAGGACACCCGCACCGCCTACCTGTACGCCGTCAGCCACGCCAACGGCACGGCGACAGTCATCAAGGGCCTCGGCACGGTGGGCACGGAGTTCGCCGCCTTCGCCGACAAGACGTACTACCGCTACTACGGCGCCGATCCGGAGGCGCCGAAACTATCTGGGGAGTGAACGGCATGCTGAAGAAGGCAGCGGGACTACTGGGGCTCGCGCTGGCTGCGGGTGTGTTGGGTCAGGCACCGTCGGCACAGGCCGCACCAACTACGTCGGCCGTGACGTACTGCAGTTTGGCCTTGGGAGCGATCTCGTCCGACGGAGGTCACATCCTGCGCGGCCTCACCGCCACGACGCCGCCGACCGCCAGTGCGAGCACCTGGGGCGGCAAGGGCCTGCTGGCGCCAGGACTGACGCGGCTGGCGGGTGGACTCGGTTTCGAGGTCACCGGCAACCAGACCGGCATGAAGCGCCGGCAGTTCGTCGTGACCGGCGACCAGATGTGGCGCCTCAGCTATGACGTGAAGGGGTTCAGCGGCGACGTCGTACCGGGGACAGTGGTGCAGACGTTCGTCGGTGGCGGTTGGGGAACCGACATCCGGTACTTCGAGAACTCCAAGTTCAACGCCGGCGGCAAACTGGTCCGGCAGAACACGTACGCGGTGCAGGGCGACAAGATCGTCCGCTGGACCCTGAACGGGAACACCTGGACGCGCAAAGCGACGTACGCCGGATTCACCGCGATCAAGACGATGGCGCTGATCAGCCAGACCGCCGGCTACGACACGTTCCTGGCCAACACGTACGGCGGTGCGCTGTACACGATCCGGATCCCGCTGAGCGGCGCGCCGGTGGTCAAGAAGGTCCGGACGTCCACGTGGCAAGGGTTCGAGACCCTCGTCGCCTCCAAGTGCGGCACCCAGGGGACGCTGCTGCTTGCGATCGACAAGGAGACCGGTGCGCCGTACCTGTACGCCATCGGCCACGCGAACGGCGCAGCCACCGTCATCCAGAGCATCGGCAAGGTCAACCGCACCTTCACCGACCCGGCGTACTTCCGCTACTACGACGACACCCAGACCTACTCCCAGCTCTTCGGCGAGTGACTACCGGCTAGCAGGGGGTGCGGGAGTGCAGGCAGCGTGACTGCCGTGGTGGGTCGCCCGGCGCGATGGTGCTGGTATGGCGATTTCGGAAGCGACACCGTCCGCCCATCAGAGTAGGCCGGGACTCAAACGCGACATCGGCTTCGTAGGACTGATCTGGGCGTCGGAGGGGTCGATCATCGGCTCCGGCTGGTTGTTCGGCGCACAAGGCGCCCTGTCCACGGCAGGCCCCGCAGCGATCATCTCCTGGGTGATCGGCGGGGTCGCGATCCTCATCCTGGCTCTCGTGCACGCGGAGCTGGGCGGCATGTATCCGGTCTCCGGTGGCACCGCCCGGTTCCCGCACTACGCGTTCGGCGGAGCCGCCGGCGCGTCCTTCGGCTGGTTCTCCTGGCTGCAGGCCGCGACGGTGGCGCCGATCGAGGTGCTGGCGATGATCACGTACGGCCAGCACTACTCATTCGCGAGCGGCTGGCTGAAAACGTCCAACGGGCAGCACATCCTGACCGCGTCCGGGATCGTGGTTGCCGTCGTACTGATGGCTGCGATCACCGCCATCAACTTCCTCAGCATCAGGCTGCTGGCCCGGACCAACAGCACCGCGACGTGGTGGAAGGTCGGCATCCCGCTGCTGACCATCTTCGTGCTCGCGATCGCACAGTTCCACGGCAGCAACTTCACCGCCGCGGACGGCTTCAACCCGAACGGCGCCAAGGGCATCCTGTCCGCGGTGTCGACCAGCGGCATCATCTTCGCGCTGCTCGGATTCGAACAGGCCGACCAGCTCGCCGGTGAGAGCAGCAACCCGAAACGTGACATCCCGCGGGCGGTGATCGGCTCGATCGTGATCGGCGCGGTCATCTACATCCTGCTGCAGATCGTGTTCATCGCCGCGCTGCCCGCCGACCAGGTCAAGGGCACCTGGGCCACCGCGGCCTTCACCACCCTGACCGGCCCGTTCGCCCAGGTCGCATCGCTGCTCAGCCTCGGCTGGCTGGCCGCGATCCTGTACATCGACGCGGTCGTCTCCCCTGGCGGTACCGGCCTGATCTACATCACCGGCAGCTCGCGGGTCTCGTACGGTCTCAGCCGCAACGGGTACGTGCCGTCGGTGTTCGAGCGGACCAACAAGCGCGGCGTACCGTGGGTCGGCCTGATCGCGGCGTTCGTGATCGGCTGCATCTGCTTCCTGCCGTTCCCGAGCTGGCGCTCGCTGGTCGGGCTGATCACGAGTGCGAGCGTGCTGATGTACGCCGGTGCGCCGTTGTCGCTCGGGGTGTTCCGGAGCCGGCTGCCCGACGCGGACCGCCCGTACCGGCTGCCGCGGGCGAGCATCCTGTCGCCGCTGGCGTTCGTGGTCGCCAACCTGCTGATCCTGTGGTCCGGGTGGGCGACGGACTGGAAGCTCGGCGTCGCGATCCTGATCGGGTACGTCATCCTGATCGGCAACCGGGTGTTCAAGCTGAACCCGACCACTCCGCAGCTCGATCTGCGTGCGGCGCAGTGGCTGCCGGCGTACCTCGTCGGGATGGGGCTGATCGTCTACCTGAGTGACTTCGGGCCGTTGAAGCACCCGTGGTTCCCGTTGTGGTGGGACATCCTCGTGGTCGCGGTGTTCAGCCTGGCGATCTACTTCTGGGCGATCGCAGTGGCTCTACCGGCCGACCAGATCCAGCGGATGGTGGACCAGGTCGTCGTACCGGAGAAGTCCGAGGTGGAGTGAGCTCTCAGTGGGTCGACGCCGGTTGGTCCGACGGGTCGTGGCTCTGCCCTTCACGGTCGGTCCAGCCGGTGGTGTCGGACTCGGCGCCGACCTCGGAGACCGCCCAGACGACGCTGCGGATGCCGGGACGGTCGACCGCACCTTGGTCGATCATGTCCTGGTGGTAGCGGCGGGCGTTCTCCTCATCCGCGAAGACCTGGACCATGTGGCCGTCCACCGTCCAGGTCCCGTGCAGGAACCCGGGTCGCCCGATCTTGCTCGACGCCATCAACGGGACCTGCGCCCGCAACGCGTCGATCATTGAGGCGTCGATGTCCCAGACCCCGATGACTGCCCACATGATGCCCTCCCCTAGGTCGGGATCAGTGTGGCGGCTAGAGATCGACGATGTCGAGGAGCTGACCTAGCTCCTTGGGGTCGAGCGGGCGGAGTTCGCCGGTGTGCAGATTGCCGCGGCGGACCGGGCCGATCGCGGTGCGGGTGAGGCGCTTGACCGGGTGGCCGATCGCGTCGAACATGCGGCGGACGATGCGGTTGCGGCCCTCGTGCAGGGTGATCTGGACGAGGGTGCGGCCGCGGATGCTCGAGATGATCTTCACGGTGTCGGCTCTGGCCGGGCCGTCCTCGAGATCCACGCCGTCGAGGAGTCGGCGCAGTACTCCTGGTTTCACGTTGCCGTCTACTTCGGCGACGTACGTCTTGGAGACTTCGTACGACGGGTGGGCCAGCCGGTGCGCGAATTCGCCGTGGTTGGTGAGGAGCAGGAGACCTTCGGTGTCGGTGTCGAGCCGGCCGATGTGGAACAGGCGCTCGTCACGATCCTGAACGTAGTCGGCGATGCACGGCCGGCCCTGCGGGTCGGCCATCGTGGTGACGACGCCGCGCGGCTTGTTGAGCACGAGGTACGCGTGGGCGCTGACGGGCGGGATCCGCTCACCGTCAACCCGAATGACCGAAACTTCAGGATCTACCCGCGTCCCGAACTCGGTCACCACCGTCCCGTCAACCTCGACCCGCCCCTGCTCGATCAACAACTCAGCACTACGCCGAGAAGCCACCCCCGCCTGAGCCAACACCTTCTGCAACCGAATCCCAGCCTCATCCCCCATCCCTCAACGCCCCCTCACCCTGCACCGCACTAAAATCCCCATCAATCTCTGGGTCGTCATCGAGCTCATCCTCAGCCGAGTCGTTTTCACCCTCCCACGACTCGTCTTCCGAGTCCGCGGGCTCCGGGCTCAGATCCCCGTCGATCCCCGGCTCTTCGTCACGCTCAACGGCACCCGACTCGTCCTCTTCCAGCTCAACCGGCTCGGTGCCGAGATCCCCATCAATCCCTGGGTCGTCATCGAGCTCATCCTCGGTCGACTCGTCCGCGTCGTCCAGCTCAGTCGGTTCGATTCCGAGATCCCCGTCGATTCCCGGGTCCTCGTCCGGCTCACTCGCAGCAGCGTGCTCGTCGTTCCCAGCTGCTTCGGGGGTGTCCGGCGTACCTGACTCGTCGGCGTCCGGCGTACTGGAGGCTTCTGGGGTGGGTGGTGGGAGGGTTTGGGCGGCCAACTCTTCCTCGATGTCGTCCATGTCCGGAAGGTACGGGGCGAGCTCGGGGAGGTCGTCCAGCGACTGCATGCCCATGCGTTCAAGGAAGTACGACGTGGTGCGGTACAGCGTCGCCTGGGACTCGGTGTCCGCGCCGGCCTCCTCGACGAGGCCGCGGGCGACGAGCGTACGCATGACGCCGTCGACGTTCACCCCGCGGATGGCGGAGACGCGCGCTCGGCTGACCGGTTGCTTGTACGCGACAACCGAGAGCGTCTCCAGCGCGGCCTGGGTCAGGCGCGCCTGCTGTCCGTCGAGGACGAAGCGCTCCACGTACGCCGCTGCTTCCACGCGGGTGTAGTAACGCCAACCACCGCCCACCTCACGAAGGTCGAACCCTCGGCCCTGCTCGGTGTACTCCGCAGCCAACGCCGCCAACGCGTCAGCCACATCTCCCGTCGGCCGACCAACCGCCCGAGCCAACGTCAAGACCGGCAACGGCTCATCCGTCACCATCAAAATAGCCTCGATAGCCCGCCGCATCGTCTCGTCATCAACAACAACCTCATCCCCCACCGGGACAGCGGTTTGCCCAGGCGGCAGGTGATCCTCATCCCCCGGCACACCCTCACCTAGTACGTCGCCCACAGGCGCATCATCACCTGGTACGTCGTCCCGCGGATCGCCCTCACCCCGTACGTCCTCACCCGCTACGGGGTCGTCCCCACCCGTAGACGTGGTCTCTCCCATCACCACATCCGCAGCCGGCTCCTCATCACCCTCCGAGGTGGCTGCGGCGTCCCCGTCCTCGGCACCCGGGCCGGCGACCTCCGTCGTACCGGCCTCGGGTTGTGCTTCTGAAGCCTCGCCAGTGCGGGTTGCTGTGCCTCCGGCCGCGGACCCAACGGACTGCCCGTCTCCAACCGACTGCCCGTCGGTGGTTGACGTGCCTCCGGCTACTCCCCCCGCCGACTGCCCGTCGGTGGTTGACGTGCTTTCGGCTGGTTCGTCTGCCGGGTGCTCGTTGCCGACTGGTGGGAACTCCGTGCCCTCGTCGCCGACCACAGCGTTGGTGTGGGGAGGATTGCTGGCCGATTCGGGGGCACGATCCTCCCCAGGCTCGGCCGGTGGGGTGGGGATGGTGGGGGTTGGTTCGGTCACTGGGTTGCCGTCTCGGTGGGGGGTTCGGCCGGGTGGGGGGCGGGCGGGACATCGTCTTCGTCGGTGAGGGTTTCGCCGGCCTCGAGGAACGGGGTGTCGTCGGAGACGTAGGGTGCCTCACCGTCCTCCGGCTCGGGTTTCGTCTCCTCGTCGAACTCGTCGGAGACGTCGATCTCGCCCTCGTCGGTGCCGGTCCAGCGGATGGTGAGTTCGCCCAGCGGCGTCACCTGGTCGAACGTGACAGCCGCCTCACGGAAGAGCTCCAGCAAAGCAAGGAACCGGCAAACAGTAGTGACAGTGTCAGGAGAATCAGACACCAACGCACGGAACGTCGTACTCCGCTGCCGCCGCAACCGATCGACGATCACCAGCGCCTGCTCGCGAACCGTCACCGCCGGCGCGTGCAGGTGGGCGAGCGACACACCCTCCGGAATGTTGTTCTTCGGCGCCAACGCCCGAGCCGCCAGCGCAGCCAGCCCAGCCGGATCGATCCCCAGCAACACCTCAGGCAGCAACTCGGCGAACCGCGGCTCCACCCCGACCGCCCGCGGGAAGCGACGAGACTCCGCCGCCATCCGCTCCTGCACCAGCGAAGCGATCTGCTTGAACGCGCGATACTGCAGCAACCGTGCGAACAGCAGATCCCGCGCCTCGAGCAGCGCGAGGTCCTCGTCGTCCTCGACCTCGCCCTTCGGCAGCAACCGCGCCGCCTTCAGGTCGAGCAGCGTCGCCGCGATCAGCAGGAACTCCGACGTCTGGTCGAGATCCCACTCCGACCCCAGCGCCTTGATATGCGCGATGAAGTCGTCGGTGATCACCGACAGCGCGATCTCCGTGATGTCGAGCTTGTGCTTGCTGATCAGCTGCAGCAGCAGGTCGAACGGACCCTCGAAGTTGACCAGGTGGACGCTGAAACCCTTGCCCTCGGCAACAGCAGGAGCGTCCCCCGACGGCAGATCCAAGGGTAGCGAGTCCGACACAGTCACTCCGAGGCCTTGAGCCGCCGTACCAGGACGGAGTCGGGCCCGTGGTCGACGAAGTCGGCCAGCAGTACGTCGATCGCCTCGCGAACGATCCGGCCACGGTCGGCCATCAGGCCGTGCTCGGCCCGGAGCGCGAGTCTGGTCTGTTCCAAGCCGAGTAGCTCCTCCTCCGTCACGTACACGGTGATCTTCGTGTCGTGACGGATCCGACCACTCGACTTACGGTCGTCGGTGACGGCCGTGCGCGACCGCACGGTAGACGGTCCGGCCGTGCTGTCAGTGGTGGTGCGCTTCTCGGGTTTGGTCTGCTTCGGTGCCGCACCCCCGAAGAGTTCACTGGCACCTGGCAGGCTCACCCGGCGGGACAACGCGCCAGCACCTCCTTGGCAAGATCGCGGTACTGGTGCGCCGCGGACGATGACGGTGCGTACGTCGTGATGGGTTCGCCGACGACCGTGGTCTCGGGGAACTTGACGGTACGCCGGATGACGGTGTGGAACACGCGTTCGTCGAAGGCCTGCACGACGCGATCGAGCACCTCGCGGGCATGCGTCGTACGCCCGTCGAACATGGTGCCGAGGATCCCGACGATCTCCAGCTTCGGGTTCAGCCGGTCCTGCACCTTGCCGATCGTGTCGGTCAGCATGGCCAGGCCGCGGAGCGCGAAGAACTCACACTCCAGCGGTACGACGATGCCGTTCGACGCGGTCAGCGCGTTCACGGTGAGCAGACCGAGCGACGGTGCGCAGTCGATCAGGATCACGTCGTAGTTCGGGATGATCGGCTCGAGCACCCGCTGCAGTGTGTACTCGCGGGCGACCTCCTGGACCAGCTGGACCTCGGCCGCGGACAGGTCGATGTTGGCCGGCAGCAGGTCGAGGTTCGGCACCCGGGTCGCCCGGATCACCTCGTCCGGCGTGATGTCGCGCTGCATCAGCAGGTTGTAGACCGACAGCTCCAGGTCGTGCGGCTGCACGCCGAGGCCGATCGAGGCCGAACCCTGCGGGTCGAAGTCGATCAGCAGCACCTTGCGGCCGGTCTCCGCGATCGCGGCGCCGAGATTGATGGTGGTCGTCGTCTTGCCGACGCCACCCTTCTGGTTACACATCGCAATGACCTGCGCCGGGCCGGTCTTCGTCGGCGGTTTCGGCTCCGGCAGGTCCGGCAACGGCCGGCCCGTCGGCCCGATCTTGTTCCTCGGGCCGTGCGCGTCATTCACAGGTGAAAGGTCCTCCGCGGTGAGCTTGGCCGTGGGCCGCGGCATCTCCGCATAGTTCTCGGGTGGGGTCAGGCTGCGCTGCGGCGTCGCCGGGCGGGGCGGCGTGCTGGGCGGGGCGCTGATCGGTTGGGCCGGCTCCGGTGCCGGAATGTGCCCCGGAATCTGTGCCGAAAGGTGCTCGGTGCCCGGGAATGTCGACTCGTTCATGACTCGTCAAACCTTTCAACCGATACGGGCGATCCCAGCGACTGTAAGCGTGCATTCAAGCACTCTCAACCAGCCACTCCGCACCGGGGTGGGGCTGTTTGTCGACAAAGCTCCGGACTGGGTCGATCACACCGACCAGGTGACCAACCGTAGCCAGATGATCGCACACCGTCCGCAATCAGCCGGCACTGGGGTCGTCCGTCGCCGTACGCCGCGAACCGAGCTTGTCGTACGACGCGAACCACGCCAGCACCGCCCACGCCACGATGGCCAGCGACCACCCCGGCACCAGATGCCCCAGTACGCCGGCCAGCACGGCGACGACCGTACTGGGAAGGACCCAGCCCAGGTACCACCGCAGTGGCGCCCGTCCGGCCAGCCCGGCGAACACACTGGTCAGCAGGTACAGCGCCAACCCGCCGAAGATGTACCACCGGTCCCTGGCGTGCAGGTGCTCAGCCGCCTCCGGGATCAGCCCGCCCAGACCAGAGGCGACCACGACGATCGCCGCAGTGACGCCAAGGTGCGCGGGCAGCGCCTGCCACGGCTCCAATGGTTTGGTACTGCGCGGCGCCGGCGTGAACCCGTACAGCGAAGTGAGCCGCCACAGCTGCACCAGCAAGAGGAATGCGGCCAGTGAGGCGGCGATCACCGCGTACGTCCACTCGAGCTCAGTGTTCGCCGCGACGACCTGCGCCAGCGCCTCACCGAGCACGATGATGACGAAGAGCCCGAGGCGTTCACTGAGATGGCCGGACTGCACCTGGGCGACCGACATCAACGTGGGCGAGGCATCCGGGAGCCGGTCCGGTGAGACCCCGCGCTCGATCAGCTGGGCCAGCCGGTTCGCACTCCGCCGGTCTTGCTCCTCCGTCCGCTTACGCCACCGCTCGGTCATCTCGGCGACCGAGCGCGGATTGGCCGCGCCAACCATCGAGAAGGCCAGGTCGGTCGCGATCGCGAACCCCCAGAGCCAGTAGGCGATCGTCGGCGGCACGAAGATCGATGCGATCCACGGCGTCGCCGCCACACTCTGCGTGGCCGGCCAGAACGTCACCAGCTGTCCGTCCCGCGCCGCCGAACGCGCCGCGATCAACCGACACAGCAGGAACGCGACCACGAACGCGGCCGTCCGCCCGCGCGGCGCATCGTCGTGCTCCCCCGGCAGCAGCTCGGGCCAGACACCAGGCACCGCAGCCGCCATGATCGCGATCCCGAGCATGGTCCGCAGTACGGCGCGTTGCCGGGTCCGCTCGCCCGCGACGTTCGCGTAGACGCTGGTGGTCGTCCAGACACTCCAGATCGCGTAGAACATCGCCCCACACGCGGCGATCTGCCCAACACTCTCAGCCGAGTGCAACCGATGCGCGATCTGCGCCGCGGCCGCAACCACAGTCAGATCGAAGAACAGCTCCAGCCAACTCGCATGCCGCCCCTCGGCCGCCTCCGTCTGCTCGGTCACGCGTAGGAGCCTAAGCGGTGCGGCTCACCCTCGACCGCCAATGCCGAGACTCGCCGCCAGCTCTGCACCCGCGGTCGTGATCCGGGCACCGCCCTCCTCGGGAGACCACTCGGGCGACCGATCGGGGTCGCCGTACTGCCGCGAGAACTCAGTGCGTAGCGCGTCGGTGATCAGCTGGCGAGCGTGGGACGGCTCAACCTCATCGGCCTGCTGCAGCGACTCGTCCGGGACCAGCAATCGGCTCACGGTCCGCCACTGGTCCTCACCCCGCAAGTGCTCTCCACCGGCAGTACAGAGTCGTTCGAGCAGCTCCTGCTCGGAGGTCCCGGTCCGCTCCGCAATCGACTGGACGAGCCCGGTCACCATCCTCGGCGCCAGCCGTTCCGGCGTCTGTGGAGGACCGAGGACGCTCGCAACTCCGAGAGCCTCCGTGAACTCCGCCCGCGTCCGGTTCGACCACGCGATGGCCACTCCGTCCCGGATGGTCTCGTCCGGGGACCGCGGGTTCGCCTTGGATTCGTAGACCTGGTAGCCGGCCGCCACCATCCGGCGCAGTTCGATGTCGTTCGCCAGGAGACGGCCGCCGCGATCGCGCGCGCCGTCGTCCAGCTTCGGGTCGGTCAGGCGGTCCGCATCCTTCAGCCACTCCCGGAGGGTCAGGGGCGCCAGCATCCGGGCCGCGGGCAGCCCGCGCAGCGTGCCCAGCGCGGCCGCGATCCGGGTCTCCCGTTGGCGCTCAAGTGCTTGCGGCACCCCGATGTCCACGGCAATCGGCTCGACCACGTCGACCGCCAGAGCGAAGATCCGCTCCGCAACGGCGCGCGCGTGTTGGCGCGCCTGAACCTCGGTGCGGATGCCATCGCCCACCTCCGGCCGCACCTGACCCTGCACCACCTCGATCAGCCGGCGCCGAGCACTCTCGTACTCGAGCTGGTTCCGCGCCTGCTGCGGGTTGCTCTCATCCGCGGCATGGTCGCGTGCGTCCGCCAGCATGAGGTCGGCGATACGAACGGGCAGCTCATCTCCCGCATACATGACGGTCGCTCGTACGTCGGCATAGTCACGGCCGCTGTAGTCGGCGAGACGCTGGGCGAGGACATCGACGAAGACCTGCGGCGGGGTCGGCACACCTGAATTTTAGGACGAGAGAGCTCGCGGATGCGCTGTTGCGTAGACCTCGCGGAGTTTGTCGACCGTGACGAGGGTGTAGATCTGCGTGGTCGTGACGGAGGCATGACCGAGCAGCTCCTGCACGACGCGTACGTCGGCTCCGCCATCGAGGAGATGGGTTGCGAAGGAGTGGCGCATGGTGTGCGGCGAGATCTCCTTGGCGATCCCGGCCCGTTGCGCGGCCCGGCGCAGGACGGTCCACGCGCTCTGCCGGGACAACCGGCCGCCACGGGCGTTGAGGAACAGCGCCGGCGTCCCGTGCCCCCGGCGTACCAGCTCGGGACGGCCGCGGACCTGGTACGCCGAGACCGCGTCGCGCGCGTAGGTCCCGACCGGGACGACGCGCTCCTTGCTGCCCTTGCCGCGGAGCAGGACCGCGCCGGTCTCGAGGTCGATGTCGTCGACGTCCAGCCCGACGGCCTCCGAGATCCGCGCGCCCGTTCCGTAGAGGAACTCGAGCAGCGCGGCATCACGAGTCGCGAGTACGGCGGGCTCCGCCTCGGCACCCGCGGCCGCTGCCAGGATCCGGGTCACCTCGTCGACAGAAAGGGCCTTCGGCAACCGTTGCGGCGGTGCGGGCGGCTTCACCGCGGCCGCCGGATCCACCGCGGTCAGCCCCTCCCGCAGACAGAACCGATGAAACCCGCGTACGGCGACCACCGTCCGGCCGGCCGACGACGCGGTCAACGGCGGATGGTCGGCGTCGCCTTCGCGCAACCGCATCAGGAAGTCGCCGATCACGCCCTCGGTGATCCGGCCGAGCTCGTCGATCCCGGCCGACGTGAGGTAGGCGTCGTACCGGCGCAGATCACGCCGGTACGACGCCAAGGTGTTCGCGGCCAGCCCGCGCTCGACCGTCAGGTGGTCCAAGTACGCGCCGACTGCACGGGCGATGCTCAGATCAGGACCTCGTCGAGCTTCAGCTGCGACAGGTCGTGCGCCTCGGCCACCGGGCCGTAGGTGACATGACCGTCGAACGTGTTCAGGCCGAGCGCGAGGCTGTGGTCCTGCTTGAGCGCCTCCCGCCAACCCAGGTTCGCCAGCTCGATCGCGTACGGCAGCGTCACGTTGGTGAGTGCGTACGTCGAGGTGTTCGGAACCGCGCCGGGCATGTTCGCGACGCAGTAGAACAGCGAGTCGTGGACCGTGTAGACGGGGTCGGCGTGCGTGGTCGGACGCGAGTCCTCGAAGCAGCCGCCCTGATCGATCGCGATGTCGACGAGCACGCTGCCCGGCTTCATCCGCTTGACCATGTCGTTGCTGACCAGCTTCGGCGCCTTCGCACCCGGCACGAGCACCGCGCCGATGACCAGGTCGGCCTCGAGCACGGCCCGCTCGATCTCGTACGAGTTCGCGGCGATCGTCAGCAGGTGGCCCTGGTAGATCTGGTCGGCCTGGCGCAGCCGCGCGATGTTGCGGTCGAAGAGCTGGACCTGCGCCTGCATGCCGAGCGCGATCGCGGCCGCGTTCATGCCGGCGACACCGGCGCCGATGATGACCACGCGTGCCGGGTGCACACCGGAGACGCCGCCCATCAGGACGCCGCGGCCGCCGCCGCTGCGCATCAGGTGGTACGCGCCGGCCTGCGGGGCGAGCCGGCCGGCCACCTCGCTCATCGGGGCCAGCAGCGGCAGCGAACCGTCCGGTAGCTGAACCGTCTCGTAGGCGATGCCGGTGATGCCGGACTTCAGCAACGCGTCGGTGGTCTCATCGCTCGCGGCCAGGTGCAGGTAGGTGAACAGGACCTGGTCCTTGCGCATCCGGTGGTACTCCTCGGCCACCGGCTCCTTCACCTTCAGCACGAGGTCTGCCTCGGCCCAGACGTCGTCCGCGGTCGGCACGATCCGTGCTCCGGCCACCACGAACTCGTCGTCGGGGATCAGCGAACCGGCCCCCGCCCCCTGCTCGATCAGAACCTCGTGCCCGTTGCGTGCGAACTCGTGCACGCCGGACGGCGTAATCGCCACCCGGTACTCGTGGTTCTTGACTTCCTTCGGAACTCCGACCTTCACAACTCGCCCTTCTTTCCCATTCCAGGTGTGCGGCTCACGACGTTGTGTCCGCGGCCCGGCGGTGAGGGGTGTGCTGCCAGGTCGCTGCCGAGTGTAAGCCCGCAGGGTTCATACCACCCGACCGGATGGTCCTATCGGGTGGAGACTCGCGGGATCGTTGCCCGACGGTTCGGTTACACTCCTATGAGACGCCGTGGCGCCCCGTGTCGTTCGCACCGGAATCCCTTGCCCGGCAGGCTTTGCGCAATCTTGACGCAATCTCCACTTCTGTCTTAACCCCAGTCTTGCACTGCCCGGAAATACCCCTGTTTCTGCACGCCCGGTACCCGCAATGAAACCCTGATGGAAAGGTTCTTACATGGACTCCGAGATCGTCCTGCCGGGCGGCAACGTCAGCGGTGCGGTCCGCGTCGGCGACACGGTCCGGCGCGCCACCGGCCCGTGGACACCGGCAGTTCATGGCTTGCTCAACCACTTGGCCGCGGCCGGGCTCGAAGGCATCCCGCGGGTGCTCGGTTTCGACGATCGCGGCCGCGAGATCCTCGATTTCCTACCGGGGTCGGCGTACGGGCCGGAGGTGCCGGACGACGTGCTGGCGGATGCGATGCACTGGCTCGCGCAGTATCACCGGGTCGTCTCGTCGTACCGGCCTTCGGGCGAGATCGTCTGGCGGGCGAGCCGGGGTGAACTCGCTGCCGATCAGATCATCTGCATGCACGACTACGGGTACTACAACTGGATCGGCACCGACGCCGGGTTCAGCGGAGTGATCGACTGGGACCTGGCCGGGCCCGGCGTACCGCTCGACGACATCGCGTTCACGGCCTGGAACACGGCCCCGCTCGCAATGCCGGGCGACCCCGCCTACCAGGCCGCGCGGCTGCGACTGATGGCCGAGTCGTACGGCGGTGAGGTCTTCACGCCCCTGCAGATCCTCGAGGGCGCACCCGTGCTGGCCCAACGGTCGGCCCGCGTCATCCGAGCCGGCCAACTCGCGGGCGATCCCGGCATGCTCAACCTCGCCAAAGTCGGCGAACCGGACCGCACCGAAGTCCGCCTGAAGGACCTCCGGCAGCGCCTCCCGGAGATCGCAAGTCACCTTTGACGTGACAACGATCATTGACGTGACCACCCCGTCGTCAGGGATGCTTCTAGGTGCACGGAATGGAGCCCGCCCGCTCTCCGTTGGAACCTGAGCACGGGACGACGAGAGGAGTACGGCGTGGCGGTCGAACTGGGACGGTACGGCGTCTGGCACGGACCCCAGCACTGGGGACCGGAACTGGCGGCGGGACTGGAGCAGGCCGGATACGGAACGTTGTGGCTGGGCAGCTCGCCCGACGGCGGCCTGCGCGACGTGGAGGTGTTGCTCGCGTCAACGAACTCGGTTGCCGTCGGCACCAGCATCGTGAACATGTGGAAGACGCCGGCCGCGGCCGTCGGCGAGTCCTACCACCGGCTCGAGGACGAGCAGCCGGGCCGGTTCCTGCTCGGCGTCGGCATCGGTCACCCGGAGCACACCGGCGGGTACAAGTCGCCGTACGAGACGATTGTGAGCTACCTGGACGACCTCGACGAGGCGAAGGTGCCGATCGAGCGACGGGCGCTGGCCGCGCTCGGCCCGAAGGTGCTGCACGTCGCCGGAACGCGGACCGCCGGAGCACTGCCGTACCTGACGACTCCCGAGCACACGCGGGAGGCTCGTCGTACGCTCGGCGGCGGTGTGCTGCTCGCACCCGAGCAGAAGGTGGTCCTGGAAACCGACCCGGAGATCGCCCGATCGACGGCCCGCGACTACCTGGCGTCGTACCTGCAACTCAGCAACTACACGTCGAACTTCAAGCGCCTCGGATTCACCGACGAGGACTTTGCCGACGGCGGCAGCGACAACCTCGTCGACGCCTTGGTTCTGCACGGCTCGGCAGTCGACATCGCCGAGGGCTTGAAGGCCCACCTGGACGCGGGCGCGGACCACGTCGCGATCCAGCAACTCGGCCGCGAGGGCATCGACCTTCTCCCCGGCTACGAAGCCCTGGCCACGGTCCTGCACTAGCGACTCACCGCAATTCCCCGCAATTTCACCGCATGGTGAAGTCGGCGAAGTCGAAGCCGGGCGACACCACGCACGACACCAGCACCGCTTGATCCCCGGCCGGACGGGCCGCCTGCCAGGCGCCGGCCGGGATCACGACCTGGGGTTGTTGCCCCGCGCCCACATCCGGGCCGAGCGTGACCACTTCGCCGTCGTACTCGAGCCTCAGCGGACCACCCGAATGCCAGAGCCAGATCTCGGCCGACCGGACTCGATGCGACCGCGATTCCTCGCCCGGTGCGAGCAGGAAGTAGATCGCGGTCGCGCTGGCCCGGACTCCGTCGTACCCCTCGGGCTCGAACTCGACCTCCGACTTCCACGTCTCCCGGTACCAGCCGCCCTCGGGGTGCGGCTCGAGGTCCAGCAATTCCGCCAACTCCGGCTTCTGCATGTACTCATTGTCGGGCCTGCGCGATGCGGCCCATCCGCAGTTCTACGCGGGTTGCAGGCCGCCGGCCTCGCCCTGATGGGTGAGCGTGCAGGTGAGGCGAAGACCAGCCTTGTGCGCTTGTGAATCGGACCGGAAACTCGGAGACCCCAGCCCCCGAGTTCGCGAGGTGCCGTGATGCCAACGCTCCTGAGTGACGTCGAAGAACGCCATGCCACCCTGCTGGACCTGCTGCGGACAGCGGCCCGGCGCGAGTCGCCCGCACCGCCCGGTGAGGCGCGGATGAACACCGACCGGTTCCTGGCCCAGGCCAGCCGGCACGCGGCCGCGACGACCCGGATCCTGCTGCCCACGTTCGCACAGCACGTGCCGGCCGGGCGGAAGGAAGTCCGCGATCACCTCCGCGCGATCCGGCGACTGGAACACACGCTGGTGAAGGCGAAGGCCAAGGAGTACGGCCAGGCCCAGACCGTCCACGTGCCGTGGGCATCGGTGTGGTCCGGCGTCCACAACCATCTGACCCGGACCATCGCCACCGAGCGCCGGCTCGCCGCGATGCTCGGGGAACATCTCGACTCGGGCGACGAGGCTCGGCTGCGCGACCGCTTCACGAGGGCAATCGCCACGGCACCGACCCGGCCACACCCACACCTGCCCCACACCGGCGTACCAGGTCAGGTGGCGAGGCTGGTGTGCGCGAAGCTCGACGCGCTCTGGGACGAGGTCGAGGGCCGGATCACCATGCCTTACGGCGAATCCACGAACACGCTGCTGCCGTAGATGTCGTCGGCCGTCAGCGTGACGAGATCCTCCTTGCGCAACGGCCGCCGCAGTTCGACCAGGCGCCGGGCCTGGCGGAGTCGGGACCGTTCGATCGCGTTGCGGACACTGCGCGCGTTCGAGAACCGCGGTCGCCCCATCCGCCGGGTCAGGTACTCCGAGAACGCTGTCTGCGCGGCGTCGTCGAAGCGGAAGTTCTCCGACGTCAGCATCAGCTCGGCGATCTGCACCAACTGCCCGTGGTTGTAGTCCTCGAAGCCGATGTGATGCGGCACCCGCGAACTCAGACCGGGATTCGCCGAGAAGAACGTCGCCATCCGGTCCGGATACCCGGCGAAGATCACCACCAGATCGCCCCGCTCGTTCTCCATCTCGGTCAGCAGGATCTCGATCACCTCCTGCCCGTAGTCGCGTTCGTTGTCGGGCCGGAACAGGTAGTACGCCTCGTCGATGAACAGCACGCCACCGGCCGCCCGCGCGATCGCCTCCTTGGTCTTCGGCGCGGTGTGCCCGATGAACTGCCCGACCAGGTCGTCCCGGGTGACCGTGTGTACGCGCGGCGCCCGGATGTACCCGAGCGCGTGCAGGATCGCGGCCATCCGGAGCGCCACCGTCGTCTTCCCGGTGCCCGGCCCACCGGTGAAACTCATGTGCAGCGTCGGCTTCGACGATGTCAGTCCGAACTGCCGCCGGGCCCGATCCACCAGCAGCAACGAGGCGATCTCCCGCACCCGGCGCTTGACCGATGCCAGCCCCACCAATTCCGCGTCGAGAGCGGCCAGGGTCTCGTCGACCCTCGCCCCCGCTTCGTCCACCGACAGGTCGAGTTCGGCATCGTCCGCCAACAACTCCGGCTCGGCTTCTGGCTCAGCAACAGGTGCCGGGACACCGAAGCCGCTCATGGGTAACGAGTTCCGGCCGGTCGCGTCGTTGCGTACGGCGACAATCCGTACCGCTGGCTCCGATCCGGCCCCTCGACCCGCGTCAGCAGGAACCCAGGCTCCTCGGCCGGCCGTTGCACAAGGAAATGCATCGCGGTCGTCTGCCGCCCGAGGCCGGCGTCGTACGCGAGTACGCGGATGTAGTGGTTCGGGTACGTCGCCCTACATTCGTTGATCTGGGCAAGCACCCCGTCGGGCTCGGTCAGGTCGAACAGCGGCAGCCCCCACATCTCCCAGTAGACGTTGCGTGGGTGCGGGTCGTCGCTGTACTCGATCGACACCGGCCAGCCGTTGCCGAGGGCGTACCGGACCTGGTCGGCGATCTCGTCGTCGGTCAGAGCCGGCAGGTAGGAGAAGGTCCCGTGGCGCAGTTCCATCATCGTGCTCCCTTCAGTAACTTGCGGTCGCGGTCGGGACGACGTCGGGGGCGTCCGTGCTGGTGTAGTCGAAGGTGACGTCGCCCCAGGTGGAGAGCGCGGCTTCGAGCGGAGCACAGGTCTTGGCGGCGATCCGCAGTACGTCGGGCCCTTCGCGCAGCAGGTCACGGCCTTCGTTGCGGGCCTTGACCATCGCCTCGAGCGCGACCCGGTTGGCCTCCGCACCGGCCGCGATCCCGAACGGGTGGCCGATCGTGCCGCCACCGAACTGCAGAATCACGTCGTCGCGGAACAGGTCCAGCAACTGGTGCATCTGGCCGGCGTGGATACCACCGGAGGCCACCGGCAGTACGCCGGGCATCGAGGCCCAGTCCTGATCGAAGAAGATCCCGTTGCCGAGGTTGGCCGGCACATGGTCGTCCCGCAGCGTGTCGTAGAACCCGCGCGTCGTGGCCGGATCGCCTTCCAGCTTGCCCACCACGGTTCCTGCGTGGACGTGGTCGACACCCATCAACCGGCACCACTTCGCGATCACCCGGAAACTCACGCCGTGCGTCTTCTGCCGCGTGTACGTCGAGTGCCCGGCCCGATGCAGATGCAGGAGTACGCCGTTCTGCCGGGCCCACAGCGCCATAGACTGGATCGCCGTGTAGCCGATGGTCAGGTCGATCATCACCACGACACTGCCCAGCTCCTTGGCCAGCTCGGCCCGGTTGTACATCTCCTCCATCGTCCCGGCGGTCACGTTCAGGTAGTGGCCCTTGAGCTCGCCGGTCTCGGCCACCGCCTTGTTCACGCCCTCCATCGCGTAGAGGAAGCGGTCACGCCAGCGCATGAACGGCTGGGAGTTGATGTTCTCGTCGTCCTTGGTGAAGTCGAGCCCGCCCCGGCAGGCCTCGTAGACGACCCGGCCGTAGTTGCGGGCGGACAGCCCCAACTTCGGCTTGATGGTTGCCCCCAGCAACGGGCGGCCGTACTTGTTCAGCATCTCGCGTTCCATCACGATCCCGTGCGCCGGGCCCTGGAACGTCTTGACGTACGCGACCGGGATGCGCAGATCCTCCAGCCGCAACGCCTTCAGCGGCTTGAAGCCGAAGACGTTGCCGATGATCGAGGAGGTGAGGTTGGCGATCGAGCCTTCCTCGAACAGGTCGATGTCGTAGGCGATGTAGGCGAAGTACTCCCCCGGCCGGCCGGGCACCGGGTCCACCCGGTAGGCCTTGGCCTGGTAGTGGGTGTTCGCGGTCAGCCGGTCGGTCCAGACCACGGTCCAGGTCGCGGTCGACGACTCCCCGGCGACGGCCGCGGCGGCCTCGATCGGTTCGACCCCGTCCTGCGGCGTGACCCGGAAGACGGCCAGGACGTCGGTCTCCTTCGGCTCGTAGTCGGGATTCCAGTACCCCATCCCGGCGTAGCTCTGCACACCCGGATCCCAGCGTTCCTTGGTCATCGGTCGCTCCTTCCAGCGAGTCGAGACACCAGCGTGCGCCCGGCAACACATCAACTACAATTGAGACTTCTCCGCTGACTGTTAAGCGATAGGTGCACAATGGATCTTCCGGTGGCAGCGACCTGGGGACGGTTGCAGACCTTCCTCGCGGTGCACGAGAGCGGCAGCATCCGCTCGGCCGCCGAGACCCTGCACGTGACACCACCGGCTGTGTCCGCCGCGATCGCGGCGCTGGAGAACGCTTTGGGTACGGCGCTGTTCACCAAGTCGGGCCGCGGCATCGTCACCACGGACGCCGGCGAGACGTTCGCGGCGTACGCCCGCAAGCTGCTCGGTCTGCTCGCCGAGGCAGCCGGCGCGGTGCACGACGCCGACCGGGGCCGGCTCCGGATCGGCGCGGTCGCGACCGCGAGCGAGTACGTCCTGCCTCGGTTGATGGCGTCGTTCGCCGATGAGCATCCGCAGGTCGAGCTGTCCTTGTCGGTCCTCCCCCGCGACGAGCTCTTCGCTCTCGCCCGCGACCACGCCGTCGACATCGTCCTGGCCGGCCGCCCACCGCGCGGCTCGGGCCTGGTCACCCGGGCGCGCCGAGACAACCGGCTGGTGCTCGTTGGCAGGCCCGGCCGCGAGGACGACCCACTCACGAGCACCTGGCTCCTCACCGGCCAGGGATCGGGCACCCGCGACACCACGCTCTCGTTGCTGACCCGCCTTCAGGCCGCGCCGCCGCTGCTCACCCTCGGTACGTCGGGAGCCGCGGTCGCCGCCGCACGTCAGGGACTCGGCGTAACGCTGGTCCACGAGGAAGCCGTCCGCAGCCAGGTCGATGCCGGCGAGCTCGCGCCGTACGCCGTCCCCGGGACGCCGGTCGATCGCCCGTGGCACCTGTGCACGACCGCCGAACCGACCGCGGCGAGCCGGTTGTTCCTACGGCACGTCTGCAATCCCGACCGCGTGGGTGCGGCCGCGTTTCACACCCGGTCTCGCCCGAAGGGGTGAGTACGGCGCTGTGCCCGCGCCCGCATGCTGCTCTGCATGACCACGACGCTGCGCACCGACCTGCCCACCCTCGCCGGCACCGCCCGGCAGTTGACCCATGCCGGTCGCGGCATCCTGGCCGCGGACGAGTCGATCAAGACCATGTCGTCCCGGCTCGAACAGCAAGGCATTCCGGCGAGTGAGGCCGCACGCCGGGACTACCGCGAACTGCTGATCACCGCCGAGGGTCTGTCGGACTGGGTCAGCGGCGTGATCTGGTCCGACGAGACGTTCGGGCAGGATCTCAGCGACGGCCGCCCGTTCCCGCAGGCCGCTCGTGAGCTGGGCGTCCTGCCCGGGATCAAGGTCGACACCGGCACGAGCAAGCTGCCGAACGGCGGCGGCGCGTTGATCACCGAAGGTCTCGACGGGCTGGGTGACCGGTTGGCGTCGTACGCCGATCGTGGGGCAGCGTTCGCGAAGTGGCGCGCGGTGTTCGACGTCGCGACGATCACGCCGTACAGCGCGCGGGCCAACGGTCATGCCCTCGCCCGGTACGCCGCTCTCTGCCAGCGGCACGGCATCGTGCCGATCGTCGAGCCCGAGGTTCTGTGCACCGGCGGCCATGATCTGGGTGCGTCGGCACAGGCATCGAGCCTGGCCCTGCGGACCCTCTTCGACGAGCTCGCGCAAGCCGGCGTCGACCTGTCGGGCATCGTCCTCAAGCCGAACTTCGTCACCCCAGGTCTCGAGGGCGCGCCGGCCACCGCAGGCACGGTGGCTGCCGCGACCTTCCGGGTCCTGTCCGATACCGTGCCAGCGTCGTTGGCCGGCATCGCCTTCCTCTCCGGCGGCCAGTCGACCGCGGACGTCTGCGAGTCCCTCCGCGAGCTGCATCGCAACGGCGACCGCCCGTGGCCGGTGACGTTCTCGTTCGGGCGTGCGCTGGTGAGTGACGCGTTGGCTGCCTGGGGTGGCGACGTCCGGAACGTCGCGGCGGCACAGGAGATCCTCGTGGCCAACTGCCGGCAGGCCGGCCAGGCCACGCGCTAGAACGGCAGCTCGACCAAAACCGTCGTACCTCGCTCGGGGATCGACTCGATCCGCAGCGACGCCTCGATCAGCGCACAGCGTTCCGCGATCGAACTGAGCCCGAAGTGCTGCGCACCGTCCGCGTCACCCGCCCGGACCGTACGCCGTTCGGCGGGGTCGAACCCTTTTCCGTCATCAGCGCACCCGAGCACCATCGAGTCACCGACCCGGCGCAGCGACAGTACGACGCGATCCGCCTCGGCATGCTTGACCGCGTTGGCCAGCGCCTCCTGGGCGATCCGGTACAGCGCCGCGGCGACGTGATCGGGGATGTCGTCCAGTGCCGCGGCCGGATCCACCAGCAGGTCGATCGACGGAGCGTCCTCGCCATTCGCCGCGGTCTGCACCAGGGACTCCATCGCCGCGACCAGACCGAGGTCGTCCAGCACCAGACTGTGCAGACCCGAGATCGCCGCCCGCGTTTGGTGATAGGCCAGGTCGGCCAGTTCGCGGGCACTGACGAGCTCGGCCCGGGCACCCTCGAACTCCGGCCCGGCCGCGGCATCACGCGCCGCGAGCTCCGAGACCGTCAGGTCGGCGGCCGAGAGGTGGAAGGCCATTGAGGCCAGCGCGGTCGTGACGCCGTCGTGCAGGTCGAAGGCGATCCGCCGGCGTTCGGCCTCCTGGGCCGAGATCGCCTGCTTGATCAGGCGATCTCGTTCGGTCCGGTGCCGGTTCACGGCGAGCCACAGCTGCTCCGCGTGCAGGCGTAGGCCGAGCATGGCGGCGTACTCCTGAGCACGAGCAAGGTCGTCGGGACCGAACGGCGTCCGCGGACTCCGATGCGCCGCCAGTACGCCGACGATGCGGTCCTCCAGCCCCCGCAGCGGCAGGCACAGCCGGGTGACTGTTTGCCGGGGCTCGAGGCGCAGGAGCTGACGGTGCAAGGCGTTGCGTGGTGAGTCGGACCCGAGGATGACCGGCGTACCGTTCCGCGCGACCAGTCCGGTCACGCCGAACCCGACCGGCATGCTCAGCGCGGCGGTCGACGGGTGCGGGGGCCAGAGGTCGGCGACCGTCAGCTCTCGGCCGTCGCTGGCGAGCAGCAGCACGCCATCCGCCTCCAGGATCTTGGCAAGCTCCTCTGCGGTGGGTGCGGCGCCGGTCAACGGAACAGGCCCTCGCGGAGCGCGACCGCGATCGCACCACTGCGGTCGGATACACCGAGCTTGCGATACAGGCCGCGGATGTGGGTCTTCACCGTGTCCTCACTGACGACGAGCTTGCCCGCGACGCCTTTGTTCGAATGTCCGGAGACCAGCAATTCAAGGACTTCCGACTCGCGCTGGGTGAGCCCGAGATGCGCGCCCGGCCAGAACTCCCCCGCACTGAGCCGGGCGGCGGACAGGGCCACGCGACCCGCGAGCGCATGATCGATCACGGTCTCGCCGTCGCGCACCCGGCGTAGATGCGCGACCAGCTCCTGACCGTCGATTCGCTTCAGGATGTAGCCGGAGGCACCCACCCGGAGGGCCTGGTAGAGGTAGTGCTCGTCGTCGTACACCGTGAGCAGCACGACCTTGGTCTGCGGGTACTGCGTGGTGATCTGGCGGCACAGATCGAGACCGCTCTCCTTGCCGATCCGTACGTCGCACAGCACCACGTCCGGATGCTCGTCCGCGACCAGCGTGAGCGCCGCCGCGGCCGTCGTCGCCTGTCCGGTGATCACCACCTCGCCGGCGAAGTGGCCGAGCATCGCGACCAGGCCGTGCAGCACCATCTCGTGGTCGTCCACGAGAACCAGCCGCAACGGGGTCGCCATAGGTCCCAGCGTAAGCGGAGCAGGCGCCGAATCCGCCTGTTCACAAAGGGATTCACCCACAGCTCCACCCGGTCGGGTGAGTGCCGGTAGGGCTGCGCGCGGTGGGCTGGAGGTCTCCGAGCAGGAAGGGCCGTTTCCATGACCGACCCCACTCCGCGGGTTCCACCTCCGCTGATCATCCCCTCGGTGCTGCCCGCGGACTTCGCCCGGCTCGGCGACGAGATCCGCGACCTGTGCGACGCGGGCGTCGACCGGATCCAGTGGGACGTGATGGACGGGGTGTTCGTCCCGAACCTCACCTTCGGACCGGACATGATCGCGGCCGCACAGCAGTACAGCCGGGTCGCCTTCGAGGCGCATCTGATGGTCGCGAACCCCGACGAACTGCTGTCGCGGTACGCCGATGCCGGGTGCGAACTGATCATCGTCCATGCCGAGGCCTGCCCTCATCTTCATCGCACCCTGGCCCGAATCCGGGACCTCGGCGTACGCAGTGGTGTCGCGCTGAACCCGCACACGCCGGCCGGGCTGGTCGAGCATGTGCTGACCGAGACCGACCTGATCCTGGCGATGACGGTCAACCCTGGGTTCGGCGGGCAGAAGTACATCCCTGCCGTCGAAACGAAGGTGGCGCAGCTGCGGCGGATGATCGACGAGTCCGGTCTGCCGATCGAGCTCGAGGTCGACGGCGGCATCACCGCGGCCACGATCAGCGGCGCGGCGGCGGCCGGTGCCGACGCGTTCATCTCCGGCTCGTGGATGTATGCCCATCCCGATGGGAAGGCGGCGGCTGTGAAGGAGCTCCGCGCTGCCGTCGACGCCGTACGGAATGAGGTGGCGGCCTGATGACCGAGCTTCTGCAAAGGTCCGTGGTTGAGACCGATCGGCTGGCCGTCAACGCCTTGCGGTTCCTGGCCGTCGACATGGTGCAGGCGGCCAACTCGGGGCATCCCGGGATGCCGATGGGCGCTGCCCCGATGGCCTGGACGCTGTGGAGCCGGCACCTGCGGCACGATCCGTCGGCGCCGGACTGGGCCGATCGCGATCGCTTCGTGCTCTCGGCCGGGCATGGTTCCGCGCTGCTCTACGGCCTGTTGCACGTCTTCGGCTACGACCTCCCCGAGGCCGAGCTGCGCCGCTTCCGGCAGCTCGGGTCGCGCACGCCCGGACATCCGGAGTACGGCCACACCGCCGGCGTCGAGTGCACCACCGGTCCGCTCGGACAGGGGCTGGGCATGGCGGTCGGGATCGCGCTCGCGGAGCGAATGACGGCCGCGCGGTACCCCGAGCTGACCGACCATCACACCTACGCGATCGTCGGCGACGGCTGCCTGATGGAAGGCATCAGTCACGAAGCGGCCTCGCTGGCCGGGCACCTCGGTCTGGGCCGGCTGGTCGTGCTCTGGGACGACAACTCGATCACGATCGACGGCTCGGTCGACCGGTCGTGCAGCGACGACGAGTCGGCCCGGTTCGCGGCGTACGGCTGGCATGTCGAAGAAGTTGCTGATGGCACCGATATCGAGGCGGTCGACGCCGCGATCATCCGCGCCAAGGCCGACCCGCGCCCGAGCTTCATCGCGGTCCGGACGATGATCGGCCACGGCGCACCAGGCATTGCCGGTACGTCGAAGGCCCACGGCTCGCCCCTCGGTGAGGAACTGGCTGCGGAGGCCAAGCGACTGGTCGACTGGGAACATCCAGCGTTCAGCGTCCCGGAGCCCGTGCGGCAAGTCTGCGCAGAACTGACAGCCGGCGGCGCCCGCGAGCATACTGCCTGGCAGGCGAGGCTCGCCGACTTCGAGGCTGCGTCGCCGGAGCGGGCGGCGGAGTTCCACCGCAGCCGCGATCGGGGGTTGCCGGAGGGCCTCGGGGATGCGCTGCTCGCGGTCTCCGGGGATTCCCCACGGGCCACGCGGCAATCGTCCCAGGCTTGTCTGAAGGCCATCACGGCTTTGATGCCGGAGCTCGTCGGTGGTTCGGCCGACCTGGCCGGCTCCACCGGGACCGCGCTCGGCGGCGCGATCGTGGCCCGGGACGACTACTCGGGGTCCGCGATCGCCTTTGGCATCAGGGAGTTCGGCATGGCCGCGGTCATGAACGGGCTCAGCCTGCACGGTGGGTTCCGCGCGTACGGCAGCACCTTCCTGGTGTTCGCCGACTACCTGCGTCCGGCGCTGCGGCTCGCCGCGCTGATGCGGCAGCCTGTCATCCACGTGCTGACGCACGACTCGATCGCGGTCGGCGAGGACGGCCCGACACATCAACCCGTCGAGCAGATCGAGTCGCTGCGTCTGATCCCGGGACTGCAGGTGCTCCGGCCGGCCAACGACGCCGAGACCGCGCTGGCCTGGCAGCTCGCGCTCGAGCGAACCGACGGACCGACCGCCCTGATCCTGTCCCGGCAGACACTCCCCCAGACCAGCCTGGTCGACGACGGATCGAGCGCCACGGTCGAGCTCGTCGCGACCGGCTCCGAGGTCGCTCTCGGTGCCGAGGTCGCGGAAGCCCTGAGATCCGAGGGGTACGACGTACGCCTCGTCTCGGCACTGGACCGGTCCGCCTACGCGCCGGATCCGCACGCGACCACCGTCAGCCTGGAAGCCGGGAGTACGACGGGCTGGCGCGGACTGGTCGACCTGGCCATCGGGCTCGACCAGTTCGGCACCTGTGGCCCCGGGGACGAGGTGATGGCCTATCACGGCTTCACCGTCCCGGCGGTGGTCGCCCGCATCCGCGAGCACCTGCGGTACCTGCGGTGAACCGGCTGGCCGCGGTCGTGTTCGATGTCGACGGCACACTGGTCGACAGCGAACGCGACGGCCACCGGGTCGCCTTCAACGCAGCCTTCGAGGAGGCGGGACTGCCGGACCGCTGGGACATCCCGACGTACGGGCGTCTGCTGCGGATCACCGGTGGAGCTCGCCGGCTGGCATCGTGGTTCGGGAGCGTCGGCCGGTCGCCAGATGAAGCCGAGCGGCTGGCGAAGCGACTGCATGGGCGCAAGACCGCGATCATGCGGGAGCTGATCGAGGCCGGGAAGATCGAGGCACGACCCGGAGTGCACCGGCTGCTCGATCAGCTCGACGCCGGCGGCGTACCGATGCATGTGGCCACGACCGGTACGCGCGCCTGGGTCGAGCCGCTGCTGGACCGGGTCTTCGGCCCGCGCTTCCAGGTCGTTGTCACCGGCACCGACGTACCCGACCTCAAGCCCAGCCCGGCGGCGTACCTGGAGGTGCTGCGCCGGACGGGCTGCCCGGCCGATCGGAGCGTGGCCGTGGAGGACTCGCAGAACGGCGTCCGGGCGGCGGTCGCGGCCGGCCTGCGGGTGGTTGCTGTCCACAACGACTACACCCACGACGACGACCTGTCCGGGGCGGAGCTGATCGCGGCCGGGTTCGAGGATCCGCCTCTGTCGGCCTGGTTCCAGCAGCGAGTATGACGATGCCCCGCAGCCAGGCTGCGGGGCATCGATGTGTCGGGTGATCAGACCGTCCAGGTCGCGAGCACCAGGGCCTTGTCCCGCCAGGCCTGGATGTTCGCGTCCAGTACGTCGAGCGGGTTGAACGGGGTGACGCCCTTGATCAGGTCGTCCTCGCGCATCCCGTACAGGGCGCCCATCGCGAACCGGCAGGCGTACACCTTCGCGCCTTCGTCGATCAGCGTCCGCAACTGCTTGTTGTAGCCGAGGTTGCCCGGGAAACCCTCGTTGCCGACGGCCGGGTACCCGCGGGCCGCCGAGGCCATCAGGACGCCCGGGCCGTAGAGGACGAACGTGAGGTCGAAACCCTTCCGCTGCAGCCTGGTGGCCGTGAGCATGTTGACCAGGCCGACGGAGCCCTCGAAGGGAACCGTGTGCATGAAGACGTACGCCTTGTCGCCTTCGTTGGCCTGCAAGTCGGGGAAGACCTTCTCCTCGACGTCGAAGAGGATGTCGCCCTCCTGGGGCGGCTCGATGGTGACCGTCTTCGGCATGATGCTGACTCCTTCGGGTGTTGACGGTACGGAGTTGGTGGGATGACCTGCGCCCGGTCGGGGGCAGGGGTTCAGTGGTCGCCGGGCGGGAGATACTCCGGCTTCGGCCATCCCATCCGGTGACTGCCGGGCATGGCTTGCATGGTGGCCCGGCGCAGTCCCCAGGGCAGGAATCGGTAGACGGGTGCGAACACCTGGCGCCACCACCGGTCGGCGAGCCCGTGCGGGCCGGCCGGCGGGTTGGCGTCGTACTTGGCGGCGACGCGGCGTTGCGCGTCCCGGAGCAGGGCGTGCTCGGAGTTCGAGCGGAGCCAGCGGAAGAAGGGCATGGCGGCCGCCTCAGAGCTTCTTGACGAGCGCTTGGGCGGCCATCGCGATGGGCTCGTTCAGCGCGCCGATCGCGGGCGAGTAGACGTTCTCCATCGTGGCCAGCGTGTCGATCGTGACGCCGGTCCGGGCGACGATGCCGAGGAAGTCCGCCCGCTCCTTGATCCCTTCGCCACCGACCATCTGGGCGCCGATCAGCCGGCGGGTCGTCGGGTCCGCGAGCAGCTTGACCTTGATCGGCTTCACGCCCGGGTAGTAGCGAGCCCGGGTGATGCCGTCGGCCACGCCGGTCACGAACGGCAGTCCTAGCGCGGTGGCCAGGGTCTCGCCGAACGAGACGCCGCCGATCATCCACTGACCGGCGAGCATGCCCCATGGCACATAGACCGGGTTGTGCAGTCGGGTGCCGCCGGCCGCGTTGATGCCCGCGGTCTTGCCCTGGGCGTACGCGTGGCTCCCCGAGAGTCCTTGCAGTGGCACGTTCGAGACACCGTGCGGGATCTCGGCGCAGTCACCCGCGGCGTAGACGTTCGGGTCGGAGCTGCGCATGTGCGGGTCCACCGCGATACCGCCCGTACTGCCCAGCTTGAGACCGGCCGCACCGGCGAGGGCGGTGTTGGCGACCTTGTGGCTGCCGATGATGGCCAGCTGGGCCTCGACATCGCCGAAGGTCGTGTTCACATGGGTGAGCGTGTCCGTGCCCCGGAAGGCGGTGACCCGCTCGCCGAACTTCAGGGTCACGCCGGACTCTTCCCAGTCCTTGCGGACCGGTTCGACGATGTCCGGATCGATCACGTCGGCCATCGGCCACGGACCGGGATCGACCAGCGTGACGTTGATACCGCGGTGCTGCAGGGCGGAGACCATCTCCATCGCGATCGGGCCGGACTCCACCACCACGGCCGACTTCACCGTGTCGAGGAACTTGTCCCACTCCATCGCGGCCCGGATGTTCTTGACGTGGTAGATCCCGCCGAGCTCCGCGCCGGGGACGTCTGGGGTGCCGTAGTTCCAGCCGGTCGCCAGCACGAGCTTGTCGTAGCTGACCTCACCCTCGCCGGCCACCTTGATGACGCGGGACCGGGTGTCGATGCTCTCGACCGTGGTCTCGTAGTGCACATCGATGCCCTGAGCAACATATTGTTCCTTGGTCGCGAGGAACAGCTTCTCGAACGACTCGATCTCCTTGCCGTGCACGAACGGGATCCCGCACGGGCTGTAGGCCACGTCCTCGTACTCGGTGTAGACGACGGTCTGCGCCGACGGGTCCTGGCCCTTGGCGGCGCCTGCCACCCCCAGGCCGGCGGCACCGCCGCCGATCACAACGATCTTCACGGGATCTCACTTCCGTCAGTAGGAACGGCGGTGGCGGACACCGCTCGGGTGGTCAGCTTCAGTCCGGAGCGCAGGGTGTTGGTCACATAGCAGACCCGCTCGGCCGTCTCGACCAGGCGCTGGAGCTCGGCCTCGGGAGCACCGATCCGGGCCTCGACCTCGACGGCCCCGAACTGCAGGCCGTCGTACGTGCCGATCGCGCGGACCGACAGCTCGGTCAGCTCGATCGACCGCTTCCGGGCCGCGTAGCTCAGCGCCAGGGTGAAGCAGGAGGCGATCGAGGCCAGGAACAGGTCGGTCGGTTGCGGCCCGAGATTCGTGCCGCCGACCGACTCCGGTTCGTCGACCTCGATCGTGAAAGAGCCGGCCGCGACGGTCGTGTGGTACCCGCCGTGCCAGACCGCTTCGACGCTCCGGTCACCGTCCACGAACAAACTCCTTGCCCCGGTGGGGATGACAGAAATCTCGTATCCGATAAGCTAGTACACTATGAGAGACACAGTCATCCGTCAACCATCCGATATACTCCGTCCACTAAACGCCGAAGCGGATCGGCGGACGACGAAGGAGCCACCGGTGACACCTCCAGCGCAGCGCCCGGCCCGGGCCCGCGACGACGAACCGGCCGAGCGCGCTGCGCCACTGTCGGAGTCCGAGGTCTCCGCGGTCGTGTCCGGGATCGGGCCACGGCTGAAGGTGCTACGCGGACGGCTGGGCCTGTCGCTGCAGCAGCTCGCGGAGCGCTCCGACGTCTCGCCGGCCGCGATTCACAAGGTCGAGCAGGGCACGATGGTGCCGACGATCACCACGCTGCTGAAGCTCGCGGCGGCGTTCCAGGTGCCGGTGGCGCACTTCATCGACGAGGCCGACGCTCCGGCCACGCCGGTCAGTTTCACGCCGCGGAACGAGCGGCGGGTGCTCACCTCGCCCGACGGCGACGTCGTCCGCGGCTCGATCTCGGCCGATTCCGGCCCGTTCGAGCTGACCGCGAGCATCACGGAGCTCGCCGCCGGTGCGCAGTCCGCCGAGGAGGACCGGCGGGCGACCGGCGAGACGCTGCTGCACATCCAGTCAGGCACGCTGGAGGCGACCGTCGGCGAGCAGACCTACCGGCTCAGCGCGGGCGACTCGCTGCACGTCCGGACCGAGGACCTGCAGCAATGGCGCAATCCGTCCTCCCGGTCGACCAAGATCGTCTGGATGTCCCTGCCGGAGCGCCGCGGCTGATCAAGCACGGCCGCGGGTGATCAGGGCACCAGGGCTGATCGAGGCGTGCCGCGCTCGGTCGACGGTCGCCTGACGTTCGTCCGGAGTGTCACCATCTCGATCAGGTCGAGCAAACGGTTGGCATAGCCCCACTCGTTGTCGTACCAGCCGAACACCCGTACGGCGTTGCCGTGCGACTCGATGTCCTGCAGCGTCACGACGCACGACCGTGGGTCGCCGATCACGTCGCTCGAGACCATCGGCATGTCACTGACGCCGACGATGCCGGCCCACCGTTCCGACAGCGACGCCTGGATGAACGCGTCGCGTACCTCCTCGGTCGTGGCCCGGCCGCGGAGCATGCCGACCACGTTGCTGAGAGAGCCGTCCGGCACCGGAACCCGTACCGCGACGCTGTGCACGCGGCCCTTCAGTTGCGGCATCACCTGGGCCAGTGCGCTGTCCGCACCCGTGCCGGTCGGGATGATGTTCTGACCCGCGGCCCGGGACCGACGCAGATCGTGATGCGGCAGGTCGAGCAGTTGCTGGTCGTTCGTGTAGGCGTGGACGGTGTCGACCCAGCCACCTTCGACGCCGAACGCCTCGTCCAGGATCGCGAAGATCGGTGCCACGCAGTTCGTCGTACAGGACGCGTTCGAGATGATCCGGTGCGAGTTCGGGTCCAGCGTCGACTCGTTGACGCCGAGGCAGACCGTCGCCTCGGCCGAGTCGGTCGGGGTCGACACGATCACCCGTTTCGCGCCGGCCCGGAGGTGACCGCCGGCCCGTTCTCTGCTGGTGAAGTGGCCGCTGCACTCGGCGACGACGTCGACTCCCAGCGAGCCCCAGGGCAGGTTCCCCGGATGGTTCGAGCGCAGTACCTGGATCCGCCGGTCGCCGACCAGCAGCTCGTCGTCGGTAGCTACAACCGGTACGCCGAGCCTGCCGTGCACGGTGTCGTGCTGGAGCAGGTAGCCCAGCGTCGCCGCGGGGGTCAGGTCGTGGACGGCGACCACGTCGACGAACGAGTCGCGGGCGATGACGGCACGCAGCAGCGCGCGCCCGATCCGGCCGAGGCCGTTGATCGCGATCCGGGGTGCCGCCGTCGCTGCGGACTCCGTCATCGGGGCCTCCTCACGCGGATCACACCGACACCAGGAGTGGTGCCGACCGATTGGCAGCTGTGGTGCGCGCCCGTGGCACCAGGGAGGCGAGTGCCACGAGCGCGTCGAACACGCGATTACCGTCGTCCCAGGCGTGCGCCTCGGCGAAGTCGATCCATTCGTCCGGAGGGATCACCGGCTCGATCTCGCCGTACTCGATCTCGCCCCAGGTGGCGGCCATCTCGATGAGCTCGACCAGGGAGTTCATCGGCTGCGCCTCCAACGCGACCAGGCGCCGGTGATGAGCCGGCGCGCGCCGCTCGAAGCGGCATCCACAGCACTCGGGTCCAGCGGTGTACGTGTCCATGAACGGATACTGCCGCCCGCTGTTGCACAGCTGTTGCACGGCGTTGCAACGCCGCTTCAGGCACCTCGTCCAGGCAGCTCAGGCACCCCGTCCGGCGGCGACCTGCTCGGCCTCGGCGAGCAGCCGGGCCTCGGCCGCGGCGTACTTCTCCAGCGCATGGTTGGCCCGGTACCCGAGGTCCACGGACCGGGCGAGGTACTCCTCGGTCATCGCGTCGACGGCCTCCGGCGCGGCGCCGCCGAGTGCGCTACGGGTGGCGACGATGGCCCGCGGATCCAGCACGGTCCGGATCTCCTCGGCATCGAGGCCCAGTGTCCGCCCGACCACCGAGGTGGCGGCGCGATCCAGATCCTCCGAGGTGATGTCGACCCCGCGAACCCCGCGCCCACTGGCGTCTCGAACCACCTCACCGACGACCAGGTACGCCGCTCGGTAGTCCAGCCCGCACCGGAGCATGACGAACTCGGCCAGGTCCGTGGCCTGCGTGTACCCCTCCTCCAGACGCTCCCACATCCGCGCCTCGTTGACGCTGAGGGTGTCGACCACGCCCTCCATCAGGGCAGTGATCCGGGTGGCGAACTCGACCGCCTTGGGGATCTCGCCGTACGCGAAGATCAGGTTGTCGCTGCGGGCCGAGGGACTCTTCACCACGGCCAGGAATCCGGTCAGCCGTCCGATCAGGACGCCGCCACCACCGCGGACGATCGAGAGGGCGTACGGGTTGCGCTTCTGCGGCATCAGGACCGACGCCCGGGTGTACGGCCCGGCCAGATCGACGTAGTCGAACTCCTGGCTGGACCAGATCTCCAGGTCCTCGGCGAGCTTGGACTGGTTGGACAGCAGGCTGACGCTCGTACTGAGCACGTCCACGAAGGTGTCGGTCTGCCACATCGCGTCGCGGGTGTGCGTGATGACGTCGTCGAACCCGAGCAGGTCCGCGATCACGCGCCGGTCCGCCAGCAACCGGCTGCCGTTGACGCACCCCGCGCCACCGGGGCTGGTGTTGAGCTGGGACAGGGCATCCAGCAGGCGTTCGCAGTCCCGGATCGCCGGCGGCGCGAACCCGAGCAGGTAATGGCCGAACGTCGAGGGCTGAGCCTGCTGGAGGTACGTCTGATCCGGCATGTAGACCTCGCGGTACTTCGCCGCGGTCCGGCAGGTAGTGGCCGCGAACTCCGACGCACCGACCGCGAGCCGGGCGGTCAACCCGCGCAGCAGGATCCGGAGCGCGACCCGGGCCGCCTCCCGCCGCGGCCGGCCGGCGTGCAGCCAGCCGGCGTCGTCCCCGATGGTGGCGACGAAGTGCCGCTCCCGCGAGTTGTACGGCTCGCCGTACGCGGCGTCGTACGGGAAGTCCTCCGGCTTGGTCTGATGCGTGTCCAGCAGTACGCCGAGCAGCGACGCGGCGGCACGTTCCGGGATGATCCGGCGGTGCCGGAGGTCGAGGACGTGCGCGATGTCGGCCATGTTCAGGCCGTGGTGGAGCAGGGGCGCGTCGGCGATCTCCCAGGCGAACCCGGCGTCGATGAGCTGCTGGGCAGGACCGTCCTTGGACGGGCCTTCGACCCGGCGGGCCGAGTTCACAGCGGTCATGACGACGCCTCCTTGCCGACCACCGATGGTGTGGTGGTGAGTTCGTCGGCGGCGGCGAGTGCCCCACCGGTGCTCCAGTACAGGACGGGTCCGGGAAGCTCGTCGCGATGGCCGTTGAGCCAGTACAGCGCCTTCGCGTTGTAGACCGGGTCGGCGACGAAACCGCTGTACGCCAAGAGGGTCCGGGCCAACTCGTCCGCCTCGGGCCAACCACCGCCGTACCCGGGTCCGCGTCCGTCGACCACGCGCCACGGTGGTGGCGGACCGGCGGAGCCGATAAGTTCTGCGCATTCCGCCGTACGACGTGAGACCTGTGCCTCGATCTCGTCGACGGGCCGGGAGACGGACACGCCCACGACGTCGACCTGCGTGGATGCGAGTCCCGCGAGCAATCCGGCGATGCTGCCGCCCGAACCGACTGGGATCACCACGGTGATGCCGCGGTCGCCCAACTGCTCGATCAACTCAGTCGCGGCGACAGCGAATCCGCAGGCACCGATCGGAGTCGCTCCCCCGCGCGGTACGACGTACGGACGCCGGCCCTCGGCGCGCAGGCGACCCGCCAGCTCGCCCGCGTACTGATCCATGCTGCTGCGATCGGCAACGCCGGTGAACTCGACCCGAGCCCCAGCCCGTTTCGACAGTGCCAACGCGGCCGCACCACCGCGCGGTTCGCCGTAACAGACCTGTACGACGTCGATCCCCTGGCCGGCCGCCGCCACCGCCAGCAAACCGGCGAAGTTGGAGGTTGGTCCACCCGCAACCACGATCGTGTCGGCCTGCAGCGACAGCGCGTCCCCGAGGACGTATTCGAGTGTCCGCACCTTGTTGCCACCCCAGGCGAACCCGGTCAGGTCGTCGCGTTTGACGAGGAGGTCGCGCAGGCCCGGCGTACCGGCGAGATCCGCGACCTGCTGCACCGGGGTCGGGAAGATCCCGAGCGGCACCCGCGGGAGATCCGCTAGCGCCACGACGAACCCTCCCTCGCGCGGCGGCGGACGGCGCGGGCCACCACCTCGTCGGCCATCTCCGCCGCGGCGCCGGTGTCGAACCGATCAAGCTCAGCCAGCTCGCCGGCCTCGATCTGACCTTCGAGTACGGCGGTCAACGACAGGCCGGAACCGATTGCGACCCGGTACGCGTCCTGCAACGTGGCCTGCGCCGTGTGCTTGCCCAACCGGGCCGACATCACGCTCAACAGCCGCTCGGAGGACGCGGTCCCGGTCGAGCGCAGGTTCGCGAGCATCCGCTCCGGGTCGACCTCGAGATCGCGCACCAGGGTCCTGGTCATGCCCGCCGCGGCGAGCGCGTAATGGCTCAGCTCCGGCAACACCGCCCACTCCGTCTTCCACGACCGGCCGTCCCGCTCGTGCTCGCCGATCGACGTCTCGCTGAGGACGCCGGCCGACGATCGGACCAGCCTGGCCAGCGTGACGATCTGCTCGGACACCTCGGGATTGCGTTTGTGCGGCATCGAGATACTGCCGACCGTGGTCGACGCCGTCGGCTCGCGAACCTCGGCCAACTCGGCGCGCGCGAGCACGTAGACCTCGTTCGCGATCCGGGCCATCGCATTGACCGCCGAAGCCAGCACCTGCGCGAACTCCGCCAGCCGATCCCGCGTCGTCAACCACGAGATGGCCGGCTCGACCAGCCCGAGCCGCTCGCAGAACGCTGCTCGCAGTGGCATCGCCTGTTCCCCGAAGAACCCGAGTACGCCGACCGCTCCGCCCAGCTCGCCCACCAGCCACCGATCGCGACCCTGGCCCAGGCGCTCCAGGCTGCGACCGACCTCGTCGGCCCACGTCGCGGCCTTGAACCCGAAGGTGATCGGCGCTCCCGGCTGACCGTGGGTGCGACCAACCATTGGCGTCTCGCGATGCTGTGCGGCCAACGCCAGCAGGTCCGCCTCGATCGCCCAGAGCTGCCGCCAGAACAGCTTGCCGACCTCAGCGATCTCCAGCACCTGCGCGGTGTCGGAGATGTCCTGAACCGTGATGCCGTAGTACACATGCTCGGCCGCGTCCGTCGGCAGCAACCGTTGCAGCACCTGGATCAGGCCGAGGGTCGAGTGCGAGGTGGTCCGCGTGCCTTCCGCGATCGCGTCCAGATCCAGCTCGGTTCCGCGCAGCCCGGCGATCGCGGTTGCCGAGGAGGCCGGGATGATTCCGACGTCCGCCTGCGCCTCGGCGAGCGCGATGATCACGTCGAGCCAGCGGGCGACCCGGGCTCGCTCCCCGAACATCGCGCGGCTCTCGGCGGTGCTCCACTGATGCCCGAAGATCGCGGAGTCGATCAGATGTGCGTCCATGCCACCCCCGACCGTTCGACGATCGTCTCGATCGCCGCGCGTACCTCGGCCAGCGAGGCACCCCACGGCACGACCGTCGCGGTGGGCGTCGTCTCGATGCCCTCCTGGAGCAGACAGCACCGGGTCAACGTGCGTGGATCACCCGTGGCCAGCCATTGCCGCGGACAGATGTCGACGCGTTCCGGCGTACTGCCGTAGAACCATTGGTGGATCTGGTTGGAGCGTTCACACCCGAGCAGGGTCCAGTCCCGCACCGGCGGTCGCTCGTCCAGGAACGACACGGTGCTGCCCGGGAACTCCATCCCCGAACCACGACAGGGAATCAGCACATCCTGGGGAGGCACGTCGTACGCCTCGGCAAGCAACTGACGACTGTCGACCAGATCGGGTACGACGACCACCGGCGGGAGGTCCTCGGCCGTGGCCAGCACGCGGCGGACCTGGTCGAGCAGCTTGGCTGGTCCCGGTGGAATCACGTCGATCAGCCGGATCCGGAGCGGAGCCGGGTTGAGGATGAAACTCACGTGCGAGTACGAGCCTTCGACCACCACGCAGCGCATGCCGGGAAACGCCTCCGCGGCCTCGGCCAACTGCGACGGCACCCCGGTGTCGACGGTCTCGTCCACAAGGACGGCACAGTCATCCGGTCCGGCCAGCACCCTGGCGTCGGCGGTCAGCGTGAACAGCTCCGGCGACGGCCTGCGATCGACCTCCACCAGCGCTACCCGACCCTCGTGCCGGGCCACGACGAACCGGGTCCGGAAGTACACCTCGCGGTCGGTGAAGTGGTCGACCAGCCAGGCCGAGTCGAGCGTCGGTACGGCGGCAACCGCGACCTGCCGGTACCGGGACGGGACCACGTTCGGCGCGGCCAGATCGGTCGGCCGGCTCTCGATCCGCTCGTCAGTGCGCACGGACCGAGCTCTCCAGCCCGGCGCCGATCCCGATCGTGTCGGACCGGAGTCCACGCCGCAGTGTCTCCAGGCCCATCACGTCGTCGAGCGCGATGTTGCCGAGGTTCACCTCGGGGCCGAGCCGGCGGATCAGGACCGCCTGCTGCGATCGCTGCGGGGCCTCGTAGATGAGCAGCCCGGCTGCGGCCGATGCGGCGAGCCGGTCGAGCAGGTCGTCGCGCAGTTCGCCGCCCGCGTCGTACAGGCCGACCGTGCCGCTCTCGCGACCCTCGGCGACCAGCCAGCTTGCGCCCGCCTCCAGGTCGCTCTCGAGCTCGGCCGTCCACTCCGCCGCGGACACCACGTCGCCCGGGTTCTTGCTGCCGACCTCGGCGAAGACCTCGAAACCGAGTGACCGGGCCTGCCGGATGATCCGGTGCTTCTCGGCCAGCAGCATGTCCGTGCTGCCCCGCGACACCTCGACAGACTCGAATCCGGCCCAGGTGGCGAACTCGAAGAACTCGTCCACCCGGTCCTGCAGCCAGGCGATCTCGAGCAGGGTCCCGCCGGTGCAGGGCTTGACCTGGTGGTCCCGCAGTACCCGGACCTTCTCGGCCAGCGCGGGCTCGATGTACGCCGTCCCCCAGCCCAGCTTCCAGACGTCGATCCAATCCGGGTAGGCCGAGAGCACGGACACCACGCGATCCAGGGAATACCCTTTGTCCAACACGTGAGTGAGCCCGCTCGACCGGGGTTTGGCGGGGCGCTCCGGCAACGTGAGGAAGCTCGGACCAGCACCAGCCATGACGCCCGCCTCTCCAGCCGACTCGCCAGGAGGACTCCCGCCCTCCACTATCAGTGATGTATTTATATCATAGGAAACGAACGAGGCCGGCGGAGAGAGTCCCGCCGGAAACGATGACAGGCAGGCGGAGGGGAGCGTCAGATGTCCAGTGCTACGACGCTCTCGACCGTGTTCGTGCTCGGTCCTCTCGAGGTCACCGACGCGAACGGACGCCCGCTCGGGCCAGTGCCCGCAGGCAGAGCCGGCGTACTACTCCGCCGACTGGTAGCCGGAGGCGGCGCACTGGTAGAGATCGACGTACTGGTCGACGCCCTCTGGGGTGACGAGGCCCCCCACACCCCCGACCGCGTGATCGCATCCTTGGTCAGCCGGGTCCGCCGAGCCATCGGATCCGACGTCATCACCGGCTCCTCCTCCACCGGCTACCGCTTCAACCAAGGTCGCTCCTGGACCAGCGACCTCGCCCTGCTCGAGGAGCTGACCAAGTCAGCGCAGGCCCGCGCCACCTTGAGCCCAGCCGTGACGGTGACCGCTGCTCGACGCGCCTTCGGCCTCCTCACCCGCGGCCACCCGGAGCTCCCACCCACCTTCGCCCAACGCAGCTGGGCCGAGGACCAGCAGCGGCACGTCGACGCGCTGTCCCGCCGGCTGAACCGAGCCAGCTGGGAGGCCCAAGCGCAACTCGGCCTCTGGAGCGACATCGCGAACCAGGCCGAGTCCGTGCTGTCCCACTCCCACCACGACGAACAGGCCGGCCGCGCCCTGATGAACGCCCAGTGGCATCTCGGCGACCGCGCGTCCGCACTGCGCACGTACGACGAACTCCGTCTCGAACTGCGCAACGAACTGGAGGTCGAGCCCAGCCCGGAGACCGATGCCCTGTTCAGCGCGATCGTGAGCGGTGCCGACCCCGGACCGGTCAGCGTTCGACGGCCATCTGCCGTGGCGGGCTCTCCGGCGCTGATCGGACGGCAGGACGAGTACGCCGCAATGGTCGAACGCTGGCACCACGCGACCGCCGGGCACGCCGGCGCGATCGTCGTCACCGGAAGCCCCGGGTCCGGCTGCTCATCGCTGGCCCAAGACCTGGCCGACTACGCCGAACGTGGCGGCGCCCGCGCGATCCGGGTCGACTGCTTCGAGGGCGAGCGCTCGTCACCACTCCAGCCGCTCGTCACCGTGCTCGGCCGAATCCTGCTGTCCACCGCCCCCGATGCCTTGCCCGCGCTGCTCGGTTCCTGGACCGACACCGCGGTCGAACTGGTTCCCGATTTGCGGGACGTGATCGAGACGACCGAGTACCGGCGTGCGAGCCCGGAGATCGAGCACCGGCGGATCCTCAACACACTGCGGCACGTGTTCGCGACGACCGCGGCCGACCAGCCGTTGCTGCTGTTCTTCGACGACCTACATCTGGCCGGGACTGCCACGGTCGAGGCGGCGCAGTGGCTGCTGCACAGCAGTCAGGACGTGCCGCTCCTCGTCGTGGCGACCGTACCGTCGGACCGCCTCGATGCCGAGCTGCGCGCACTCGCGGACAACGGTCAGCTGATCGAGCTCGGCCCGCTCGTCGAGTCCGACGTGGCCCTGCTCGCGAAGCAGGCGGGTAATGCCACCAAGGCCGCGTTCGTCTGGGAACTGACGCAGGGCCACCTGATGTTCGTCGTCGAGGTGCTCGCCGCTCTCACCCGCGGCGAGAACGAGTCGGCGATCCCGGCCACCCTGCGCTCGATGGTGCTAGGCCGGGTACGACGCAGTGGCAACGACGTCGAGGAACTACTCCAGTCCGCCGCGGTGATCGGGACCGCCTTCGATCTCGAGACCCTCGAGCAGCTCGTCGGTCGCCCGGCCGTCGACCTGATGCCCACGCTGCAGAAGGCGATGGCCGCCGGACTACTTGCCTCACGCAACGAGTTGTTCGTCTCCTCGCCACCGATCCTGGGTCAGGCGCTGTACGACAACCTGCCCGGCCCGGTCCGGGTCCTACGGCATCGTCAGCTGGCCGAGATCTTCTCGGCCCGGCCGGAGCTGCGGGCTCACCATCAGGAACGCGCCGGCCTGACCGCCGCGGCCGCAAGGTCTTGGTACGAGGCAGCCACGCTGGCGCGCCGGTCCTTCGCAAACGCCGACGCCGTCCGCCTGTTCACCTCAGCGCTGGACACGGCCCGAACAGCAGGCGATCAAGAGCTTGAGGGCCTCGCCTTGATCGGCCGCGGCGCCGCCCAAGAGGAGCTCGGCCGCTTCGATGCGGCGATCGAGGACCATCAAGAGGCCGAGGCGCTGGCTCTGGCCCGCGGCGACCGCTCGTTGCGAGCCACTGCGGTCGAGCGGCTCGGCTGGACGGCGTACTACCGTCGTGATGTCGAGGAGGCGGTGGCGCGAGCCGACGAGGCGTCCCGGATGCCCGGTGCCCGGCCGAGCGCGTGGAATCTGCTCGGCCGGACCAAGCATTGGGCGGGCGATTTCGTTGCCGCCAACCGCGCGTACGAACGTGCTCTGAACGAGAACGGTGACGAGGACGGTGCCGTGAAGGCGTCGGTGTCGAGTTGTCTCGGCGCCCTGCTCGCCCACGCCGACCGGTACGGCGAGGCCATCGAGGTGCTCGACGACGCGGTCGCGATCTCGAACAACATCGGCGCGTTCCATCCGTTGCTGCGCGCACTGTTCTTCGCCGGCCTGGCCCGCGGCAATGCCGGAGACCTGTCCGGCGCCCTGACCGTCCTGCAGACGAAGGCCGCGATTTTGGAGCGGTACGACGTTTCCTTCTATCGCGCCCGGACGAACACGACCCTGGCCTGGGTGTGGCGCGAACTGGGTGAGCCGACTCGGGCACACGATCTGTCCGAGCTGGCCCTGAGCCAGTCGCGCGAGGTGGAGGCGGGCAGTCTGCAGATCGAGCAGGAGCTGCATGCCCTGTGCTCACTCGCGGACAGCGAGCGCTTGGACGGGCAACTCGACCGCGCGGCCGAACGCCTGGACGCGGCCAGCAAGCTGATCGAGCACTGGCTGCCGTTCCGGTGGCGCGCCGACCTCCGGGTCCGCGAGGTGCGTTGCCGGATCGGGCTCGACGATCCGGACGCACTGCTCGAAGCCGCGCGGGCGGCCAGTTCACTCAAGTACCAGGCATTGGCGCTGCATCTGCTCGGCCGAGGCGAAGAGGCCGCGACCGTCGCCCGGCGGACCGGTTCGCTCCTGCTGCTCGGTGAGGTCGGTGCACCCGACGAGGCCCACGAGGCCTTGCGCCGCCTGGAGGCGACGCTCCCCCGCCAGCTCAGGGCCTGCTTCGCACAGGCGGGCCGGCTCCCGCGCGCCATCGCGTGATGGCAGCACCCCCGCCCGTGGCGGTGGCAGCCAGACCGATACCCCACAGCAATGCCACACCGGACGACCCACCGATCGCCGACACCGTGGCCGCGGCCCGATCGAACCCGAACCGATCACCCGCCGCCGCTCGATCGACCAGGTCATGCACCGGCGCCAGACTCTGACCGCGCGCGGCCCAGGCCAGGAACGACCGGCTGAGATTCGTCGTGGCCGCCGCGTGCGCGACCTCGGCCAGCTCACCCGGATCGTCCCCACGCCAGGCGTGCACGAGCAAGATGCCCGCAAGTACGTCGTCGCCGGTCGGGGTCAGGCCACCACCGCGACCCTCGAGCAGCTCCCGAGCGGCCGTGAGTTCACCGGCCGCCACAGCACGTCGTACCGGCTCCCAGTAGCGACTGAGATCCTCCGGGATCTCCAGGCGCTCGCGCATGGCCCGCAGGACCGGGGCCGCCAGCTGCAGCTCGGACGGACCGGGCAGCCGGGGCGCATAGACGGCCGCCCGGGTGAGGTCGATCTGCCAGTCCGTCGAGCGCAGCCGCCCGCCGTCCCGCCACACCGCGAGTCCTTCCGGCAGGTGCGCCGGAAACTGCTCGACGATCAGATGGATCGGCCCGGGCGACACGGCCGGCCCGGCCACGGCGTACATCTCACCGTCAACCTGCACGTAGCAACCGTGTCGGAAGGTACCTACGACAGTCCCGTACGCGCCGTCGGCATGAGCCGCGGCGACGCCTTGCCCGGCGACAACCGGCGCGAGCTGGGTAGTCACGTCAGGCGTCGGTCGAGATCGAGCAGGGCTTCGGTGAAGCAGTCGATCGGCGCCCAGGCCACCCCGGCACCGACCTGTCCGGTGCCGTCGGTCGCATGGATGATGCCGGTGTTCACCGCGGGTGTGATGCCGAGCTCGACCACCTTGCGTACGTCGACACCGACCGGCGTACCGACGTTGTCGAGGATCGGCAGCCGGAACCGCGGGCTCTCACCCGCACAGATGCGCTGCATGCTGCGCGTGGCGGCGATGGCATGGGACATCCGGCCACCAAGGAAGCCGGCTACCGCAGGAGAGTTCGCCGCCGCCGGCCCGCCTAGTCCGACGAGCTCCAGGACGGCGCTGTCACCGATGTCGGGCGCGCTGGTCTCCGGGCCGAAACCTGGGTAGTACAAGGCATCCTGGATCGGCGGCGAAGGCGCGAGGAACCAGTCGTCCCCTCCCCCGGCCAGCCGGACGCCGTACGTCGTACCGTTGCGCGCCATCGTGGTCACGATGCTCGAGTCGGGCACCTGTCCCGCCCACTCCACCAGCGACTTCGCCGCAGCCATGGCCACGTTCAGGAACATCAGGTGGTTGCCACTCAGGAAGGTCGCCACCTCAGCGGTCGCCGGATGCGTACCGCGAACCAGATACGGCAGCAGGTCACGCAGGAACAGGTTCGTGGTCGCCTGCACCCGCATGTGTACGTCGTCACCCATCGGAACACCCTGTGCGGCAAGGGCAAACGCGTCGACCGGCCCGTGGTTGGACAACGCCTCGGCCAGCACCGGCCCAACCTTGTCCCGGACGAACACGATCCGTTCGATCGCCGCGTCACTGTCGACGCCGAACCACTGCACCGGCCCGGACCCCTGGTTGATACTCGAGTACGCCGTCGTCCCGCCAAGCTCGTTCTGTACGACGTACACCGGCGCCGACGGTCCGATCGACGTCGCCATCGGGACCACCGTCCGATGCTCGTTGGCCGGCCTGAGCCGAACCTCCCCCGACTCGACCAACCGGCCGGCCGCTTCGACGTCGGGAGCCCAACCCTCGGCCACCACGGCTGCCCGCACCGAGCGCTGCAGCGGGTTCGGCATCTGGTCGAACGCGATCGACGGACCGCAGTGCAGGATGTCGCGCTCTCCCATGCCCGGGACGACAGTGCCCGCGGTGTCGATGCCGACCAGCAACGGCACGCCCTCGTTGAGCCGGCGGACCACCTCGGCGTTGGCCTCGTCGACCCTCGCCGCCTGCGGACCGAGCAGCCGGGCCAGCGCCGCCACGGTCCGGGCGTCACCACCCCCGGGGATCCGCCAGTCCACGCCGATGACCGGCCACCCCTGGTCGCGCAACGCGCTCTCGAACAGCGGAAGCCCGATGTTGACCACCTCAACGGCGGCCGGCAGCTCGACGACGGGAGTCTGACTCATCAGGTGGCCTTTCACGCGGTGGCGGCCGGGACGGAAATCTCTCGACCGATATGAGCATCTACTATAGGATACGGATCATGACCGGGCCAGCCCTGACCAGCGCACCATCCGTGGACGACGTCGTGGCGATCGTTCGCCAGCACGCCGGCGTCTCGGGGAAGGGCGCGATCGCTCAGGTCAGCGCCTTCTTCGACACCTCCGATCCCCTGCACGGTCCGGGTGACGACGGCGCCGTGGTCGAGCTCGATGGCGCCCGCGTGATCGCCTGTGGTGAGGCGATCGCCCCTGGCTTCGTCCGGCAAGACCCTTATGGCGCAGGCGTTGCCAGCGTTCTTGCCAACGTCAACGATGTCGCCGCGATGGGCGGGATCCCGAAGGCCATCGTGAACACGGTGGTCGGCCGCGACGCCGACCTGACCGAGGTGCTCCGCGGGATGTCGGATGCCGCAAAGATGTACGACGTACCGATCGTCGGCGGCCACCTGACCCGCGCGGACGCGGACACGTCGTTGTCGGCGTTCGCGCTCGGGCAAGTGCGATCACCTTTGTCGATGGCGCACGTACGGCCGGGGCAGGCGGTGTTGTTCGTGGCTTGCCTGAACGGCACGATGCGGCCGGACTTCCCGTTCTTCACGTCGATCACCGAGCAGTCCGCGACGCTGGCTCGTGATGTGCGGCTGCTCGCGCAGGTCGCCGAGGACGGGCTGGTCTTCGCGGCGAAGGATGTGTCGATGGCCGGCGCACTGGGGTCGCTTGCGATGCTGCTGGAGTTCACGCGCTACGGCACTACGGTCGATCTCGCCCGGATGCCCATTCCGGCCGACACCGACCCATTGCGCTGGCTGATCGCGTTCCCGACGTACGCGTTCTGGTTGACGACTCCGGCGGATCGGGCTGCGGACTGCGCGGCCGTATTCGAGCGACACGGGTTGGCCTGTGTAGAGGTTGGTCGGGTGACCGAGGAGAGTCAGCTGATCGTGAAGAACGGCGACAGTACGGCGGTCCTGATGGATCTGGCCACCGAGACGATCACCGGCCTGTGGGCTTAACCGGCGCGCAGGTCCTGCACCTCGACGAGCGGTTCGAGTACGAGTTCCTCCGGACGACCGGGCCAGTCCAGGTCGGCGGCCTGGGTCACGTCGTACACCATCGGCTGATGATCCAGACCGCAGTACGGGCCGGGTGCGCCCGCCCGGGTCCAGCCCAGCCGTTCGAAGAAGCGGACGTTCGGCAGCTGGATCTGCGCGAGCATCTGCGCTCCACCCAGCGACTTGGCGGTCGCGACCGCGAACCGCACCAACTCGGCCCCGACCATCGACGACCGATGTGAGGGCAGGACCGCCAGGCGATCGCCCTGCCAGAGCTGACCGTCCAGCGGATACAGCCGCACCGTGCCGGCCGCGTTGGAACCCTGCGCGGACAGGACATGAACGGTTTCCGGATCGCGGTCGTGCGGGTCGAGATCGGTGAACTCCATGATTCGTTGCTCGAGCACGAAGACCCGCTGGCGGATCGCATAGTGCTTGGCGAGATCCCGGCCGGCCGCGCGCCAGACACCGATGTCGGTCATGACGCACTACGCACTGGTAGGCCACCGGGCATACCCAGCTGGATGGTTCGTTCGAGCGAACCCAGCGCCGAACAGGCCTGGCATCGCGCACAACCGGCCGTCACCTTGTCGGCGGTCAGCCCTCGCTTCACGAGTTCGGGCGCGATCTGCCGGGCGATGCTCTCGGTGTAGGCGCGGCTCGGCGGCACCGAGTCGGCCATCAGGCTGCCCGGCACCGGCCGCAGCGGCACGATGAACGGGTACACACCGATGTCGACCGCCCGCTTGCACCCGGCGATCGTGAGCTCGGGGTCCTCGCCCATCCCGAGGATGACGTACGTCGACACCTGCCCCTCGCCGAACCGCTCGACGGCGTACTCCCAGGTCTCGAAGTACCGCTCGATCCCGGTCCGGGCCTTCGGCGGCGCGACCCGAGCCAGTACGTCGGGATCGAACGACTCGACGTGGATCCCGAGCGAGTCGATGCCAAGGCCGTGCACCTTGTCGATCACGGTGAGGTCGGTCGGCGGCTCGAACTGCACCTCGACCGGCAACCCCGAGGCCTCTTTCATCGCATGTCCGCACTTGCTCACGTAGTACGCACCGCGATCCTTGCCCCAGGTCGAGCCCGTGGTCAGCGTGATGTCCACAGCGCCATCGAGATCGCGAGCAGCAACCGCCACTTCGGCGAGCTGCTCGGGCCGCTTCACCTTGACCGTGTTCCCCGACGCGAGCGACACTCCGATGCCGCAGAACTTGCACTGGTCGTCATTACCCCAGTACGCGCAGGTCTGCAGCACGGTGCTCGCCAGCGAGTCCAGATGCATCAACGCGAGCTTCCAGTACGGCGTACCGTCCGCGGTTTCCATGTCATAGAAGCGCGGCCGCCCAGCCGGAGTCGCGGACGCCAGCCGCACCCCGTCGCGGTAGATCCCGTGCCCGGAGTCCTCCGACTCGAGCGAATACGGCGTGTCCGCGACGTAGGCGGCGTCGACGGGGACGGTGACCGGGGTGCCTTCGACCCAGATCATGCCCGCGTCCGACGGACCGGCGCCACCGGGCCGACGCTCCAGTGGGCCCTTGACCGCGAGGCCCTTCTCCTGGAGTTCGAGGATCAGGTCACTCAGCCGACTGCCGTCGTCGACCGTGGCGATGGGGGTTCGGGTCTGCGCGGTCTGAGTCATTGCCACAATGTATCTCTTAACAGAGATATCCGTCTATCATCCGATACGATCGGCGGCAGCCAACTCCTCGACGACCTCCTGCAACGCGGCCTGGCCACTGCGGAAGGTCGAACTGTCGGAGTAGGTCAGGTCGGCGATACCCGGATCGTCGTCCACCAGGTCACCGGTAGTCAGGTCGAGCCGGATGACGGTCAGCGTGCAGACCGCGGCGCCCGTGCCGAGATCGGGCTGCACCGCAGCCACGATGGCGAGCCCGGACGTGACATGCATCCGGGTCGAGCCATAGGGATCCGCGAACCCGGCCAGCGGATCGCCTGACTCATGCAGGACGACCCAATCGGCGCCTTCCGCCCTGGCCGTCTCAATGAGCACAGTGCGAGCCCGCCGCGTCTCCTCCGACTGCAGGACGGTCTGGCGCAAGGCGAAGGCCGCACCCGCGACCTGATCCACCGGCAACGCACCGAGGGTCAGTCCGGCACGCTCCGCGGCCGCGACCACAATCCCGCCGGCCTCCGGCCAGCGATCGACCAACTCATCGGTCGAGGTCACGTCGTGCAGATCGTCGACGATCGCACGAACCAGCCGGATGGCGCGCTGATAGCGCTCGACGTCGCCACCACCGATCGAGTACAGCGACTGTTCCGACGCCCGCCAGGAGGATCGAAGGGCTCGGGCGGTCATCTCGTCAGTCATCGCGCATCTCCCGGATCGGTCTCGACGTCTACTATACGACACGTCCATCTGCTATGTTGTGCCCTCCGCAGCAGGCTACGCACAGCGCACGTGCATGAACAGTGGGAGCCCGGACATGAGCGATATCGCGGTCATCGCCCTCGGCGGCAACGCACTCACCCGCGAGGACCAGCGGGGCACCCTCGAGGAGCAGTACGCGAACGCCCTCGCGATGGCCAAGTCGGTCCGGTCGCTGCTGCGGCGCGGCTGGCAGGTCATCATCGTGCACGGCAACGGGCCGCAGGTCGGCAACCTCGCCATCCAGCACGAAGAAGGTGCCCGGCTGGTGCCGGCCCAGCCGCTGTTCTCCCTCGGCGCGATGACCCAGGGCGCGTTGGGCAGCCTGATCTGTCTGGCCCTGCACGAAGTCTGCGGCCACGAGATCCCCGGTGCGGTGTCCGTGATCACCCACATCGTCGTCGACCGCGACGACCCCGCGTTCACCAACCCGACCAAGCCGATCGGTCCGTTCTTCGGCAAGGAAGAGGCCGAGCAGTTCGCGGCAACCCGCGGCTGGACGATGATCCCGGACGCCGGCCGGGGCTACCGCCGGGTCGTCCCCTCCCCCACGCCCCAGGCGATTCTCGAAGCGAACGCCGTCACCACACTCGCGCAGTCCGGTCACATCGTGGTCGCCGCCGGCGGGGGCGGGATCCCCGTGATCGAGGAGAACGGCGCCTTCCACGGCGTCGACGCGGTGATCGACAAGGACTTCGCCGCCGAACGGATCGCGGCCTCGGCGAACGCGAACGCCCTCGTCATGGTCACCGGCGTCCCCTCGGTCAAGCTCGACTTCGGTACGCCGCGGGAGCGGTCGGTGCAGGAGCTGACGGTGAGCGAAGCCCGCCGGCACCTGGCCGACGGCCAGTTCCCGCCCGGCAGCATGGGCCCGAAGATGAGCGCGGCGATCAAGTTCGTCGAGGGACCGGCGTCGATCGACCGGCCGCGGTTCGCGGCCATCACCACCCCGGAGCTCGTCTACGCGACCCTCGACGAGCCACACGGCGTCGTCGAAGGCGGCCGTGGCACCCGGATCCTGCCCGAGGACCTTTCCACCCCCGCCACCACCAAGGAGCTGGTCGGATGAGCACGCGCGTCGCCGTACGCAAGAACTCCTACAAGGACAGCGTCCGCCTGCTCGAGGCGACCCGCGCGATCCTCGGGTCCCCCGGTGTGTCCTGGGGCTGGGCGCTGATGGCGACCCCGGCGAACCTCGAAACGCTCGCGGAACAAGGGGTTTCCGGCGATGTCGACACCGCTGCGGCCAACGACCTCGTGCTGGCTGTCCGGGCCGACGACGACGATGCGGCGACGGCCGCCCTCGAGACCGCCGAAGCCGCACTCTTCGCCGCGACCACGGCGGACGGCGACGACGCCGTACAGAACGCGACCGATCTCGGCGAGGCCCTGGTCGAGCGGCCGGACGCGAACGTCGCGATCATCTCGGTGCCCGGCTCATACGCCGCACTCGAGACACACAAGGCCCTGACGGCCGGTCTCAACGTCCTGCTGTTCAGCGACAACGTCCCGCTCGAGGACGAGATCCAGCTCAAGGAACGCGCCCGCGACCTCGGCCTGCTCGTGATGGGGCCCGGCGCCGGTACGGCGATGATCGCGGGCGCCGGCCTCGGGTTCGCGAACCGCGTCAGCGCGGGACCGGTCGGCATCGTCGCGGCCGCCGGGACCGGCGCGCAAGAGGTGATGAGCCTGCTGGACCGCTGGGGCATCGGCGTCTCTCATGTGATCGGCGTGGGCGGTCGCGACCTCTCCCCCGAGGTCGGCGGCCTGATGGCCGAGTCGGCGCTGCGTGCACTCGACGCCGACGAGCGGACCAAGGCGATCCTGTTGGTGTCGAAACCACCATCGCGTGAGGTTGCCGAGCGGCTGCTGAAGGTGCCGTCCAAGCCCACGGTCGCCGCCCTCATGGGCCTGCGCGACAGCCTCTCGACCCCGGATCACGTGACAGTGGTCAACACCCTCGAACGTGGCGCCGCCGAGACCATCGCGCTGGTCGGCGGATCGGCTCCCGATCTCGTGCAGGGACTGGCCGAAGACGTGGCGGGCCTGATCACCGGGCTGGCACCGACGCGACGCAAGGTCGTCGGCCTCTACAGCGGCGGGACACTCTGCTACGAGGCGCTGACGATCGCGACCGATCACCTCGGCCCGATCCACTCCAACGTCCCGCTGGACAAGTCGCTCACTGTCGACACGGCCAAGCCCGACTCGCATCTGTTCCTCGACCTCGGTGAAGAGGAGTACACGGTCGGCCGCCCGCATCCGATGATCGATCCGCAGGCGCGGATCGAGTTCCTCGAACGGCAGGTCGACGACGACGGTGTCGCCGCGGTCCTGCTCGACGTGGTGATCGGTGACGGCGCTCACGACGACCCGGCCGGCATGCTCGCGCCCGCGATCGAGAAGGTGACCGGCTCCGGCGCGATCGTCGTGGCCTATGTGCTCGGCACCGAGCTCGATCCGCAAGGGTTCGCGGCCCAGCAGGAGACGCTTCGGCGGGCCGGCTGCATCGTCACCGAGACGGCTGCCCGGGCCGCACTCGCCGCGGCCGCGATCGCGCTGCGGGACCCCGCGCTGGTCGCGGCGGAACTGTAGGAGGACGGCTGTGGGAGGGACGGCTGTGGGAGATGGCCTGCGCTTGGCGCTCACGACGTACTCGGTCAACCCTCGAGGTGGCGTCGTACACACCCTGGAGCTTGCGGAGGCACTGCAGGCGGCCGGGGTCCTCGTCACCGTGGTGGCGTTGTCCGACCAGGGCAAGGGGTTCTTCCGGGAGGTCGGCGTACCGGTGCGGTTGATCGATGCGCCTGCGCCCGCGCCGACGCTCGAGGAGCGGGTGTTCCAGTCGATCGCGACGCTGACCGAGTATCTGGGCGAGATCGGCGATCAGTTCGACATCGTGCACAGCCAGGATTGCATCTCGGCCCGCGCCGCAGCCCGGATCCGTGACGCTGGGACGTCGTACCGCGTGATCCGGACGGTTCACCACGTCGACGACTTCACCACGCAGGCGCTGATGGACTGCCAGCGAAACGCGATCCTCGAGCCGGACGACGTACTGGTGGTGAGCAAGCTCTGGCAGGACCTACTGCTGAAGGACTACGGCGTCCACGCGGGCATCGTCACGAACGGGATCCGCGCCGAGCGGTTCAGCGCCGGCATCAGCGAGCTGCGACGCAAGGAGCTGCGGCAGAAGCTCGGTGTGGACGATCGGTTCGTCTACCTGACCGTGGGCGGAATCGAGCCGCGCAAGGGTACGGCGTACCTCGTCGAGGCGCTGGCACGGTTGAAGGCGACGCATCCGAATCCGCCGATGCTGGCGATCATCGGCGGTCATTCGTTCCAGGACTACCGGGCCTACCGCGAGAGCGTGCTCGACTCGCTCGAGCCGAGTGGGCTGGAGCTCGGCAAGGACGTCGTACTGCTCGGGACCGTCTCGGACGCGGAGCTGCCGGAGTGGTTCAGTGCCGCGGACGGGTTCGCGTTCCCGTCGATGAAGGAGGGCTGGGGTCTGGTGGTCCTGGAGGCGATGGCGGCCGGCCTGCCGGTTGTCACGTCCGACATCGACGTGTTCCACGAGTTCCTGACCGACGAAGACGACGCGCTCATGACCAACGCCGGCGACGCGGCCTCCCTCGCCCAAGGGCTCGCGCGCCTGGTGGACGACGAGGAAACGCGGCGCCGGCTCGCCCAGCACGGCCCGACGGTCGCGGCACGCTATCCGTGGTCCGCCACCGCCGAGCAGCACCTCGAGGTCTACCGCCGGGCGCTCAACGCTCGCTGAGCGATCAGCGCGTGCTGTTGCGGCGCTCGAGGAGACGCCACAGCATCGGGGTGAAGATCAGCTGCATGGCCAGGTCCATCTTTCCGCCGGGGCAGACGATGGTATTGGGCCGCGACATGAACGAGTCGTGCAGCATCGACAGCAGGTACGGGAAGTCGATCCCGCGCGGATCCTTGAACCGGATCACCAGCATCGACTCGTCCGGCGTCGGAATCGTCCTCGCGATGAACGGGTTGGACGTGTCGACCACCGGCACGCGCTGGAAGTTGACGTCGGTCCGGGAGAACTGCGGGCACATGTAGTTCACGTAGTCGTGCATCCGGCGCAGGATCGTCTCGGTCACCGCCTCGGTGGAGTAGCCGCGCATGCCCTTGTCCCGGTGCAGCTTCTGCGTCCACTCCAGGTTGATCACCGGTACGACGCCGATCAGCAGGTCGGCATACTGGGCGACATCGACCTTCTCGGTCACGACGGCACCGTGCAAACCCTCGTAGAACAAGAGATCCGTGCTGTCCGGGAGATCCTCCCAGGGCGTGAACGTGCCCGGATCCTGCCCGTACGGCGCTGCCTCCTGGTCGTCGTGGAGATATCGACGGACCTGACCGCCGCCGCGTTCGCCGTACTCGCGGAACAGGGACTCGAGCTCGTCGAACAGATTGGCGTCCGGCCCGAAGTGGCTGAAGGTGTGATCGCCCTCGGCCAGCGCCCGGGTCATCTCGTCCTTCATCCCCATCCGGTCGTAGCGGTGGAAACTGTCGCCCTCGACGAACGCGGCGTTCACCTGCTCGCGCCGGAAGATCTGCTCGAACGTCCGCATCACCGAGGTGGTGCCGGCGCCGGACGAGCCTGTGATCGCGACAACGGGGTGCTTGGCTGACATCGGTCGGCTCCTCAGGCGGTCGCGCGGTAGAGACCGCGGAAGGCGTACAGCGGGTGGGTCTGCTGCTCCGGCTCATCGCGGTGGTAGCGCTCGATCCGCTCGACCTCCTCGCGGGAGCCGAAGACGAACCCGATCCGCTGGTGCAGGTCCTGTGGCGCGACCTCGAGCACACGCTCCCGTCCGGTCGTCGCGCGACCGCCGGCTTGCTCGATCAGGAAGGCGATCGGGTTCGCCTCGTAGAGCAGCCGGAGCCGGCCGTTCTGCTTGGCGTCGCGCGGGTAGAGGAACACGCCACCGCGGGTCAGGATCCGGTGCGCCTCGGCCACCAGGGAGGCGACCCAGCGCATGTTGAAGTCCTTCCCGCGCGGACCCGTCGTACCGGCCAGGCACTCGTCGACATAGCGCTGTACGGCGGGCTCCCAGAACCGGTGGTTCGAGGTGTTGATCGCGAACTCGGCGGTCGCTTCCGGCACGGTGACGTCCGACCGGGTCAGCACGAACTCGCCCAGCTCGGAGTCGAGCGTGAAGGCGTGCACGCCGTTGCCGACCGTGAGCATCAGGATCGTCGACGGACCGTAGATCGCGAAGCCGGCGGCGACCTGTTCGGTGCCCGGCTGGAGGAAGTCACTGACCTGTGCGTCGGGACCGCTGACCGGTGCGCGGAGGATCGAGAAGATGCTGCCCACCGACACATTGACGTCGATGTTGGACGAGCCGTCCAGCGGGTCGAACACGAGCAGATAGTTGCCCCGCGTGTAGCCGGCCGGCAGTTGGTACGGCGCCTCGAGCTCCTCCGATGCCATCCCCGCCAGCAGCCCACTCCGCTCGGTCGAGCGCAGGAAGATGTCGTTGGCCAGCACATCCAGCTTCTGCTGCTGCTCACCGTGCACGTTCGTGGCCCCGGCCGCGCCAAGCACTCCGGACAGCGCGCCGGACGCGATCCGCCGCGAGATTGCCTTGCAGGCGAGCGCGACGTCTCCGATCAACGCATCGATCTCGGCGCGCGGGCCGGGGTGACGGCGCCGGTCCTCGGTGAGGAACTGCGTCAGCGTGGGGCGTTCGGTCAGCATGTGCACTCCTCGCGGCGGGGGTAGGCCCTCCGAGCACACCAGTCCCGCGCCCGTGCGACATCCACCCCAGGGGTGACCACAGGGGTGGACGGCCAGTACGCCGATCACCCGCAGGCTCAACCCGATGGGTGAGTCGCCCGGGCGCGCGGCTCGTTAGCTTCGACGGAACGTCGCACATTCCTTTGCAGGAGGCCGAACATGCGCACCATCGATGCCACCGCCGCCGCGATCCTCCACCCGCCCAAGGGAATGCTGGTCGTGGACGAGTACGCCGAAGCCCTCGTCGCACGGACCGATCGTGCCCACAGGTTCACCGAGGCGTTGCTGGCCACACCGGGACTGGAGACCGACATCTCCGCGGTCCTACTGACGGCCAAGGCCTTTGCCGCTTTGCGTCCGACGGGCCGGCGGCCGTTGATCGGCGTACGGATGAGCACTCCGGCAGGTGAGTCGTCGGTCCCGCGCCGGCGGCTGACTGCGCTGGCGGAGAGTGGGGCCGCGTTTGTGGAGTGGCGGGAGAATCTGTCGCCGCTCGATGTTCCCCGCGGGGCCGTGCACGTCGGCGTACAGACGCTCGCGCGGGGTGCGGTGGCTGCGCAGGCGGAAGGGCTTCTGCCCGTTCTGACCATCGCGATGCCGGACCTTGGTGCTTCTGGTATCGCGGTCAGTCAGGCTGTCACGAGCAACGCATTATTTGCCCTGCGCAACGAGCTCGAGCGGGTCGGCGTCGATGCCGGACGGTTGCTGCTCCGGATCAACATGATCACGCCCGGGCGATCGAACCCGGTGGCCGTGGACTCCTCGCAGGTGGCACGTTTGACGGTGGACCTGCTGGCGAAGGGCTTGCTGCCCGGGATGCCCGGCGTACTCCTGCTCTCCGGGGGTCAGCCGCTCGATCAAGCCTGCGCGCATCTGCGGGAGATCGCCGTGCTGGCATCGCACGAACAGCAGCCGTGGCAGGTGACCTTCGGGTTCTCGCGGCCACTGGTCGCCACGGCCGCCCAGGCCTGGGGGTCCGAGCATGACGATGCCGAAAGCGCTCGGGTGCTGCTGCAGAACTGCCGGCAGGCCGGCGAATCCGTAGCGGCCGCGCTGGTCGCCGGTGGAGCTGGTTCGTGAACCACCTCCACACGACGGATCTCGTCGACCGGTCCCAGCCGGTCCTGGCCGGATATCGAGGAGTCATCTGCGACCTCGACGGCGTGGTCTACCGCGGCGCGCACGCCGTCGAGGGAGCCGTACCGAGTCTCAACGCGATGATCGCCGGTCAGGTGGGGTTGGTGTTCGCGACCAACAACGCCTCCCGCTCGCCGATCGCTACCCGGAATCATCTGTGCCAGTTGGGGATCAGTGCCGACGGGTGGTCCGTCGTCACGAGTTCGCAAGCGGCTGCGGCGTACGTCGTCGACCGTCTCGGACCGGGGGCGCAGGTCCTGGCCGTTGGTGGATTCGGCGTCGCCGAAGCGCTCGCGGAGGCTGGGCTGACCCCGCTCCGGGTCGCCGACCTCGACGGTCGATCGGTGGAGGCCGTGGTCCAGGGAGCCGGGCAGGACGTGACCTGGCGCGAGCTGGCCGAGGTCGGCTACCTCGTCCAGGCGGGCGCACTGTGGGTGGCGACGAACCTGGACGAGACCGTACCGACTTCCCGTGGACTCGCCCCGGGCAATGGTGCCTTCGTCGGTGCCGTCCGGGCCACAACCCCGGAGATCCCGCACGTGACGGGTAAGCCGGGGACGGCGCTGTTCGACCTGGCCCGCTCCCGGCTCGGATGCGACCGCGAGGAGACGATCATGGTCGGCGACCGACTGGACACCGACATCGCCGGCGCCCGTGCGGCGGGCCTCGACTCGATGTTCGTCCTGGGCGGCGCCAGCACCCTGCGCGACCTCGCGTTCGCATCTGCGCCCGCTCGACCGACCTACTTCGGGTTCGGTCTGCCTGGCCTGCTCCAGCCCGGCGTGTCCCGGCGGCACGAACCCGACGACGCCATCGAGGTGTCCGCCGACGGCGTGTTGTCGGTACGCCGTCCGGTCGCCCGCCACCGGTTGCTTCAGGCAGTCATCTCGGCTGCCTGGCAGGCCCGGGACAACGGACTGCCACTGACCGCGGACACCGCGCCCTGGGCAGCACTCGAACGCCGGCTAGGCGTCTGAGGCACGTTCGACCAGCCGGGCCAGGCGCAGTAGCCCGGCGTCCCTGGCGGGCAGGCCGAGCAGTTCGAGGCCGACCGGCAGTCCCTCGTCAGTGCAACCCCCGGGCAGTGTCAGAGCAGGCAGATCCGCCTGGGACGCGACCAGAGTGTTGACGGGCAACGTACCGCTCGGCAACCGGAGCCGGTCCCGATCCCGTCGCGGCGCCGGCACTCGAACGGTCGGGTAGACGAGCGCGTCGAGTCCACGGTTGGTCATCACGTTCACCACCGCTTCATGCAGGCGGCGCCGAGCAGCGGTCAGTTCGATCCGGTGCCGCCTTCCGGGTGTCGAGCGGGTCGCCAGCACCTCGGCGAGATCCAGCCCCTCAGGAAAGACACCCGAGTCATACAGGTCGATGAAACTCCTGTTCCTAGAGCTGAGGAAGGCGTCCAGATCCGCTCGAGCCGTCACCAGGTACGGCGAGCTGTCCCGCAGCAGCCCTTCCAACCCTGGCACCTCGACCGTCTCGACCCGCACGCCAAGGCGGGCGAGTGCCTTGTCGATCACCGTCGTGACCTGGTCGGCACCATCCCATCCGGCCGTGGAATCCGGGCGGACCAGCCGACCCAGTCGATAGGTCTCCAGCGGCCGCTGCGGTTCGCTGTCCGGCAACCGCCCATCGGACAGCACCGCCAGCAGGAGCGCCGCATCATCGACGCTGCTCGTCAGTGGTCCTGGCGTGTCCTGAATCGACACCAGCGCGGACATCCCATAGGTCGGGATCACGCCGGGCGTCGGGCGCATGCCGACCACGCCGTTGAACGAGGCCGGGACTCGTACGGATCCGCCCGTGTCGGATCCGATCGCAGCGGGCGCGAGGCCTGTCGCGACCGCCACGGCCGACCCGCTGCTGGATCCGCCGGCGTCATGCGCCGCCGATCGCCCGTTGACCGTCGGCACTCCCAGCGACGAGTCGGACAGCCACGACATGGCGAAGTCCGGCGTCGCGGTCTTACCGAGGATGATCGCGCCGGCCGCCCGGAGTCGCCGTACCGCCTCGGCGTCGGCCTCCGGCAGGTAGCCGCGGAAAGCCCGGCAGCCGAAGGTCGTCGGGATCCCCTGCGTCTCGAACACGTCTTTCACCAGGATCGGGATCCCGTGCAGCGGACCGAGCGGCTGGCCCGTTCGCGTCAGGTGCTCGTCGGCCGCGGCGGCGTCTCGCGCGGCATTCGGGTTGAGCGCGAGGATGGCTCCCAGCCGACCGTCGAACTCAGCGATCCGGGTCAGGCATTCGTGGACCAGCGCGGCAGACGTGAGTTCACCGGCGAGCTGCTCATGCCGCAGCACCGCCAGGCTCGGCCAGCTCGGCTGGGTTTCGAGCATCAGATGGGGACGCCCCACGGGCGGGACTCGAACTCGAGGCGGTCGGCATCGGCCCGCAGCAGCCGGGCCGCGATCCGGTGCACCTCGACCGACGCGGGGGTCGGTCCCGAGTGCGGCGTACGCGCGGCTTCGTGCTCCGCGGCCTCCTCCTCGCGTCGGGCGAGGGTGTAGAGCTGCCGGCACAAGGCGGTCACGACATCGTTCATCTGATCTCCCGGTGTAGGGGCTTGATCAGATGGTCGGGGATGCTGTTGCACCGGCGTTGCAGCACACTGCAACTCATGACTGAGCTTCCATCGGAGTATCACCGCAGACTTCCGTACGGCGAACGCATGTCAGCAGACCCGGTGCTGGGCGGACCCTTCTTCCCGTTCGACGGCGACGTACAGGTCGTGCCCCTGGACCAGCCCGCACTCCCGGAGCCCCCGCGGCGCGGTGAGCCCGGTGGTGAGCCCTGTCCGAAGTGCTCGGATCCGGACCGGTCGGTCATCTGGCGTGACGACCAGTGGGGGCTGAAGGCCTTCGGGGCCAGCGGGCTTCCGTTCGTCGCGCTGCTCGAACCGCTCGAGCACTATCGCCTCGACAACCTGCCGCCCGAGCTGACCGCGACGCTCGGTCCGATGATCCAGCGGGTCGCCGGCGCGATCAGGCGCATCGACAGCGTCGGCCGCACCCACTTCAACCGCTGGGGCGACGGCAGCGAGCACTTCCACGTCTGGTTCCTGGCCCGCCCGCTGGGCATGATGCAGCTCCGCGGCGCGATGATCGCGGCCTGGGACGACCTGCTGCCGAAGATCCCCGCGGCGGAGTTCACGGCCAACGCCCGCCTGGTCGCCGCCGCCCTCGCGGAGGACGGCGGCGAAGCGGTCGAGCTACCAGACGCCGAGTGACCGCGCGATCAGGATGTCGGTCTTCCGGGCCGGCGGTCCGTCGACCGGCGCCGGGTCGTCCGGCGTCGGGTTGATGCCGGCGGCCGCCACCCGGTCGAGCACCTTGAGGCCGAGCTTGTCGACCGATCCGAAGACGGTGTAGTCCGGACGCAGCCCGGAGTCCCCGAAGACCAGGAAGAACTGGCTGCCGTTGGTGTCCGGCCCGGCGTTCGCCATCGCCAGCGTGCCGCGCGCGTAAGTCTTGCGGACGCCGGTCGGATCGGCCGGCCAGTTGGGCAGGTCGGTCGGGAGTTCGTCCTTGTACTTGTAGCCCGGCCCACCTTCACCGGTGCCGCTCGGGTCGCCGCACTGCAGGACCTTCAGCGTCGGGTACAGCGTCAGCCGGTGACAGGTCGTGAAGTCGTAGAACCGGCTCTTGGCCAGATGCAGGAAGCTCTGCACCGTGCACGGCGCCTTGGCCCGGTCCAGTGACAGCAGCATCGGTCCCTGGTTGGTCGCGACCAGGACCTTGACGATCCCCTTGTCCGGCGTGTGCGCGGGATCCGGCGGCAACGACACCGGCCGGGCCGGCGGTTCGTCCGGCGTCGCCGTGTACCCACAAGGTCCAGGCTTGGCCTGAACAGCCGCATCCGCCGGCGCCGTGGCTACCAGCAGACTGGCAACCGTTAGCGTCGCGCACGCGATGGCACTCGTGACTCTCATGAGGAGGTCCTCTCCGATCAGCTGTTGGCCAGGGTGAAAATCCGCAGATCCCGATTCTTCGGCAGGATGATGCTGACAGGGGTCTTCGTCAAGGCCACGGGAGCAGTGGCGAAGATGTGCGTGGTGACGTTGTCCCGGCCACCACCCGACTCGTTCCGGTACGGCGTGGTCGCAACGATCACGTTTCCGTAGTGGACGGTGTCGCCGCCGCCACCCAGAGTCCAGTCACTGAAAGACAGCTCGACCTGACTGGTCGTGCCGTCGGCGTACTGCAGGGTCGCGGTCGCCTCCTGGTTGCCGTTGACCGCACTCCCGATGAACGACAGCTTCGTCGTACCGGCTGGCAGGTTGAGGTTGAGCAACTGCCCGTCGGCCGGGATGTTGTCCGGGTCCCCGGTCGGTACGTCGGGCCACGTGAAGCTCAGGCCGTCCACGGTGCTCACTCCACCCGGCGTCAGTCCGGCGGCCGCGAGCGCCTGGCGGGAGTAGCTGACGCCACCACCGTCGAAGTCGGCCTCGGTGTGGTCACCGGCGTCGTCGGAGATCGCCACACCTTCCCGCAGCACGAAGAACGAGTTCGGCTGCCCTACGACCACCGTGAAGCCCACCTGCGGCAGTTGGGTGCCGTCTGCTGCCTTGAGTGACACGGTCACCGAGTAGCGGCCGTCCGGCGTACCAGGTGCGGCTGTGATCGTCACGGGCGCACTGCCCTCGGTGTCGACCGCGAACGAGCCGCTTGCTGGTGTCGCAGTCAGACCAGCCGGTGTGGTCACGACGTACGAGACCTGTTGTGGTGTGCCACTGAGCCGGTGCGCCTTCACCGCAATCGGAGCACTCGTGGTGCCCGGTGCGACGACGACCCGGCTGGTGTCGGTCGAGGTCTGGAACGGGATCTCGCCAGTACGCCACGACGGCGGTGCGTCCTTGGGTGCGGCGCCCCACGAGGTGTTGGGCGTCGTACCGAGCTTGAAGTCCAGCGTGCCGCCGTGCTGCACGAAGGACTCCGGCAGCCACGGCTTGGTCGTCGTACGCCCGTTCACCTTCAAGGACTGGACGTACGTCGCATCCGCACCAGGCGCGTTGATCCGGATCGTTTTGCTGCCCCGGTGGATCACAGCGCGCGGGAACAGCGGGGACGCGACCTGGAGCTCCGCGCGGCTCGGGACGTCCGGGTAGAGACCCAGAGCGGTCCAGACGTACCAGGACGACATCGCGCCCAGGTCGTCGTTGCCGGGGATCCCGCCGGTGCTGGTGTCCCAGAGCTGGTTCATTGCCTGCCGCAACGTTTCCTGCGTCTGGTACGGACGGCCGGTGTAGTTGTAGATCCACGGCGTGTTGATCGACGGCTCGTTGTCCATCTCGGCGTGCAGTTCACCAGCACCGGTCAGCGCCCAAGTGCCGTCCGGATTCTTGAAGAACGCGTCCAGCCGCTGCCGCGCCTGGTCCACGCCACCCATCGCGTCGAACAGTCCGGCCCGGTTGTGCGGGATCATCCACGTGTACTGCGCACTGCTGCCCTCAGCGAACCCGTCACCCGTGGACGGCGTGAAGCTCGGCCAGGCGCCGTTGTCGTCCCGATTCTGGATGTAGCCGCCGTTCTCCGGATTGAACACGTTCTGCCAGTACTGCGACCTGGTCAAGAACCGCTTGTACGTCGTCTTGTCACCGGTGCGCTGCGCCAGTTGGGCCAGGGCGAAGTCTGCGGTCACATCCTCGAGTGTTTCGACCGCACCGCCCCAGGCGTTCGACTTGGTCGGGACGTAGTGCAGTGCGAGGTACTTGTCGAGTGACGGCCGCTGTCCGATCGACATGACCGGCTTGCCGGCCGAGCTGAGGTCCTTCGCGGTCGGAACGGTCGCAGCCTTCACCAGCGACCGCAGTGCGTTCCGTGCATCGAAGTTGGTCCCACCGAACGCGTAGATCCCGGCCACTGCCGGCGCCGACGGGTCACCGGTCATCACCGACGTACTGCCGGAGGCGTGGGTCCAGCGGTCCCAGATGCCGCCGTTCTGCGTCGCCTGGTTGAGCAGGGACTGCGCGATGTCACCGGCCTTGTCGGGTTCCAACAGGGTCAGCAGTTGCAACTGTGATCGGTACACGTCCCATCCTGAGAAGGTCGCGTACTGCGCTTGCTGTCCGCGCGCCAGGTTGTGCGGTTTCTGGTCGAAGCCCCAGTACTGGCGGTTGACGTCGCTGTACACGTTCGGGTGCAGCAACGCGTGGTACAGCGCGGTGTAGAAGGTGGTGCGCTGGTCCGTGCTGCCGCCGGAGATCTCGATTCGGTCCAGCTGCTTTCGCCAAGCCTGCTTGGCTTTCGCGGTCGTGGTGGCGATCGACGTACCGCGCGGGTTCTCAGCGCGCAGGTTGGCCAGGGCGTTCGCCGTACTGACGTAAGAGATGCCGATCCGCATTGTCACCTTGCTGCTGTCGAAGCCGACGTACCCGCCGGAGCCCTTGTTCGGGGGCATCCAGCCGTCGGTCCCATACGTCGTACCGCCGCTTGCTTTAGTGCTGCCCGGGGTGACGGTGGTGTCGGTCCAGGTGCCTTGGTTCTTGAAGGGTTGGTCGAACTCGGCGACGAAGTGCAGCGTGTAGTAGCTGCGCCGGCCGACGCTGGCGAGGTACCCGCAGAAGTTGCCGCTGGTGACGGATCCGGTGACCGTGCGCTTGGCGGGGTCGATGCTGATGTTCGCGTCGCTGGAGCCGACCTCAGAGTTCGACGTACGGAACAGGAGGCTCTTGGCCTTGTCCGCGGGGAACGTGAACGCAGCCGAGCCCGTGCGGGTGGTCGCGGCCAGCTCGGCGGTCGCACCGGAGTCCAGGCCGACCTTGTAGTAGCCGGGCTTGGCGATCTCGTTGGCGTGGTCGAACGTACTCGCGTAAACGTCGTCCTTCGCGTCCGTCTGCGGTGAGGTGGTGACATCACCGACGTACGGAAAGATCGGGATGTCGCCCGAACCACCGGCACATCCGGTGCCGCTCATGTGGGTCAGGCTGAAGCCGCGGATCTTGGTCGCCGAGTAGAGGTACCCGCCGGGCGCGGCGGTGCGGTACGCGTTCCCGCGGCTCGTCTCCGGGCTGAACGAGAACATCCCGAACGGCAGCACCGCCCCTGGGAAGACGTCGCCCAGCTCCGACGTACCGATCAGCGGATCCACGTGCTCGGTCGGATCCGCGGAACTGGCAGTGATCCGGCTCGATCCGACCGCTTCCGGCGTGCGGAGGCCGGCGACCGACGGATCAGGTGGTGTCGCGGTGGTCGGATTCGCGTGGGCCGGGGGCGCCGGCGAGGGAACGGCTTGCGCGACCGGAGCGAGGGCTGCGATCAGGACACCGGCGAGCAGGGAACAACGCAGGGCGGAACGACGCATGGGCGGCCAACCTCGGGGCGGAGAGACGTCGGGGTGACATCGTTGTCAGCAACAAATACCCCGCTACCGAGCGCACGTCAAGGACTACGGAAGGTTCCGGAACCTCACTGGTCCTTGGCGGGCCACGGGGCGTCGGCCGGGCGGAGGGTGTCGAAGCCGGGGCCGTTGAGGGCGGTCCAGGCGGCCAGCGCGCCCATGATCAGGATCGGGTTCTGGAGGTGGCCGGCCAGGACCGCGCCGACCACGTCGATCAGCGGCGCCCAGACGGTCTCCATGTCGGCCTCCTCGTGGAGACGCTCGTACGCCTCGTCCGCCGATGACAGGTCGCGGGCCAGGAAGATCCGGATCGCCTCGGTCGTCATGCCGGGCGAGGTGAACGCGTCGACCAGGATCCGCCAGTCGGCGGCCTTGGTGCCGGTCTCCTCCCACAGTTCCCGCTCGCCACCGAGGCGGTACTGCTCCCCCTGTACGTCGAGAAGTCCGGCCGGCGGCTCGAGCAGCCGGTAGCCGACCGGGTGCCGGTACTGGCGCACCAGCAGCATCCGGTTGTGCTCGTCCAACGCGACCACACCAACCGCACCGGGATGTACGACGACATCCCGCACGAACGAGTCCTGACCAGGCGGGGCGATCGTGTCACGCCGTACCGAGATCACCCGGCCGGTCTCGTGCACCACTTCGGAGGCTGCGACCGGCCACTGCTCGCGGACGTCTTCCAGCCCGGAACCGAACCGTAGTTCGGGATGGTCGTTCATCGAGCCTTGACCGCAGTCTTCTTCTTCGCCAGCGGCTCCTCGACGGGCAGCCGGGACTCACGCTGGCGAACGAGAGCGGCCGCGATCAGGCCGGAGAACAGCGGATGCGGCTTGGTTGGCCGGGACCGCAGCTCGGGGTGCGCCTGCGTGGCGACGAAGTACGGGTGCTGCGAACGGTCCAGCTCGATGAACTCGACCAGCTCGTTGTCCGGGGACAGACCGCTGAACACCAGTCCGGCCGTCTCCAACTTGTCCCGGTAGGCGTTGTTGACCTCATAGCGGTGCCGGTGCCGCTCCTGCACGGACGGAGCGCCGTACAGGTTGCGGACGATCGAGCCGTCGGCCAGGTTCGCCGGGTAGAGGCCGAGCCGCATGGTGCCGCCCAGGTCACCGGTGCCGTCGACGATGTGCTTCTGCTCCTCCATCGTCGCGATCACCGGCTGCTCGGCGTCCGGATCGAACTCGCTCGAGTTCGCGTCCACCAGGCCGGCCAGATCACGGGCCACCTCGATCACCATGCACTGCAGGCCGAGGCACAGGCCGAGGATCGGAATGCCCTGTTCGCGGGCGAACCGGATCGCGCCGATCTTGCCCTCGATACCGCGGACCCCGAAACCGCCAGGGATGCAGATCGCGTCGACGTCACCGAGCAACCGCGCGGCCGCCTCCGGAGTCGCGCACTCGTCCGACGCGATCCAGCGCAGATTCACCCGCGCGTCGTTGTCGAAACCGCCCGCCCGCAGCGCCTCCGCAACCGACAGGTACGCGTCCGGCAGGTCGATGTACTTGCCGACCAGCGCGACCGTGACGTTGTCCTTCGGGTGGTGCACGACCCGCAGCAACTCGTCCCAGCGGGTCCAGTCGACATCGCGGAACGGCAGGTTCAGCCGGCGTACGACGTACGCGTCGAGGCCCTCGGTGTGCAGCACCTTCGGGATGTCGTAGATGCTCGGCGAGTCGACGGCGGCCACCACGGCCTCCTGGTCGACGTCGCACATCAGCGAGATCTTCCGCTTCACGCCGTCCGGGATCGGCCGGTCGGCGCGGCAGACGACCGCGTCCGGGGCGATACCGATCGACCGCAGCGCGGCGACCGAGTGCTGGGTCGGCTTGGTCTTCAGCTCACCGCTCGGGGCGAGGTACGGGACCAGCGAGATGTGCAGGAAGAAGACGTTGTCCCGGCCGACGTCGTGCCGGACCTGACGGGCCGCCTCCAGGAACGGCAGCGACTCGATGTCGCCGACGGTGCCGCCGATCTCGTGCAGTACGACATCAACGTCCGGGCCGGCCATCGCCAGCATCCGTTCCTTGATCTCGTTGGTGATGTGCGGGATCACCTGGACCGTGTCGCCGAGGTACTCACCGCGCCGCTCCTTGGCGATCACGCTGGAGTACACCTGGCCGGTCGTGACGTTGGCGACCTGGGAGAGGTCCCGGTCGAGGAAGCGCTCGTAGTGCCCGATGTCCAGGTCGGTCTCGGCGCCGTCGTTGGTGACGAACACCTCGCCGTGCTGGAACGGGTTCATCGTGCCGGGATCCACATTCAGATACGGATCCAGCTTCTGCATGGTGACTCGGATGCCCCGTGCCGTCAGCAGACTGCCGAGGCTTGACGCTGTCAGCCCCTTGCCGAGACTGGACGCCACACCGCCGGTGACGAAAACGTGCTTGGTCTGCTGGAAGTTCGATCCCCTGTCCACGGGCCTTCAGCCTACCTGTTGTCAAGCGCCGGTCGCGACGAGACCCGCATAAAGGTCGAGCAGATTCTTCGCCACCGCGTCCTCATCCGGCCATCTGGCGGCCAACTCCCGGCCCCGCGTCCGCATAGCGTTCGCCGTGTCGGGCTCCGCCAGGACGGCGCGAACTCCGTCCGCCAGCCCGTCCGCGTCACCGGGAAACGCCAGTACAGCGCTGTCGTCGACGAGCTCGGGCACCCCGCCGACCGCGGTCGCCACCACCGGTACGCCGACCTGCATCGCCTCCTGGATCACCAGGGCCCGGGCCTCCCAGTGGGACGTGAGCAAGAACACATCGGCTGCCCCGAGAAGGTCGGCCACGTCGGCCCGGTGGCCCAGCAACCGCACCGGCAATTGTTCGGCGTCGATCCGGGCCTGCAGGTTCTCCCGGAGCGGTCCGTCGCCGACGACCACGAACACCGCATCCGGCGTGGACTCATGCACGCGGGCAGCCACCGACAGCAGGGTCGGGTAGTCCTTCTGCGGCGCCAGGCGGCCCACTGTGACCACCAGCGGCTCGTCGTCCAGCCCGAGGGTCGCCCGGACCTCTGCGGCCGACGTACGGGCCTCAGGGATCGCCGGAGCAGCTACCGGGGCCAGCTCGGCGTGGCGGGCGCCCAAGCTCTTCGCGAGGTCCACCAGGTCGCTCGAGGCGCCCAGGGTCAGGTCCGCTCCCCTGGCGACCAAGCGCTGCCCAAGTCGCATCACGAGCCCGCGTGGACCGGGAGCGATCACTGCGTTGTGCCAGGTGACCACGAGCGGCCGCAGCCTCGACCGGTCTCGGAGTGCGGCCATCCCGGCCCGGTAGCCGTGTGCATGGACCACGTCCGATCCGCGCAACGCCGCGGCCTGCGTGACCACCGTTGCCGCGCCGAAGTCGAAGTGTTCCGCGGTACCCGGAGGTGCGCAGACCACCACCTCGTGTCCGGCCTCGAGGTAGCGGGGCACGAGCGAGGCGACGTGCTGCCCGATCCCGCCGCGCGATTCCGCGAGCAGCAGCCCGATCCTCATTGCTTCTCCTCCACCAGGTTGCGTCGCAGTAGTGCGCGGGTGTCCGCGCGGTCCAGGGCTACCGCGATCACGGCGTACACGATGACGACGGCCAGACCGGAGAGCACCGAGAACAGGACGGCCGTGCCCACTCCGGCGTTGCCGGCGGGCAGGGCGACCACCCAGCCCGCAGCGCCTGCGACCACGGCACCGACCAACGCAGCCAGCGTGGCACGGGCGACTCCGGTCAGCACAGTCGAGCCGGCCTCACGTCGCAGCACGACCACCAGGACTACGGCCCCGACCACCATGCCGACTGACATCGCAGCAGCCAGCGCGGGCACCGCATCCCACTGGCTTGTCAGCACCACACCGGCGACAGCAACCAGCACCCAGGCGGCAGACGTCACCACCGCCACTTCGCGACCGGAGTGCCGTGCATAAAGCACCCGACCCACATGCATCAGTACGGCGAAGCCGATGGCGGCCGGAGCGAAGGCGATCAGTCCGTTGCCCAGTGACGATGCTTGCGCCTCCTGCACCGCGCCATCGTCGTACGCGAAGATGCGGGCGACCGGAACCGCTGTACCAACGAGCAATGCGGCCCCTGCGCCACCGGCCAGCATCACAGCGCGTGTGGATGCGGCCGCATAGACGTCGAACCGCTCCCCGGCCTCAAAAGCTGCTGCGAGCCGTGGAAACACCGCGGTGGTGATCGGTACGGCGAGGACCGCATAAGGCAGCAGGTATACGGCGTTGGCCCACGTGTAGACCGCGATGCTGCCTGCAACACCTCTGTGGTTGGCCAGGTAGGTAGTGACGACGAAGGTGAGCTGCTGAGCGATCAGCACAGCCAGACCGGCCAGTGCGAGTCGTCGGAGCACCGGGCCTACGCCAGGGTCGAGCCGCAGTGTGGGTTTGATCGGCAGGCGCAGGAACAGCATCGGCACCAGCACAGTGAGCGCCAGCGCGGCGACGCCGGCCGTCGTGCCCCACGCCAGCAGATCGGTCGACCCGCGGGAGGCTGCATCCGCGTCCGGAGCGGCTGCCGCGAAGAGGAAGTACGTGGCAACGACCACCAGGCTCGAGATCAGCGGGGCCCAGGCACCGGCCGCAAACCGCTTGTGGGATTGAAGAACCGCCGTTGCGATCACCGCGATCGCATAGCCGAAGACCTGCGGTACGAAGATCATCAGCATCCGGGTCGCGGTCGCCGCCGAACCACCACAGTCCGCGCCAGGATCCAGGATCGCGTCGGTATAGCTGGACGCCAGAAGCCAAGACAGCAAGGCGAACGGCGCCAGCAGGAGCATCGACCACGACAGCAGGGCGCCGATGATCCGGCCCTGCGCGGCCCGATCGCCACGGGCGACCGGACCGGCGAGCACGGGAATGACAGCGCCGGCCAGTGCTCCACCCGCGACGATCTCGAAGAGGATGTTCGGCAACTGGTTCGCGGTCGTGTAGGCCTCGGCCAGACAGCCCGCACCGACAGTCTTCGAGAACACCAGCCAGCGGCCGAACCCGACCACGCGGGCCAGGACCGTCACTCCGGCGACGAGCAACGCCGCCCGAGCGACCCGACCGGCGGTCACTGGGCTGTCACTGGGGGGTCATCGGGGGCGTCGGCCCCACTGGTCGATCTTGTCCAGGACCGGCGTCTCGGCGATGACCTTGGTGAAGCTGACCTTCTCGCTGGCCAGGTTCAGGGCGATGACTGCACCGAGGACCAGCGTCTTCAACGGGCGCGGGAGGGATGCGGCGAGCGCCGTACCGGTGATGGCGCCGAGGCCGTTCGCACCGCAGTCGCCGAGCATCGAGCGCTCGCCCAGGTCGGACGGTGCCGAGGCTGCGGCCGCACCGACGACCGCGCCGGCCGGGCCGTTCATGATCGCCATCGGCGCGCTCACGGCGGCGACGGCCTTCAGCGCGCGGCCGGGACGCAGGTCGAGCAGGTTGGTCAGGTTCGCCGTACCGGCGATCAAGGCGCCGTCGGCAACGATTCCGGCGATCGCCTTCGCGCCGTGGGACTTGCGGGGCAGCAGGACCGCGGCCGCGAGACCGGCCGCGCCGACGCCGAGGATCTTGATCGCACCGCTGGTGACCTCACCGCGCTTCAGGGCTGTGAGGTGACCACGGAAGCCCTTGGCCTGCGTGGTTCCGCGCAGATCGTCGTACGCACCGACCGCGCCTGAGACCGAGCCGGCCAGCAGTGCGGCGGCCTTGACCTTGCCGTCGGACCGCGACGCCGCGACTCCGGCGAGCGCACCGAGCACCGCGATCGGGCCTTCGAGCAGGGTGACCGATTCGCCGCGGTGGTTGGTCCGCTCGAACGGCTCCCGCGTCTCCTTCGGCAGCTTCTCCGCGGCGCGTTCGAGTGCTGCGGTGGCGGCTGCCGCGACGGCAGCGCTGAGAATTCCCACGTCAGTTGTCCTTCGTCTGTACGGCCGAGGGCGCGACGCCGTTCTTCGCGTCGATGGCGCCGTACTGCCCCGCCTTGCCACTCGCCTGCTCGACCAGCGAGAAGACGATCGTCATCCGGCCGGCGGGGAGGTCGGCCACGTCCACCGAGGAAACGATCTTGGTGGCCTCCGAGTCACTCCGCAAGGCCTTGAGCAGGCCGCCGTCCTTCGCAGTGTCCGGCACTCCGGCGACGACAGTGCCCGCACTGCCCTGGTCCAGGCCCTCGAGGAAGTCGACCGAGTCGCTGTACGTCGAGTTGTTCGGCAACGGCGTCGGCGGATTCGCGGCCACCACGACGATCAGGCTGGCCCGCTCCGGCGGCTGCGAAGGCTTCAGCGACAGCAACTTCGCACCGGTCAGCCCGCCGATCGCCTTGGTCGCGTCGGCGTCGGTCGGCTTGCCTTCCTCCTTGGCCGCGATCCCGCGGGCCAGGATCATGCCGGCCCGCTCGTACGTCGTGCTGTCCTTGGGGATGCCGATATCCGCGGTCACCAACTGCTGGACGAGGGTCTCGACCAGCTGGCGCTGACCGGGGTCGAAGAGCTTCGCGTCCAGGGCCACCTTGGTGGTGATCTGGCCGCCGGCCTTCTCCAGCTCGTCCTGGATCCCGTTGGTCAGGTCGTTGTCCGCGCTCGGCATCGTCACGATCGCGATCTTCTTGCCGGTCAGCTTGTTGTCGGTGAGACCCGCGGTGACCTTGGCGACGTAGTCGTCGCGGTACTTGTCCAGCGCCTTCAGATCGACGATCTCGGCCCGCGCGTCGGCGAGCTGCTGCCGGTCCACCTTGGCCTGGTTCTGCACGATCTCGCTGCCGGTGCCCTTCAGCGGTCCGGCGCCGAGCACCACACCGGCACCCAGGGCGAAGAAGATCGCCACGATAGAGACGATGTGGTAGCGAAAGTCGATCACGTGAACAGCTCCCGGATCCAGTAGACGAAGTCGCTCCAGCGCGCCCGCAGGATCGACCAGAGCACGTCGTCGGCGCCGATCGCGACCAACGCCATGCCGAGTGCGAACAGGCCGGCCACGGCCAGCGCGACCACCTGAAGGGTGGAGACCCGGCTGCGGTACAGCCGGCCGACGCCCTTGGCGTCCACCAGCTTGGCACCGACGCGCAAGCGGGTGATGAAGGTGCTGGCCATCCCGGCGCGTCCCTTGTCGAGGAACTCCACCAGCGAGTTGTGGGTGCCGACTGCGACGATCAGCGACGCACCCTTCGAGTCGGCCAGCAGCATCGCGACGTCCTCGCTGGTGCCGGCCGCCGGGAACTCGATCGAGTCCACGCCCAGCCGCTCCAACCGCTCGGAGCCGGGCGCGCGGCCGTCGCGGTACGCATGCACGACCACCTCGGCGCCGCTCTTCAAGGTGTCGTCCTTGACCGAGTCCATGTCGCCGACGATCAGATCGGGCACATAACCGTTCTCCACCAGGGCGTCGGCGCCGCCGTCGACCCCGATCAGGACCGGCCGGTACTCGCGGATGTACGGCCTCAGCGCGACCAGGTCCTCGCGGTAGTCGTACCCGCGGACCACGATCAGCACATGCTTGCCGTCCATCGGCGTATGCACAGCGGGTACGCCGACACCGTCGAGCAGCAGGTCGCGTTCGCGCCGCAGGTACTCGAGAGTGTTGGCGGTGAAGGCCTCGAGCTGGGTGGACAGCCCGGACCGGGCCTCGTCCATCTGCTCCGCGACGGAGTTGCTGTCCTGGACGATCCCCTTGGCGACGACCTCGCCACCCCGATACAGCGAGCCCTCGTTCAGCCGGACCCGCTCACCCTCGTGCAGGATCGAGAACACCTCGCGGCCGACCCCGTCGACCAGCGGAATCCCGGCCTCGACGAGGATCTCCGGACCGAGGTTCGGATACCGGCCACTGATCGAGTCGGCCACGTTCACCACGGCCGACACCTTGCAGTCGACCAGCGCCTCGGCACTGACCCGATCCAGATCGACATGATCGATGACCGCGATCTCGCCCGGCTTCAGCCGTTTCGTGAGATTCTTGGTACGCCGATCCAGCCGGACCACTCCGGTGATGCCGGGCAGTTCAGTCGGTCGTGCTCTCCGCAGGCTGGGCAATTTCATCGCGCTCTCATCCTGCCATGTCAAGAGCCCCTTCCCTGGCCATTTACCCGGCCAGGCCATCGTTCACGCAATGAATTAACGGTCACTGTGCGTGGACGCCGCGCCATTTCATCCTTTCGAACGACCCCTGCACCCCCGCGCGGACTACGGTCTCCGGAACCCAGCAGATCGGAGCAGCCATGCCGGAACAACCTCCTCGGGAGACACCACCAGAGCGGCCCGAGGACCTGCGCAACATCCTGCGCGCCGGTCTGAGCGGGGTCGCCGGCCCGGAAGGAGCGGTGGTCCGTCATCAGGGCGACCCCGACCGGCCTCCGGCAGCCCCGCGGGAGTCGGCGGGACGGTATGTCGAGACGGTTCTGGCGATGGACGACGAACAATTGCAGGCGGCGACGCCCGAATTGCACGGAGCCACCGCCGAGGGCCGCCGGCACGAGTTGATCATGTCGCATCCCGGCGGGTTGAATGCCTTCAGCGACGTGCTCGCGCAGCAGCAGCGGCAGCAGGCCGCCACGTCCGCGGAAGCTCCGGCGACAGCGGACCGTCGGGTGTCCGACTCCGAGCGTCAAGTGACCGGGAGCAGGGTGAACAACGGCCCCGACAAGCCGGGAATCAAACGCTGAGCAGGTTGTTCAGCGTTTCTTGCGCTTGGGTTTGGTGTGGCGTTCGGCGGCCAGTGCGAGTAGCTCCTCGGCGTGGGCCTGGGCGGCGTCAGAATTCTCCAAGCCGGCCATCATCCGGGAGAGTTCCTTCAGGCGGGCGTCGTCGTCGAGCGCGACCAGACCGCTGGTGGTGACCGAACCGTCGTCGCTCTTCAGCACCACCGCGTGCCGGTCCGCGAACGCGGCCACCTGCGGCAGGTGCGTCACCACGATCACCTGCGTCCGCTCCGCCAACCGCGCCAGCCGCTTGCCGACCTCGACCGCGGCCCGGCCGCCGATCCCGGCGTCGATCTCGTCGAAGACCAGCGTCGGCACCGGATGCGTGTCCGACAGGATCACCTCGAGCGCGAGCATCACGCGGGACAACTCACCACCGGACGCGGCCTTCTGCAACGGACGAGCCGGGCTCCCCGGGTTCGCCGCGAAGCAGAACTCGACCTCGTCGATCCCGAACGGTCCAGCCGTGGTCTCATGCACCTCGACCGACAGCTTCGCGTGCGGCATCGCCAGCCCGGTCAGCTCTTCCGACACCGCGACACCGAGCCGCGCAGCCGCATCGACCCGCGCCTCACGCATCTGCCGGCCGAGCCCAGCGATCTTCGCGTCCAGCTCGGCCAGCTCACCGGTCAGCAGCTCGACCTTCTCATCGCTGCCGTCGAGGTCGGCCAGTCGCTCGGCCGATCGCTTGGTCCACTCGATGACCTCATCGACCGTGCCCAGCTCAGCGCCGTACTTGCGGATGAGGCTGGTCAGCAAGGCCCGTCGCTCGCTGACCACGGCCAACCGGGCCGGGTCGGTGTCGACGTCGGCGGCGTACGACGAAAGCTCGCCGGCCAAATCGGCTGCCAGGTATCCGAGCTCGCCTGCGCGGTCCGCCAGCTCGGCCAGCTTGGGGTCGTGCTCACGCTCGCCGTCCAGCACCTGCTTGGTCAACGCCAGCAGACCGAGTACGTCGTTCGGCCGCGCGGTGTCGCGATCTTCCTCGGACGCCAGTGCGTCGCCTGCCGTGCTCGCAGCGGTCCGGAGGCCATCGGCGTACGAGAGGCGATCCTCTTCGGCGGCCAGCTCGGTGTCCTCGCCGGGCAGCGGCTCGGCCTTGGCGATCTCGTTGAGACCGAAGCGGAGCAGGTCCGCCTCGGCGAGCCGATCGCGCTGCCGGGTGATCAGCTCCGTCAGCTCCGCCTCGACCTCACGGTGTCGCTTGTAAGCGGCGGCGTACTCCTGCAGCGGAACGAGCACCGGCTTGCCGGCGAACGTGTCCAGCGTCTCGCGCTGCCGCGCGGGCTGCAGGAGTCGCCACTGATCCGCCTGCCCGTGGATCGCGACCAGGTCGCCAGACACCTCGCCCAGCACCGACACCGGAACAGACGCGCCACCGAGGAACGCACGAGAGCGCCCCTCGGACGACAGCTCGCGAGCGATCAGCAACTCGTCGTCATCCAGCTCACCGCCACGGTCCTCGGCCTGCTGCACGATCGACTTCGGTACGGCGCTCGCCCGGCCCTCGACCCGTGCCCGCCGCGTCCCGTGCCGGACCAGGCCGCTGTCGGCGCGGCCACCGAGCAACAGGTTCACGCCCGTCACGACCATCGTCTTGCCGGCCCCGGTCTCGCCGGTCACCGCGGTGAATCCCGGATCGAGGTCAAGGGTGGCGTCCTCGATCACGCCGAGCCCGGTGATGCGGATTTCGGACAGCATCAGGTCTCCTGTTGGCTGTTGCCGTTGCGTTTGCGCTCGGCGGCTCCACGCCAGCCGAGCACCGGGAGATCGAACTTCGCCACCAGCCGGTCGGTGAACGGCGCCTCGTGCGCCCGGGCCAGCCGGACCGGCGTCGTACCGCGCCGCACCTCGATCTCGGCACCGGGTGGCACCTCGACCATCCGGCGACCGTCGCACCAGAGCACCCCGCGACCGTGCCAGGACGAGACCAGCTCGATCGACAGCCGCGACGTCGGCGCGACCACGATCGGCCGCGAGAACAGCGCGTGCGCGCTCAGCGGCACCAGCAGGATCGCCTCGACCTCCGGCCACACGATCGGACCACCCGCGGAGAACGCGTACGCCGTGCTCCCGGTGGGTGTCGCGACGACGACGCCGTCACAGCCCCAGCGGGACAGCGGGCGGTCGTCGACCTCGACCAGCACCTCGAGCATCTTCTCGCGGGCGGCCTTCTCCACGCTCGCCTCGTTCAGCGCCCAGGTGTCGAAGATCAGCTCGCCGGCCGACCGGACCTCGACGGCCAGCGTCATCCGCTCCTCGACCGTGTACGTGCGGTCGACCACGACCTGGACGATCCGCTCAAGGTCGTCTACCTCGGCCTCGGCCAGGAACCCGACGTGCCCCAGGTTCACCCCGAGCACCGGCGTACCGTGCGGGCGGGCCAGCTCGGCACCGCGCAGGATCGAACCGTCGCCGCCGAGCACCATGATCAGCTCGACGTCCAGCGCCGCCTTCTCGTGGTCGTCGACGATCTCGACCGGGTCGAGCTTCAGGGCCTCGGCCTCGCCGCCGAGCAGGCGGACCTGGATCCCGGCGTCGGTCAGCAGCCGATGCGCGTTCCGGGCCACCTCGACCGCTTCCTCGCGGCCGGTATGCGTGACCAGCAGCACGCTGCGCGGGTCCTGCTCAGCCACCCTGCCTCCTTCGCGCTCTTAGTGCGGTCCACGCTCGATGGCGTCCTGGAGCATCGTCTCATCGAGCGGCGGCGCAGATCGGCGTATCCACAGGAAGTATTCGACATTTCCTGACGGACCAGGCAACGGACTGGCCGCGACGCCTTCGATTCCCCAACCTAGCTCGGCAGCTTTACCCGCCACCCCACGTACGGCGTCCGCCCGCAACTCCGGGTCCCGGACGACGCCGCCCTTGCCGAGCCGGTCCTTGCCGACCTCGAACTGTGGTTTCACCATCAGCACCAGCTCGCCGTCCGGCTTGACCACCCCGATCAGCGCCGGCAGAACCAGGGTAAGCGAGATGAAACTGAGGTCGCTGACGACGAGATCAACCGGTTCAGCACCGATGGCATCCAGCGTGAGCGTACGGACGTTGGTCCGGTCCATCACCGTCACGCGCTCATCGGTCTGCAACGCCCACACCAACTGCCCGTATCCGACATCGACCGCGATCACGTGGGCCGCGTCGTTCCGGAGCAGTACGTCGGTGAATCCGCCGGTGGACGCACCTGCGTCCAGGACTCGGCGTCCCTTGACCTGGACGCCGGGGAACGCCTCGAGGGCGCCGATCAGCTTGTGCGCACCGCGGCTCGCGTACCCGGGATCGTCGGTCTCCGAGGTGTCCACGAGGATCGGCGCGTCGGCGCCGACACCGGTCGCGGGCTTGCTGGCGACGGTCCCCGACACCTTCACCTTGCCGGCCGCGATCAGCTCGCTCGCGTGTTCACGAGATCGCGCCAGACCACGCCGTACCAGCTCGGCGTCGAGCCGCGACCGCTTGACTCCCTTCGCCACTTCCGTCTAGGCGCGATCGCCGTGCTCGGCGTCCGCCTCCACCAAGGCACTCTGCAGTCGCTCGTGCAGATCCGCGTACACCTCGGCATGATCACTCACGGGCCGGTCCCGCAGGCTGTCCAGCCGGTCCATCGTCTCCTCGACCAACGGATGCCCATCCTCGGACCGAGCTTGAGACTCTTCCACGAACTCGGCCTGGGATTCTTCGGCCTGGAACTCTTCGGCTTGGAACTCTTCGGCTTGGAACTCTTCGGCCTGGGGTTCTTCGGCTTGCTGGTCCTGTGGGGCTTCGGCTTGTGGGTCCTCCGCGGACTCGGCGACGAAGGAGTGTTCGTGCTCCTCGCCCGGTGCGCGGGCGAACTCTGGTCCGAACTCCACCTCGGCCGGGTCCACATGCGCGTTCTGGGACCCGGGCTCGGCGTCGTAGTCGGGGCGCGCGGGCGTCTCCTCCTCGGCCGGATACGGCTCGACGTCAGGGTCGACGTCCGGTGGGAACTGCTCGCCGGGATGCTCGGTCACTTCATGCCTTCTTCGCCGTCTTCTTCGCGGCAGCCTTCTTCGCCGGCGACTTCGTGACCGCAGCCTTCTTGGCCGCGATCTTCTTGGCTGCTGCCTTCTTCGCTGCCTTCTTCGCGGCGATCTTCTTGGCCGGAATCGACTTCTTGGCGGGCGCGGTCTTCTTCGCCGTGGCGGCAGGCGCCTGGGCCGCAAGGTTCGCGGCGGCGGCCGGTGCGGGCGCAGCCGGAGCGGCTGCGGCAGTGCGGGCGTCGGCGAGCTCGGATTCCAGCGTCTTCACCCGCCGGGTCAGCGCCGCGACCTCCTCCGAGCGGACGAACCCGAGCCGTGCGACCGCGCCCTCGACCTCGTTCGTCACGATCGCTTCCAGGAGCTGACGATTGCTCTTGCTGGTGGCAACGATCTCGTCGGCCAGGTCGCTCACTCTGGTGGTCAGCCCGCTCGTCAGCGCGTCCGCGCCGGTCTGCTGCAGCAGCGCTTTCGCCGCCGCCTGGGCCTTCTGCCGGCTGACCTCCGTCAGGCCGTTCGCCAGTTGTACGTAGCCGCGCAGTGCGTCCATCACCATGACTGCCTCCTCGCTTCGTTCCAGCAACGGTATCGCCTCACCGCAGCAATACCACCCAGCACCGCCTACTTGCCGGAATGCTTACTGATCCAGGCCCACTCGGTGGAGGGCGGCGTCGATGGTGATGGTGCCGGGAGCCGGAGCGGGCTTCGGGAGTGGGCGCCGGGCGCGACCGGCGGTCTTGGCCGCCTTCGTCGTGGGCTTCGGTGGCGCATCGACGGCGGCCCACACCGCGGACAGGATCGCGCGCAGACCGTCGTACGGCTCGCCCTCGCCCTTCACCGACACGGAGTTGTTGACGATCTCGGCCGTCCAGCCCGCACACGTGTGCTTCGCACCCTCGACCGTGACGCCAGGCTGCTTCTGTGCCAGCGCGCTGAGGTCAGGAGCGATGTACGTCGGTCGCTGATTCGGCGGCGCCTGGGCCAGGTCATGGGCGTCGTTCACACCCGTCGCCACCCACAGACTCGCGATCCCGACCGCGTGCGCGCCGGCGATATCGGAGTCCAACCGGTCCCCGATCATCAACGGCTGCTTGGCTTTCAGGCGCTCGATGCTCGTCTCCAGCAACGGCGGCTCGGGCTTGCCTGCCACGACCGGATCCACGTCGACGGCGGCCCGGATCGCCTGCACCAGCGTGCCGTTCCCCGGCGCCTTCCCAGCCGCAGTGGGGATCGTGAGGTCCAGGTTGGTCGCGAACCACTTCGCGCCTTCGTGAATCGCGTGCGCGCCGTCCGCGAGCATCACCCAGTTCACGTCGGGGTGAAACCCTTGTACGACGGCGACCGGGTGCGCATCGCTGCTCTGGACCGCTTTCAGCCCGTATTCCTCGAGAGCGGCGTACAGACCCTCACCGCCGACCACGAGCACCGGCGACCCCTTGGGGAACTCGCTCGCGATCAGCTTCGCCGCCGCCTGTGCGGACGTCACCACGTCATCGGCGATCACATCCAGCCCGAACGACGCGAGGTGCTCGGCAACGACCTGCGCGGGCCGACTCGCGTTGTTGGTGATGTAGCCGATCCGCATGCCTTCCTTGGCGGCCTTGCGGAGGTTCTCCGGGGCGTCCGGGACCGGATCGGGACCGACGTACACGACGCCGTCGAGGTCCAGCAGGGCCACGTCGTACCGGCCGGCGAGTGGTTCGTCACACGCCGAGAGCGGTGAAGGCGCTTTCCGTGCCGTGCTCATGCTTCTCCCCGTACGATTCCGCGCATGCCATCACCGCGGCCGGAGCCGAGCGTTCTGCGGCTCGACCCGCTGCGCGCCTGGCGGTTCGTGGCCGGCAAGGTGAGCGGGCTCGGCGCCGTCACGTCACCGCCGTACGACGTGCTCGAACCCGCCATCGTCCGGCGGCTGACTGACTCTGATCTGCACAACATGGTGAGGCTCATCCTTCCACGCGATCCGGAGCTCGGCCCCGGCCGGTACGACGAACCCGCGCGCAGGCTCACCGGGTGGCAACAGGCCGGGGTGGTCGTGCAGGACCAGGTGCCCGCGTTGTACGTGTACGAGCAGCAGTTGGGAGACGCCGTGCTGTGCGGATTGGTCGGTTCACTCGGCCTCGATCCGGAGCGGCGCGTGGTGCTGCCGCACGAGGACGTGATGCCGCACTGGGTCGACGACCGGCTCGAGCTGATGGAGGCCACGGACGCTGATCTGGAGCCCATCCTGCTCGCGTACGGCGATGGTGGAGTGGCAAGCGATGCCGTCGACGCGGCGCGATCCGGCGAACCGTGGCTGGAGGCCGACGCGGGTGGCGCGCAGCACCGGATCTGGCGGATCGAGGATCCGGTCGTATTGGCGGCGATCGAGGCCGAGCTGGCGGGGCACGAGGCGTTGATCGCCGACGGGCATCACCGGTATGCGGCGTACCTGGAACGTCGGCGGCGTGAGCCGGGCCGCCTGGGTACGGACGTGGGGCTGGCGATGCTGGTCGACTACAACCGGCACCCGCTGACGCTGGACCCGATCCACCGAGTGGTACCGGGCCTTGACCTCGCCACAGTGCGATCGCGTACGCCGGAGGGTTGGCAGGTGCTCCCTGGACGGGTCGAGCGCGTGCCGGACCGGATCGCGGTGACGGATGGGACGAGCTGGGTGACGCTGCGGTCGACGCGTGGGCAGGAGACGCCGACGGTCTCGATGCTGCATGACCTGCTGCTGCCGGCGTGGCGTGTGGTGGAGGCGGACATCAGCTTCCATCACACGCTGCCGGACGCACTGGCGCTCGCTGGGCCTCAGCAGGCGGCTGTGGAGTTGGTGGCGCCCCGGATGGACCAGGTACTGCGATCCGCGGTGAGAGGCGTCGTACTGCCGCAGAAGGCGACGTCGTTCGGGCCCAAGCCGCGCGTGGGGTTGTTGTTCCGGACGCTGTAGCTGTTAGGGCCGGTGGTACAGGCTGAGGAACTCTTCGCGGAGGGGCTTGCGGGCGGCGCGGTGCCGCTCGGTCAGGCGTCCGAGGGTGAAGGAGAGCTCTGGGTCGTCCTGAGCTGCGGCGTCTGCTGCCATCGCGGTCAGGGCATCAGCCGCGGCGCAGTGATCCTGGTGCTGGCCGAGTAGCTCTTGGTACTTGGCTGCTTGGGTTGCGGTGGCTTTGGCCTCTTCACCCAGTACGGATGCGCTGGTGCTGGCGGCGTACCGAACGCGCTTCGCAAGCAGTCGCACCTCGTGCCAGTCGTCGTCTGGGGTCCAGGGCTTGAGTTTGTTGGCCGCTTGGCCGAACTTGAGGTTGGCCGCGTCCAGGAGCTTGGGCAGGACCTCACCGCACGGCTTGCCGGCCGCAGGTTTGAGGTCAGGCGCCGCTGCGACGGCTTCCAGAGTCTCCAGCAGCTCAGCGGTGGACTCGCCCAGCACAATCTCGGCGGAACGTGCAGCAGCTCGGTCCAGGCCGATGGTCAGCGTGGTCAGGATCGTCTCGACGTGCTCCTCGTCGTCCTCGCTGTTCGCCGTCTCGCGAACCAGCCCAGCAATCACTTCCAGATCCCGAGCCTCACCACAGGCTTGGGCCAACGCGGCCAGCTCACTGCGCAACTCACCGGCCCAGTCGCCCGCCGGCAACTTCCGGAACAACTTCAGATCACTGCGCAATCGACGACAAGAGACCCGCACCTGGTGAATGGCGTCATCCTTCTGCGCCTCCACCATCCCCACAGCGCCCCGCAACCGTCCAACCCCACGTACCAGGGCACTCGCCACCAACACCCCCACCGGAGCATCGGCCGTCAGCGGCCCATCCCACCCAAGAACGCCCATCCCGCCATTCTCCCTAAAGAAAAATCCCCCCGCGCCAGGCGCGGGGGGATTCTCTTAGTCTTCGGGCCTTTCTCTAGGCTCGAGCTTTACGTCAAGCTTCTCAAGCTCTACGTCGGGCTCCTCGTCCTGTTCTTCGGAGTCCTCAAGCTTTTCTTCTTCTTGCTCCTCGCGGGCATCCTCTTGCTCAAGGCGCTCGTCTAGCTCTTCGCGCGCAGCGTCCTCTTCTTCGAGGCGCTCGTCTCGCTCTTCACGCACAGCGTCTTCTCGTTCAAGGCGCTCGTCTCGCTCTTGCTGCGCAGCGTCCTCTTGCTCGAGCCGCTCGTCTCGCTCTTCCTGCGCGGCATCTTCTTGCTCGAGCCGCTCGTCTAGCTCCTCGCGCGCAGCGTCCTCTCGTTCGAGGCGCTCGTCGTCTGCGAGGTCCTCATCCAGGACGTCGTCGTCCTCGTCCGCCTCGTCCTCGTCGTCGAGGTCGGTGAACTCGAGACCCTCGAGTCGGGCTGCGCGCTCAGCCGCACCGGTCTCACCGTCGGCGTCCGCTCCAGCCGCCCGGTGGAACCAGACGAGCGCGTCCTCCGTCCGCCCAGCCTCCTCGAGTGCATCGGCGTACGCATAACGCAACCGAGGCAACCACTCAGCCCGAGTCCGCTTGGTCAGCTCCGGCACCTCAAGCGTCTGAATAGCCGCAGCCGTCTGCCCCATGTCACGCCGCGCCCCAGCCGCCACAATCAGCAGCTCGACCTGCGTACCTTCCGACAAGTCATGCACATGCTTGTCCTTGGTCAGCGCCAGCGCCTTGTCCGGCCGCCCAAGAGCCCGCTCGCAGTCGGCCATCATCGCAAGAACCTCATGGTTCCCGGTCATCCGCCGTACCGCCCGGAACTCGGTCAACGCCTCGTCGTAGTGCTCAGCCAGGTACGCCGTGATCGCCACAGCCTCCCGTACGCCGCCAAGCCGCGCAGCCAGCCGCCGAGCCGTCCGGGCATGCTCGTACGCCCGCTCCGGATCTTCGTCGAGGAACCGACCAGACGCCACGAGATGCTGAGCGACCAGATCAGCCAAGGTCCGCGGCAGCGACCGCAGCTCAGCCTTGACCCCTCGATCCAACTCAGCCCCGGTGATCCCCTCCGGAATCACCGGATCGTCGCGCCGAGGCCCAGCCTTCTCCTCACCCCGATCATCCCGACGAGGCCCACCCCGCCGTTCATCCCGTCCCCCACGCTCATCCCGCCGCCCAGCACGAGCCGGCCCACTCCCCCGCGCCCCACCACGCTCACCGCCACCAGACCGCTCACCACCACGGAACCCACCGCGATCGCCACCACCCGCACGATCATCGCGCCGATAACCACCGCGATCACCACCACCAGCACGGTCGTCACGCTGATAGCCACCGCGGTCGCCGCCAGCACGCTCATCGCGCCGGTAGCCACCACGGTCGCCTCCACCGGAACGGTCGCCACCACGGAAACCACCGCGGTCGCCACCACCCGCACGGTCGTCACGCTGATAACCACCGCGGTCGCCACCGCCAGCACGGTCGCCACCACGGAAACCACCGCGGTCACCACTGCCAGCCCGGTCGTCACGCTGGTAACCACCGCGGTCGCCGCCAGCACGCTCATCACGGCGGTAGCCACCACGGTCGTCGCCGCCGGCGCGGTCGTCACGGCGGTAGCCGCCACGGTCTCCGCCGGTGCGGTCGTCTCGTCGCGGTCCACCGCGATCTCCGCCGGCCTGATAGCCACTGCGGTCGTCTCGTCGGGGTCCGCCGCGGTCGTTCCCGGCCTGGTAGCCGGTGCGGTTGTCTCTGCGGGGACCTCCACGGTCTGATCCCGCGCGATCGTCGCGCCGGTATCCACCGGACCGGTCGTCACGACCGGCGCCCCGACCACGGTCACCGCGGTCGTCGCGCTCACCGCGACCCGGCATCTGACCGCCGAACGGATCCCGCTCCGACTTGTCATCCCCGCGCGCAAACCCACGCCGGTTGTCATAACGCGTCTCGTCCCGATCGCCATCCCGGCCAGACCCAGACCGCGAACCACCCCGCGGCCCACCGGCACGAGGCGAATCCCCGCGACTCGACGGCCCTCGGTAACCACCGGAAGACCGCGGCCCACCGCCAGACCCGCCAGCTCCACCGGACCGACCGCCGGCTCCACCGGAACGTCCACCGCTGAACCCAGATCCACCAGAACCCGAACCCGAGCCCGAACGACCGCCTTCACCACCGCGACCGCCACCGGACCCACCACGACCGGCTCCACCAGGCCCCGAACGACCAGATCCGCCGGCACCTCCGCGACTACCGCCGCTCGAGCCGCCGCGACCGGAACTGAACCCGCCGGAGCGGCCTGAGCCCGAGTTCGAACGTCCACCACCGGAGCCACCGGAACGGCCGTCGCCTCCGGAGGAACCACGACGGTCCCCTGAGCCGGAGTGAGAATTGCGAGGTGGCGTCGCCACGGGTGACTCCTAACGATGGTGTGCTGCAACCGCACAAACTTACCGCCACCGATGCCAGACAGCCCCATCGAGGGGCTCCCGCGGACATAGTGGCGCAGACCGTGATCCCACGGCCCAAAGATCCGGACATATGTTAAGGGCCACCCCATTGGGGTGGCCCTTAACAGTGTGAATGTCCGGCGGCGTCCTACTCTCCCACGACCTCCCGGTCGCAGTACCATCGGC